>JBCCZL010000525.1:0-7278 GCA_039187775.1 Myxococcota bacterium
CGCCCGGGTCCGGGCCGAGGTCGAGCGGAATCGCATCCTTTCGATTGTCCGGGTCGTAGTAAGCGACCCCGCCGCTCATCTGCGCGTCCGCTGGCGCGCCGATCCCGGAAAGGAGCATCGCGAACGCCGCCATGTCGCCCTGGTAGTGCTTGCGGATAAGCGCGGTCACCGCGGCAGGCCGGGCCACATACGCGGTGACGGTTCGGACCCCGCTCACGAGCTGAACCTGCTTGACCACGTCGTGCGCTTCGAAGTCACCGGCCACCACCGACAGGTGCTGCTTCGCCCGATCGAACATGATCGGACACGCGAGGATTCGGTCGGCGACCCGCTTTGGGACCATGCGAAGCAGCGACCGATCGACGCTCGCCTTGGCGAGCTTTTGCGTGCTCACGAAGCGCGTCCGGTAGGTGTTCGCTTTGTACTTCAGAAGGTCCGCCTCGGTCATGCCTCCAGTGTCCACCAGCGCGTCTTCGCAGTGCTCCCCGATGCGCCGCGCGTGGAGGAGAGATTGACGATGGGCCTCGGCATCGATCACTCCGTCCCGAAGAAGACGGTCCAAAAAGTGCTTGCCCGGCAGCTGATCCATCGAAGGGGAGAATTTGTATCATAGCGCCATGCTCCTTCGCCTGAATTCGGCCGGCCCCCTCCGCGCCGAGCTTCGATGGCTTCTCTTCGCTCCCGCCGCGGTCCTTGGGCTCGTTATGAGCTGCGGTGGCGGCGACTTTCGGCAGTCCAGAAACGGAAGCGTGTATCGCGACGCCGAAGCACGTTACCGCGTCGGCAATCCAGGTTCCGGATGGAGCCGCTTATCGGTGGAAGATGAAAACGATCTGGCGTGGCATCACCAAGGCCTGAGCGCGGTGATTCAGGTCAACGCAAGCTGCGATGGCCGCCTCGACATCCCGCTTCGAGCACTCACCGGCCAGCTCCTCATCGGCTTTACGGACCGAGAGGTCCGGACGGAGGAACTCGTACCGTTCGACCGCCGGGAAGCCCTTCGCACCCATCTGACCGCCCGCCTCGACGGCGTCGCGAGGGAGCTCGTGTTCCACATCCTCAAAAAGGATGGCTGCGTGTACGACCTCTCGCTGGTCGCACCGCCGGACGAACGCTTCGCCCAAGCGGAGGCGAGCTACCAGGCCGTTCTCGCCGGCTTCGGGACCACCGCACCATGAGCCGCGGAACCGGCTTTTTCTTGGGCGCGCCGCAGCGGCTGGAACGATTCGTAGTTCACGCGGGCGAAGTGACCCTCCTCATGCTTCGGGCGTTTCGGGCGCTCTTCACCACCAAGTTTCAGTGGAAAGAGTTTGTCTATCAGCTCGAGCAGCTCGGCGTTCGGAGCTTCGCGATCGGTGCGGCCACCGCGATCTTCGTGGGGATCGTGATGGCGATTCAGTTTGCCTTTGCCCTCGAGCGATTCGGGGCTCGAGACAGCGTCGGACGAATCGTTGGCCTTTCGGAAGTGCGTGAGCTGGCTCCCGCCCTCACTTCGCTGGTGGTGGGAAGCCGGATCGCTGCGGGCATGACCGCAGAGATCGGATCGATGGCGGTGACCGAACAGATCGACGCCATTCGCGCACTCGGGGCGGACCCGATTCGGAAGCTGGTGACGCCACGAATCCTTGCGAGCGTTCTGATCATGCCGATGCTCGCATGCTTTGCGCTCGTCCTTGGCGTACTCAGTGCCATGGTGGTGTGCAATCTAACGTTTGGAATCGAGATGCCGTTTTTACTGAGCACCGCGATCAACTCGGTATCGCTCAAGGACTTCGCGAGCGGCATTGGCAAGACTCCATTCTTTGGCTTGTTGGTCGCGATTCTCGGTTGCCACTTCGGATTCAAGACGACCGGCGGTACCGAAGGAGTGGGCAAATCGACCACCCGGTCGGTGGTCGTGGTGTCGATCGCCATCTTGGTGGCGGACGCGCTCCTGACCCAGATCTTCCTGAGCCTGTGAGCCCCCGCATCGCCGAACTACGCCTCGCCCGTTGGCTGGGGCCATGGACCTTGGAGACCGAATGGCCTCGCCACACGCGTCGAAGTGCGGTGACGATCGCGGGCCCGATGGAGCGGATCGATGCCCGAATCTACCGCCCGAGCCGCGGTGCGCCAATGGCCAGCGTGCTCTTATTGCCGGGGCTCCATTACCTTGGGCCGGACGACCCGCGCCTCGACCGCTTTGCGCGGGTGCTCGCCGAAGCGGGAAAGCTGGTGTTTGCGCCGTTCCTTCCAGACTCCCTCCGGCTCGTCGTCCGCCCGCAGGTGATCGACGATGCGCGCGCCGCGTTCGAGGCGCTTCTTCGCCTGACGGACCGCCCCTCCGGCAAACCCGGCATCGTGAGCATCTCCTTCGGCTCGTTGCCGGCCCTTCATATCACCGCTTCGGACCTGGGGGACGAAGTGGGTCAGCTCGTCACCTTTGGCGGGTACGCCGATTTTGGGTCTTCGGTGCGCTTTGCCCTTCGGGGCGGCGTCGCCCTCGACAACAGCCCCGCGAACCGGCCCCACGACCCGCTGAACCGCCCGGTGGTGTTCATGAACCTCTTGGACCACTTCGAAGACCTTCCCCCGGACGTCGATCGGGTGATGGCGCACTGGCGTCGCTACGTCTGGGCAACGTGGGGCCGACAGGAGATGAAGCAGGGTCGATTTCGCGAGGTCGCCGCGAGGATGGAAGGAGACCTCGCGGGCGATGCGCTTCGGCTCTACCGCCAGGGCTGCGGGACGGCCCCCGGCGGCGACGAACGCTGCGAACGGGCCCTTCAACGCGGAAAGACCGGGCTCGCGTGGCTCGACAGCGACGTCCCGGCCAAGCAGACCCGCTGCCCCGTCACGGTGGTGCACGGACGCGACGACGACGTGATTCCCTACGAGCAGTCGGAGCAGCTCGCCGATCTGATCCCCGGCGATCCCTCTGTCCACCTCACGGGACTCTATGCACACTCGGGCAAGCCACGCCTCCGCGATCTCCTCCAGATGCTTCCGGCGGCTGGCGGCGAGCTGTGGTCGATGCTGCAGATCGTGCGCGCGTTTGCGGCCCTCGGCGAGGGTTAGCCGGGCACTTGCGGGTAGCCGGGCACTTGTGGTTAGCCGGGCACGGCGGAGCCGCGAACGCCGCTACGGAGCGAGGCATACCTTGCCGAAATGGGCGCCGCTCGCGAGGTACGAAAACGCCTCCGGCGCCTCTTCGAAACGAAACGTGCGATCGACGAGCGGCCGGAGTTGGTGCGCCTCCATCGCCCGCCCCATGCTCTCGAAGCCGGCGCGGTGCCCCACCAGGATCCCCTGGAGCCGGATCTGGTTCATCATCACTGGGATCACGTCGAAGGGCTCTTTCCGGCCGCCGAGAATCCCGATGAGCGAGATCGTTCCTCCGATGGTCACTGCCCGAAGACTCTGCGGAAGCGTGCTCGCACCGCCGACATCGATGACGTGGTCGACGCCCCGCCCTCCAGTGAAGCCGCGGGCGGTCTTGCCCCAGTCGGGGTCGGAGCGGTAGTTGATCGCTTCGTCGGCGCCTAGCTCCTTGAGCCGGGCAAGCTTCTCGTCGCTGCTCGAGGTCGCGATCACCCGGGCGCCGAGGATCTTTGCGATCTGCACGGCAAAGATGCTCACGCCCCCCGTACCTTGGGTGAGCACCGTATCTCCAGCCAGCGTCCGACTTTCGACGGCCAGCGCACTCCACGCGGTGAGCGCGGCGCAGGGAAGCGTGGCCGCTTCGGTGGGCGAAAGGTGACTCGGAGGTCGAACCACCGCGGACTCTTCAAGGATCATTTCTTCCCGCAGACACCCGTCGAGCGGTGAGCCAAGGAGACTCCGCGCCGCTTCCCGCGTGGGAGAGCCTGCCTGCCAACGAGGCGCGAAAAGCGGGCAGACCCGGTCTCCCACTTTCCACTGTTGCACCTCCGCGCCCACCTCGGTGATCTCCCCGTAGCCATCGGAAACGGGCACGAGGGGGAGCTTTTGCCGAGGATTGTACTGCCCGCGGCTCACCAAAAGGTCGCGGTAGTTGAGCGACCATGCGGTCAACCGCACCCGCACCTGGTGGGGGAGGAGCGAAGCCTCCGCGGCCCCTTCGTCCGTCACCAGGCGAAGGTCTGAACCGAACTCAGTGATTTCCCATCGACGCACGACCTAAAGGTAGGGCAAGGAACCGCTCGCCGGAAGCAACCCCGAGAACGAATCGAGAACGAATAGCGACGTGTTGATAAAATTAGTACGACGCCCGACTCCATGGAGAAGTCGGACGCCGTGAGGGGAGCGGATGTGCGATCCACAAGTCGCGTCGATGGAAGTACCATCGAAGGGGAGGACAGATACCCCCACCAAGCGCGACTAAGGTCGGGTAGCGATGACACTCCGAATCGAGCCGGCCGAGCCAACGTCGCCGCAGCAGCAGCATTCGACCGGAAGTCGCCTCCCCGCAGAACGCGAGGAGGACTTCAGCCATTACAACAGCGTCAGGGAAGAATGACTTCGCTGATGACGTGAACGACGCCGTTGGTGACGTTCAGGTCGGTCAACACGATGTTGGCGGTGCCGGGCCCGGTCGCCCCGCCCGGACCAGCCACGGTGGGCGGGTCCGCCGCGGTGTCGAACGTGAGCATGCCGCCGAGGGCCGGTGCGGTGGCGGGGATTCCGGTGGAGAGCACCGGCGCACCCGCGTCGACCACGTGAAGAAGGAGCACGTCGCGAAGCGCGTCGGGGGCAAGGCCCGCGGGCGCTCGACTGAACGCATCGTTGGTCGGCGCGAACACGGTGTAGGGAGCCTGTGCGGTGAGCGCGTCCGCCACCGAAGTTCCGTCAGCGAGGTTTGCCGCCATCCCGACCGCGTCGGTGAGGCTGGTGAATCCCGCGATCGTGGCCATGTCGACGACGTTCGGCGGGAGGAGAACCTCGCCGATAATGTGCACAATGCCGTTCGTACACCGAATGTCCGCGATCGCGACCGCGTTGCCGTTGGCCGCGACGCCCGCCGTCGTGTCGAAGAGGATCGATACGCCGTTTCCGTACTCGTTCTGCAGGAGCGTGTCGGCCTTGGCGGGAATCTCGGTCGACGCCACGGAGCCGCTGACCACGTGATAGAGGAGCACGTCACGGAGCGCTTCACCGGCGGGAACCGCGGGGAGGTTCATGAAGCCCTGGTTGGTAGGCGCGAACACGGTAAACGGTCCCTCGCTCTGGAGCGCCGCAAGCACCGCGGTGCCGTCTCCGAGCGGCGCCGCCGCACCGACCGCGTCCACAAGCTGGGTAAGACCACCGTAGGTCGCGGCAGTGGGAATGTCCGGGGGAAGGAGCACGCGATCGATGGCGTGAATGATCCCGTTGTCGGCCGCGACATCCGGCGTCACGACATTGGCACCGCCCATGATCGCATTGCCGCCATTGATGGTGACTCCGCCTTCAGTTCCGAGGAAAAGCGTCAGCTCCGCCGCGCTGTCCTGGGTACCCGCCATGACCTGGGACGACTCGACTCGAGCCCCAGAAATCACGTGATAGAGAAGAATCTGCCGGAGGTCTGCGACCTCGACGGCGTTGACGTCGGTGATCCCCGACGCGGTGAACGCGTCATTGGTGGGCGCGAACACGGTGAACGGCCCAGCGCCATTCAAGATGTCCACGAGGTCAGCGCGCATGACCGCTTCCACCAAGGTGCTGAAGTCCGGATTGCCGGCGGCCACCGCGACGATGGTGTTGTCGCCGACCACGTCGCCATCGGGAGAGCCGTCGACGCCCGCTTCGGGCGTCGGCGTCGTATCGTCGTCGTCTCCGCAGGCGACACCCATCAGCAGTAGGCCGATGGACAAGATGATTGTTCGCTTTCGTAAAGCCATTCGTTTCCTCCAAAGCAGCTGTTCTGGACGGAGAAGTCCCAGCGCCGGTTGCCCGCCGTTTGCCTGGCGCGTACTGCCCCTTCGCAGAACACGACGCCGGTCTCCCTCTGTCCCCCCCGGAACTTGGAACGTGGGACCGCCGTGGCAATGGGGGCGACCCTAAGAAGCGTAGACTTCCTGTATACGGCCCACCGCCCTGACCTTCTGACAAAAAGGATTTTTGGTGTATACGCCCGGACTGACGGTATACAGAACCGGCCCGAGTCTACACTTGGGGCTAGTCGCTTCGAAGGACCGAAAGGAGGCCGCTTCGGTCGCCCCACTGCTCGCAGCGATGGAGATAGGCCCGAGTCCGCTCCCGCACGTCCGGCGCCTCCGATCGGGCGATGCTACGGACGAGGGCTCGGCGACGGTCCGCCGCTTGCGGATCCGAAAAGGAAAGCGAACGAAGCTCGGCTTCCGCCGACCACGCGGCGCAATCCCCCAGCGTCGTCGAGGCTGATTCACCCGCCGCCGGGATTCTGGCAGGGCCCAAGTCGATTCCACCGGACGCTTTAACTGCCGTCGAGAGACGCTCCGCGGGTTGGCTCAAGTGACGTGGCCGCGGCGGTCGTCGGGGTGGCGAACGCCGGCGAGCCCTGGCTCTGAGATCGAGGGTTAAGGCCCAAAGCGCTGCTCCCGCGAGGAAGGTCACTCGAAGCGCTCGTCGGCTCATGCCGGCTACCCTCGGGATTTCTGCGAATCTGGGCAAGAAATCGGCATCGACCTTGCGGCGCCCCCCGAACGGTGAAAATTACCGGAGTGCGCCTTTGCATCGGCCCCGCTCTGATTCTGTTCACCCCGTTCGTGGCCTCCCTGATGTGGCCTTCGAGGACCGCCGGCTCGGACTTCTGGGACGAGGTGCGGACGCCCGGGCTTCGGGCCTGGCGACTTCACATCGAGGCGGCGGAAAGCGCGGCAACGGCGGAGCGATGGGCCGATACGCACGCGGCGGCAGAAGCCGCGATCGCGCTCCTCCCCGAACGGGCCGGAGCGTACGCATGGCTCGGACGAGCCCATGCGGAAACGTCAAACCTCGAAGAAGCGGTGGCCGCATATCGACGCGCTCTCGAACTTGATCCGACGAGCCTCGATACCTACGCCCAGGGAAGCTACGCCGCGGAGCTCTGCGCGGGGGCGTCGGCTCACGAGCTCTCGGCGCGCATCCTTCGCCGCCTCCTTGGACGCATGCCTGACAATCGGGCACGAGCAGACCTCTATGCGCTCTACGGAGACGTGCTCTTAACCTTGGGCCCCGACAGACTTCGGGAAGCGGTGCTTGCTTTTCGCGAGGCGGCACGGCAAGGAGGCCGAGCGAACGTTCGCGTCTCCCTTGGCTTGGCGCTCGCGCTCGCCCGGAGCGGCGAAACGCTAGAGTCGACGGATCTCGCCCGAGACGCCG
>JBCCZL010000526.1:0-7276 GCA_039187775.1 Myxococcota bacterium
CGAAATCGAAGGTCTCCACGCCGTATCCGTTGTCTTGCTGCACGAACTCGCGGAAGCGTCCCTCGAACTGCTGCACCCGGGTGCACGGCGCGATGTCGCGAAAGAAGTTTCGGCCGACCACCTTGGTCCGCGAGAGCCCTACAAAGCGGGACTCGGTGTCATTGAAGAGCAGCACCCGGCCCTCGCTGTCCACTACCACCAGTCCGTAGGGAAGCGCATCGAGGGATGCCTCGTCGAGGCGCCGCACCTGGCCGGCGTCGAAATCTGCCTGGTCTTCCACGAGCTGTTGACCGAGCGCCACGGGGGTCTCGAAAGGGGCGTCGTCCACCCGGTCGGGGACGATCGCGACCACATCCGACGACCGCCGCGGTCGAACGGAGGAGTTGTGGACGCCAGGGCCGGCGACCTCGGACCCACCAACCCGTTCGTAGTTTTCGGTCACTCGCCGCCTTCGCGTCCGCTCGCCACCGGCGGCCGCCGCCGGTCGGCTCAACGCTTCCAGCTGCTCCTGCATCTTCCGGAGCTCCCGGGCGAGCATGTCCCGTTCCGCTTCCGTCGCCCGGAGTCGACGCTCAAGGTCGCTCATCTACGCCGCCTTTCGTTTCGAGCTGAGGCCTTCCAGTCGCCAGATGTCGGCGGCACCCACCGCACCTTGCCGAAGGCCGAGCGCCACCGGGGCTCGCGGGTTGGTGACCACCACCACCCCATCGCCGTGACGCCATTCGAGGGCCACCGAGCCGAGCCACGGGAGGGTGCTCTCACGCATCATCTCCTGGGCGAAGGCGACAAGGCGGGTGAGTGCGCCGTCGCTCGGGGTGGGCTCGACCGCCCACGACGCACCCGCAGCCTGCGTCAACCAGCGAAGTTCGGGTGGCGTTTCCGGGACCAGGAGGGGAGTCTCCACGAGCGGGGCGTCATGGTCCCGCAGGTCGAGGAGCGCTCGAGCAAACGCATAGGAACCGGCGATGCCCGAAGGTTGAAGCGCGAGCATGACGCTCGGCGTTCCCCGGGACCGCACGCGAGCGGCCTGAAGCGTGCCGCCTTCCGAGCCGCGAAGCAGAAGCGTCTGACCGGGCTCGAGAAGTGATTCAAGGTCGGGACCGAGCGCCGCGAGCTCTTCGCGAACCGCCGGATCGCCCACCCCTGCGTATTCGAGGCCCTCCGGCCCCGCGAGCACCACGTGTTCGACCCGGGTACTCGCCGCAAGTTCTGCAACGGTCGTTTGAGGGTCTGCCGCAGGCCGGGATAGCCCAAGCGACGCTTCGAGACTTTGCTTGGCTTCGCGAGCCTCTACCGCAGCTTGCTCGGCGAAGCGCACGCGCTCTTCGGCGGCTCGAGTTGCCGCTTTGGCCTCCGCCTCCGCGCGTTCTTGCGAGCGCTCGGCTGCCTCGAGCTTGCGCCGCGCACGCCAACCGGCAAGAAGGAAACCTCCGAGCGCGGTGAACACGGCTCCGACCGCGGCGACGATGAAGGGGATCACTGGGGACACTCGCCCGTCCTTTCGATGCGTACGCGTCCGTAATCGGACGTTGCAAGACTCCAACCTCGGTCGACGAGTCGCCGAACGGGCATCCCCCCGGCAGTCAACGCGCGCCGAACCGCCTCGGTCCTTCGCGAAGCGAGAAACGACGCCCGATGTTCGCCCTCCGCAGCGCCGATTTCTGCATGGAGCGCGAGATGGCAGTCGTAGAAGCGGCGGTGCTCCTGGGCGACTTCGGCGAGATTGATCGCGCCGCTCTCGAAGCTGACGTAGCCGCGGGCAAACGGTACAACGATATCTTGCGGTGGCTGCGGAGTCGGCGTCTCCTCGACTCGGGGCTCGGGGGGTGCCGGTTCCGGTTCGGCGACGAGCGGCTCCGGCGCCTCGACCACCGGGACCGACGAGGCGGATAGGACAGACGAAGCCGGCGAGGCTTCGGTCGGGGCGTCAAAGCTCCAGGCCGCGCCGGCCCACAGCGTGATGCCGACGACAAGGGTGAGCGCGCTTCGAATCATGCGACGCGGCGAAAGGTGCGGCGAAGCGTGGAGAAGGCGGCGCCGAGAGGCGCGTCCGCGGTCAGGAGCCCGAGCAGGGCGGTGCCATCGGGTCGCTGGACCAGCGCAACCCGGCCTTGGTCGCCATCCACGACGAGGCGCCGAAGCCGGCCGCCGCCAAGCTCAGACAGCGCGCGGTCCGCGAGGGCGTGAAGCGACGAGCCAAACGACTGGAGCACGTCGACGTGGGTGTCGGTTCCCTGCGAGTGACGAACTTGCCCGTCCGGTCCCAACAGCACCATTGCATCGAACGAGGTCTCGATCTCTTCTAGCATCTTCCCACCTCCATTTAGGGACCTGGAGGCGGACGGCAGAGATGCCAAGTCCTGAACCACCCTGCTGTGCAATTTTTGTGGGACAGGAACTTGCCTGTCCGCACATCGGGACGCCGCGGCGACTACGCGAAGTTCGAAAGGACCGGAAGCGGGGTGTTCTTGTTGGTGAGGTAGCTTTCCCAGTAGTCGAGGTTTCGGTACGGCGCGATGTAGTCGCCAAAGCCGTCCCGTCCTTCGCGCCGGTAGTCTTCCGGTCCAAGGCCCATCGCCTGCATGATCGTGATGAGAAGCTCGTTGTAGGGTCGGCCGACTGCGCCGAAGTCCCGCCGGTTGGCGGTGTAACGAAACGGGCGCTGACGGTAGTCGATGAGGAGATCGGTATTGAGCTTTCCGCCTCCGCCTGCGACCACCACCGGCATGCTGTAGAGCTGATGAATGCCTCGGGCCTGCTCGTTGCTCCACAGGGTGATCGAGTTATCGAGAATGGTCTTGCCGTTCGCCTCCGTCACCCCGTCCATCGCGTGCAGCAGATAGGAGACCAGCGTTGCCTCGAATTCGACTTCGGGGAGCTTTCTGGCGGCCGAACTGTCTTCGAGGTCGTGGGTTCCGCCGTGCCACTCGCTCCGATTGTGGTCATCGATCGTCGTCTTGAAGTGGTTGACGTTGATGACACAGATGTTCGTCATCTGGCAGGCGAAGGCGAGCACCGCCATGTCCATGAAGTTGTAGTACCAGTTCCGCGTGTCGTTCTCGGCGGGGCGAAGCACCCCGGGGTCATCGCAGGTCAGTGCCTGGCCGGCCTGGATTCGGGTCTGCACGTCGCGGAGCGCGGTCACGTGCTGGTCGAGGCGCTGCTGGTCGGCTCGACCGATCCGTCGGTCCGCCATCAGCGCGTTGTACTCGGGGAGCACCCGGTCGATCACCAGCGCCTGTCTCTCCGCCGGCGAGAGGCCGGTGTCGGGCGCCTGGGTCTGGCCAAAGAGTTCATCGAAAGTGTCCACATCGCTGTGCTTGATCGGCAGGTTGGTGACCTCGCCCCCGATCGTGTTCCAGCTGTAGGAGATTCCTCGGTCGTAGCGGCCTCCGCGGCCCGGACAGATGCGAAGCGCGGGAACCACACTGTTCTGACCGACCGCCGACTCTTCGAGAATCGTGTCGATCGAATAACCGAAGTCCGGCGGCCCGGAGTCCATTCGCGCGTCGGCTTTGGACGCGCACAGCGGCGCGCTCCGGTTGTGGCCCGGAATCACCAGCACATCAAGGCCTTGGACCACGGTCATCTTCGAACGAAGGTCGTCGAAGCGGCCGTCGATGACCGCGTTGATCGGCCCGTTGATATCGGTGAGACGCCGCGTGAGGATGTGCTCGCCGGCCGGGTTGGTGGCCTCCATCTGGTCGTCCCAGTGCTGGGGAAACTGACCGTAGCGGTCGATGATCGCCATGAATCGAAGCGGGGGGTCATCTTGGCCCCGGGCGGCTTTGGGGAGCAGCGAGGGCAGAAACGGGAGCGCAAGGGTCGCGCCCGACGCCCCCACGAGGAGCTGGCGGCGGGAAAGGGGACCGGTGAGGGCCATCAGTTTTCCTCCATGGACGGGCCGTCGTCAGACTGGCGATAGAAGATGCGGGGTTGGGCAATGCTCGCGACGAAGGCATCGATCAACGAGTCACCGCCGCGGAGCGCATCGTGGACCTCGCGTAGCTGGCAGCTGTCGCTCACCGTTTCGTTTCGGTAGGTCGAATAGCGGAACCAGTGTCGGCTCAGGCACGCCGACGCCTTGTCGCTCGCACCGAGCAACGCGCTCAGTTCGTCGAGGGAGGCGACGGTTCGTTCGTCTCCGGGGTCGTCGAGCTCGGGCTGCGTTTCGGCATCGATGGGGTGGGTCGCAATGATCTCTCCCGAGTCGTCGAATACCGTTTCTTCGGTGCGATAGCGGCCGAGCCCGTCGTAGTCTTCGAGCGCGAAACCGATCGGATTGATCAGACTGTGGCAGGCCATGCACTCGGCAGGCTGAGTGAAGCGAGCCACGCGCTCCCGCTTCGGGCTCTCCTCCGGGTCGAGGATCACTTGGTCGCTTCGCTGGGAGAGGGCCACGGCATCGGGGGGATTCAGCACATCGCAGAGCAGCCGCTGGCGGACGAATACACCCCGGAGGATCGGGTCGCTTTCGTCGTGGCCGCTCCCGAGGACGACCAGACGGCCGAGAATGCCGCGGCGGGATTCGCGGGTGAGCGTCCCCTCGGAGGCTTCGCCGTCCCACACCGGTGCACCGTAGATCGACGCGAGCCGGTCGCTTTCGGCGAAGAAGTACGGCGAGGTCATCAGTGCTTCGAACGAGGTTCGGTTGTCGAACACCGCGTGCTCAAGGAACTGCTCGAGCTCGGCATTGGCCTCGGTCTCGAGGCCCCGGACGTCGAGTCCTCCGCGGAACGCTTCACTCGTCTGTGAAAAGCCCGGGCGATAGTCGAGGTCGAACCAGTAGGCGAAGAAGTTTGCCATCCGAGCTCGGCCTCGCTCGGTGTCGAGGAGTCGGTGGACCTGAGCACGCACCGCCTCGACGGTGGTGAGCTCGCCGGCCACGGCGGCCGCGAATAGCTCGGCGTCGGGGGGACCCTCGGTCACTTGGTAGCCAATCCTCGCCGCGACTTCGTAGTCGGTGAGGCGGAGCCCGGCCGTCTCGAGTTCCACTCCGCGCTCGACGTGGTAAAGGGTGTGGGGAGAGACAAGAAGGCCCATGAGGGTCGCCTTGAGGCCGTCGTTGCCTCGCCCCGCCTCTTCGTAGATCGATGAATAAGTGTCGATCTCCGCGTCGGCGAGGGGACGTCGAAAGAGGGTTTTCCCGACGTTGCTCACGAACGAGCGGACGCAGTCGACCGCGACGTCGGCTTCACCGGCGCAGTTGCCGAGAAGTTCGGTTCGGTAGTCCGCGGAATCGACGACGGTGTCCGCGATCGCGCTCGCGATATCGACGCTCGCCTTGGCGCGGTCGTAGGTGTAGGCGTTTTGAAAGCTCTCCGCGCCGCCAAAGATCCCGTCGGCGGGGAACCGCTCGAGACTTGCCTCGACATCGCGAAAGACAGAGCGGCCCAGCGTATCTTCGAGGGTATGTTCGAGCTCGCGCGAGCTGAGCCTTCGGAGCTCTGCGGGAAGGCCTTCGGCGGACGGTTCGGCGCAAGCGAAGGTGTTGTCGATGAGCGGGGGCGGGCCGATCTCCTGCTCTCGCTCCGCTGGAGCGTCGTCCCCGACAATCAGACCCTGACAGCCGAGGAGGAGTCCAAGAAGTGCCCAACCCCCCGGAAAATATTGTCGCAGTTGCCTCACAGCCGGTGAGTGCGCGGCCCCGGGCCGGGTTATCAAAAAAACTCGCCCCGCCCGAAAATCGAAGAAATAAAGGGGCTTACTCGTCCCGGTAGATGTAGCCGTGGGGATGGAGATTGCCGGTGCAGCCAACCGGTGAGGTGTCCCGATCGCAGTACGGCCCGTAGGCCTCTTTGTACGAGTAGAGGTTTGGCGCCGCTTGAGTTCGGGTGATCAGGTCGTCGAAGAGCGAGTCGGCGGCGGTGGGGGTAGGACCATGGGTTCGAACGAAGTCGCGCCACGTTTCGAGCTGCTGCACGATCCGCTCGCCATTCGACACTTCGTTTCGCTCGGCGAGCGCATCCCCGTAGGCGTAGGCGAGCGCGAGGAACGTGTTTGCGGCCACTCGCCGATAGATCTCATAGGCGGCCTGGCTCGAGGGATCGTCTTCGAAGCGGGCCCGGATATGCCGCGCGGTTTCCGGGTTGCCGAACCAGTCCGCCATCCAGTTCCCATCGAGCATCGGCGGGACATCGTCCGCGTGCCCGCTCCGGAACCATCGGAAGCTCACCTGTTCGGGCATCAGGGTGGCGAGGACAATCCGGGTGGTGTGCACAAAGAAGGTCTCGAAGGTGCGTTCGAGCTTCCAGTACTTGAAGCCGCGCGCTTCGAGGCGCCCGACCCCGGCGGGCTCCCAGGTGAAGTTCATCATGAACCAGGAGTGGTGCATGCTCGTCCAGTAGTCTTCGATCGACTCGCCCGACGCGCGCCACTCTTCGGTGTGTACGTTGGGAAAGCCAAAGCACCCAAGGACCTGCTCTGGCGCCATCTCGCGACAGGCGCCGACGCCCAATCCACCGGTCGCGTTGCCGACGAGCCAGAACCCGTTCGGTCCCTGATAGTCGTTGGTGGGCTGGTAGTAGCCTTCAAAGGGATCCGGGCCGCCGTCGAACAGGCCCCCTTCGCCTGAAAGCTCCTGCCGGATCACATGCTGAAGGCTCATCATGGTGCCGTACTGGCGGTGGATGTGGCGGCCGCCGCGGGTGGACCGGTCGACGTTCATGCCAAGATCGGTCTCCGCTTTGTAGCGGTGCAGGATGTCGACCATGTTCCGATCGCTCGGATCGGTGAGGTAGGCGTCCATCCGCGCATACCACCCGTCCTTCGGCAGGTGCGGCACCATGCTGATCCACTCGTTCATCGATGCGTGGTTCGCGCCGTGGAACCGGTCGCGGGTCCAGTACGGGTACTTCACGCCGAGTCGGACACGGCGAGGGTTGATCGCCCGCCACTCGTTGAGCACCGATTGTGCGCTTTCCCGGTCGAGAACGTCTCCACTCGCGGTAAAGGGCGCGAGCTCCATGAATTGCTGGGCAAACGCGAGCTCGAGTTCCGGGTCGGTGTCGCCTTCGAGCGGAGTGCCCCCGGGCTGCATCGGTCGCCACCCATCGGCGTCGCAGGTTTCCGCGATGTCGAAGCGGCGCCGTTGCGCATGGATGAGGTCCACGATCTGCTCCACGGTTGGCGAGTCCAGGTGCAGAAGGCCGCGGCGGCGAAGGTCGGCATCCGAGTAGCTCAGGATCGCAAGGTCGATTCCGTCGGGAGCGTGGCAGTTGGCGCACGCCGCCCCCTCCGAATCGGGCGTGCGGAACGCCTGAAGCCCGGCGCGATA
>JBCCZL010000527.1:0-7275 GCA_039187775.1 Myxococcota bacterium
CAAGACCGGACAAGCGGTGGTCGCGCATCGACGGCGCCTCAAGGTGGACTCGGACCTTCCCATGAAGGACGGGTACCGTGCCTTCGTAGGCCAGAGGGTCGACGCTGCCGAGGTTTCCCGAAGTTGAATCTGGTCGTCGTTGGTGGGGAAAGGACGATCGGCGGTCACGAAGACTCGTCGATGATGCCCCAGGTGCTTCGTTCGTCCGGAAGGACGTCCTCCCATGCATCGGACGCGAGCTCGAAGAACTCCGGCGCCACGACTTGAGTGAACGGTGCGCCAGCTTCGTTGCGGCGGGCGACTCGTTTCCGACGCTCGTCGCGCGAAGCGTCGAGGTGGTGGACGATCATGGGCCGGTCTTCGCCTCGGGCGCGGTGAAAAAATGAGGCGCGTTCTGCCGCCGTCACGAGGCCAAGCTCGAGGAAGACATCGACTCCCTGGTCGAGAGACTGCCCGGCAAGGTCCCACATCAGCATGCGAACTCGATTTCGGCGTTCGAGATACCACTCCAGTCGCCCTTGTTCGGGGCGTGGATCGGCCCCGTAGAGGCGCACCATCCAGGTGTCCGCATCCAGGAACAGTCCGCCGGCGTTGGCGATCTGCCGCCGCGCAAATGTGGTCTTTCCCGCGCCTACCGGTCCAATGAGAAAGTGGAGGGTGCCGTCGGCCATGCCAGAAGCCTACTCCGTGCTCGTTCGAGATGACCCGCGTGACATTGATCGCCCTCGCGACGGATCCACCCCTGTCCGCCGTACCGACCGCTTCGCTGCCTCCTCGAAATACCTCGGGTATTCCTCGTCAGCTCGGCACGACGGCCGGCGGCCCCTCCACCCCGATCATCGACCAAGCTCACGCGGGTGAAGAACTAGCGGGTCGCGGGCTTCCGCTCGGTTTCGCGGGGACCGGGGCGGAGGTGGGTGGCGAGGTGCGCGACCAGACGGGACGCGCGCTCGGGGGACGTGGTGGTGATCGCGAAGACCTCGGCGGGGGCGGCCTGCTCTTCGGTGGTTAGCCGGACGAGCCGCTGATGTGCGACTTCGGTCTGCACGAGAAAGTCGGGAAGGATCGTGACCCCCGCGCCGGCAACGGCGAATCCCACGAGCGCGTCGACGTCGTCTGCGAGCAGGGAAGGGTGGACGGGAAAGAACTCGACCTCTCGACCGAGCCGGAGAGGCCAACGATCGCGGAGATGGGTCGCATGGAGCACGAGCGCAGGCCAATTTGCGAGCTCGTCGGGGTGTCGGAGCGGCTCAAGCCCGAGGCTCGGTGCCGCGTACACGTGATAGCACCCCGCGAGCAGCCGTCGCGAGCGGCGCCAGGTTTCCTCCAGTGGGCCAAAGCGGATTGCCACGTCGACATCTTCGTCGATGAGGTCGACCCGTCGTGCCCCGAGCGAGAGCTCGAGGCGAATCTCGGGGTGTTGTTGGCAAAATGAAGCTAGATGGGGCACCAGAAGGCGCCGCGCGAGCGCCGGGGGAGCGCTCACCCGAAGCGGCCCCGCGTCGGCTTTCTGGCTCGCAAGTTCGGCTTCAAGCGTCTGCATGTCGGCAAGGAGACGGCGGCCAAGCGCGGCGTAGCGCTCTCCTTCGGGAGTGACCGCAATCCCGCGCGAACTCCGACGCACCAAAGGAATCCCGAGCCGCTCTTCGAGTCGGGCGATCGCGCGACTCACCCGCGGCTGGGTGGTCCCCGTATGTTTGGCGGCGGCGCTGAAACTGCCGCGCTCGACCACCGCACAGAGAAGCCTTACGTCCTCGAGGTGCGGAGGTTCGAAGACCGGAAGGCTCATCGTCTGACACTAGCGCATAGCTGCTATGCGGGTCGCGCCCTAGCCGGCGACGAGGGCAGCTCTAGCCTTCAGGGATGGTCAAGACGACGGAGAGAGGTCGCTCGCCGGAGAGTTGCCGAAACGTGGGCCGCGTTCGGGGCTCGGCGCGGTGAGGGCGGTCTACTACGAGGATTTCGGTCCTCCCAGTGTGCTCCGAGCCGGCGAGCGCCCGGATCTACCGTTGCGAACGGGATGGGTGCGGGTGCGGGTGGAGGCAGCGGCGCTGAACCCGAAGGACATTCTCGTTCGGAAAGGAAAGATGCGCTGGCTCGTGCGCGGACCGTTCCCTCGAATTCCCGGCTACGACATCGCCGGAAGGCTGATCGATCCGGTGCCCGGTCTGCCCGCGGACACGCCGGTATTCGGGATGATTCAAACCCACGCGGGCGGCGGCTGCGCCGAGCTCGCGTCTCTTCGACCTGATTGGATCGCCGGGAGTCCTTCAACGCTCTCCGCGCAAGAAGCCGCCGGCCTTCCGCTCGCCGGACTCACCGCTCTTCAAGCCTTGCGCGATGAGCTCGGCGTCGAAACCGGGGATCGACTTTTGGTCAACGGAGCGTCGGGAGGGGTCGGAACGCTGGCCGTGCAGGTGGGCAAGGCGCTCGGCGCGGAGGTCATCGGCGTATGCTCGGGTCGCAACGCGGAGATCGTGCGGGAGCTCGGAGCGGATCGGATCATCGACTACACCGCCGAGCGAGTCGAGGACGAGCGCGACCTCGACCACATCTTCGATGTGTTCGGCAGCCTTCCGTGGGCGCGAGCGCGTCCCCTCTTGGGCCGACAAGGCCGCTACTGCACCGCGATCCCCCGGCCCTTCGCGATGGCACGCGGGGCGCTGCGCCGGTTGCAGGTGCATCGTGCTGCGCTGGTGGTCGTCCGGAGCCGGCGTCGGGATCTCGAGCAGCTGGCTCGCTGGGTGGACGAAGGCAAGCTTCGCCCGGTCGTCGATCAGGTCGTACGGTGGACGCATTCGGAACGGGGTCATGCACGGCTCGAGACAAAGCGCGCCCGGGGCAAGGTGATTGTCGATTTTTCACCGTGCGGCCAAACGAAGGGAGTCGATGGGTGAATCTCGATCAGTGGAGAGCCGGCGGAGCCATGCACACGATCCACGGACGGCGTTTCTTTGTGGTCGACACCGGATCCAAAGCGAGCGAGAAACCGACTCTCGTTCTTCTGCACGGTTACCCGACGTCATCTCACGATTACTACCGGGTGTTGCCTCGGCTCGCGGAGCGCTATCGGATCATCGTGCATGACCACTTGGGCTTTGGTCTGTCGGAGAAGCCTCGCGACTACTCCTATGCGCTCCACGAGCAGGCTGATTTCGCCCTGCTGCTCTGGCGTCACCTCGGTATCAAGGTGGCGCACCTATTCGCGCACGACTACGGGACAAGCGTGGCCACCGAGATCCTTGCGCGCTGGAACTTCGGTTTTCGACCGGTCTCCTTCGAGTCTATGACCTTGTGCAACGGCAGTGTTCATATCGAGCTGGCTCGGCTCCGCCTGATTCAGAAGCTGCTGCGAAATCGCACCCTCGGTCCGCTGGTCGCCCGTCTTTCGAGCCCGCGGGTCTTCCAACGCAACATGCGGAGGCTTTGGCACGATTCGAACCGGCTTTCGGCCGCGGACCTCGGGACGATGTGGGAGCTTCTGACCCGAGACGACGGCAAAGCCGTCATTCCTGAGATCACTCAGTATCTCCGCGATCGGGTGCTCTACTGGCACCGCTGGGTCGGCGCCCTTCGACAGAGCCAGCTCCCCCTCCATTTCCTTTGGGGTGCGGAAGATCCGATCACCGGACGAGATGTGGCGGAGGTGCATCGCGCCGAAGCACCGGGCAGCACGCTAACGCTGCTCGATGGGGTGGGCCACTACCCCATGCTCGAAGCCCCGGAGCGCTGGTCCGAAGCGCTCCTTTCGGCCTCCGCTAGCTCCGGCTGAGGTGACGTTCTGCGATGGCGATCGTTGGCTCGTTCGATTCCACCCCAAGAACGAGGGTCGACCGGGCATTCCTCTCTGACTAGCCTCTGACCGTGGAACAGTCATCCGAGTTCGGCCGAAGAGTAGCGCTAGAGGATGCATGGACGTCGTCGGCGCACAGCGACTTCTGCTGCCTGATCTACGCGACGCAAAACGGTTGGAAGCTGCCGATCCTCTTCGAGGAGATGCAAACGCCCTACGACTGGGCCCTCGTGGACTTCGATCGCGGCGAACAGCGAAGCGAACGGTTTCTTCGCATCAATCCGAACGGCCGGATTCCCGCGCTGATCGACCGCGCTCGCAACGTCACGGTCGCAGAGTCCGGGGCGATCCTCGAGTACGTCGCGTCTCGGTGCGAGAGCTCGCTTCTTCCGACTCCGGAGGAAGATCTCACGCTTCACCTCCAGGTCAAACAGTGGCTCTACTGGCAGGTGAGCGGCCTTGGGCCGTCGATGGGACAGGCGATGTACTTTCAGCGTCTCGCCAAGGTGCGCGGCCACGACGACCCATTTGCGATCGGTCGGTTCGTCGCGGAAGCTCGCCGGTGCCTTGGCATGCTCGACGACCAGCTCCGAGCGTCCGGGGGCCCGTTTGTGCTTGGTGAGCGCTGCACCCTAGTGGACGTGGCGTGTTTCCCCTACAGCGCGAGTGCCTACTGGGCGAACGTCGACCTCGCCGAGATGCCGGATCTTCGGGCGTGGATCGATCGACTTCACCGTCGACCGTCCTTCAAGACGGGATTGACCATTCCGTTCGCGCGGCCCGCGTTCTTTGGTCCACCGCACGCCAGCGAACAAGAGGTCAAAGACGAGATCGTCCGGAACGCCGGTCAGTTCCAGATCGGCGCGGATTCCCCAAAGGGCTAGAGCTCATCTGACCCGGTCCTAAAGACCCTGCTCGAGATCACGTCTGGCGACCACCCGCACCTGAGCGCAAAGCTTCAGGTATCGGACGGCCTCTTTCTGTCTGCCGATCTCCAGCAGTTTCAGCGGGCCATCGAGAATCTGCTTCGAAACGCAGTTCGCTACTAGTTCGCGCTCGGCAGAACCCAGCGATCGATGAGGATGCCGCCGGACGGAGCGACCATGGCCTCGGCCGGACTTCCCGGACCGTGCTCGGCGGGAATCCAGCCCCCCGGGATGTTGCCGAACACCCGGCGAGGCGGTTGGGCAGGCTGACGGCGAGGGTCGTCTTCGAGGACGACGTCGGATCGAAAGGCGAGGGCGTCGAGGCCGAGCGCGCCTTGGCTCTCGGCGGTGTGGCACGAGAGACAAAAGCCGTTGCCGCTCGAGTCGGGCCGTGGGGCACCGGCTTGAAGAGGGCCCTCGGGAAAGGTGATCGCATCGCGGAGCGACTCGGCACCCTCGGGGATGTTTTGGAGGTGTGCAGCGTAGTCGGCGCGATAGTCGTGAAAGCAGGCGAAGCGCCCGTCGGCTCGACCCGCCGCTCCGGCCACTTCCGCATGGGCCCACGTGGGATAGCGATCGGCGACCTCTACCCAGGCCGCTACGTCGCCCACCTCGATGAGCGTGCCGCCGGCGTGGTTGCATGCCACTTCGGGCCCCACCGCGTGGGCCAATACCTTGAAGTCATCGATCCAGGCCCGCACTCCGGGAGCCCGCTCCGCGTGCCCGACGATGAGGTCTCCTTCGACCGCTCGGAAAAGCGGACGGCCGGCGTCGAAGCGGTCCACCGCCAAGCCATTCACCAAAAGGACAAGCTCGCGGTGGCCGGATCGGACGTGCCACCCGAGATGGAGCCATCCCGTCTCCGAAACCCCTGGGAGCGCGACTTCGTGGATCACGCGGCGGTCCGCCACGTATTGCACGCGGTCGCGATCGACGAGGCGTATTCCGGTCCCGTCGGGAAACGTAAAGACAGTGCGCGCGTTCCCGTCGCTCGTCCGCGGGTCGATGAAAAGCCCGACATACCAATCGCTCTCCGCGGCCTCGCCCTGCGGGGGAACCGCGTAGCGAATACGGTTTTCTCCGTCGAGCCAAAACCCGCGCCCGTAGAACCCTCCGAGCGCCACCGGCTCCACCCGGCCGGTTCCCGCCTCGACCAGCCCGTACTCCGGTATGGCGAGCTCCAGCGAAGTCGCCGCGTTTTGGATATGGATGTCCTCCACCGCGTCGGCGTCGAGAGAGTGGGGGATCTCCTGTGCAATCGGGAGGAAGACCTGAGGAATGGTGTAGCGCTGCCCATTCCAGTGAATGGGAATGTTCATCGTCTCCCCGTACTCGTTGCGCATCTGCGTGACCGAGGCCTGCATGTTCGAGACGATAAATGCGCGCGGATCGAGGAAGTCGTCAAAGGCGATCTCTTCGGTGGCCACGCCGGTGCTCATCACCCAGACGACATCCCGCGGGGTGACGGGACGGGCGGCGGGGACGAAGTTCGGAAGGTTCTGGAGCGAGTCGAGGATGTTTTCGTTGCCCGGAAACGCCGGAGGATGGGTGCCAGCGTTTCCTCGCCCAGCTCCGAAGCGCACCGGCTCAGGCGTCCCCTCTTCGTCCTGATAAAGGTCGACCATCCAGTGGGAGTCGGGCCGGAGTCCGACCGCCCAATCCTGGTTGTTGATCATCCCGTCGAGGTGGACGAACTTGCCGTGGGTCCAGAGTCCCGCCACAAGAAAGCCTCGGTCCCAGTCCTCGGGCTCCTCGAACGATTCGCAGCCGTCTACGACGCAGCGCCGTGGATAAGCGTCCTCCGACTGCTCGCTGATCTTGCCGGGGACACCCGTCATAAACACATTGGCGCCCTCGCGATCCACCCACGGGTAGCTTCCGCCGATGTCCTCGCCGTCCTCGATGATGCGCCCTTCGCTATCACGAAACGGGTAGGCCGCGAGGCCGTAGCGCCCGATCATTTCCGGGTCGTAGGGCGCGTGGCTCATCGGGTGGAACTCCGTCCAGCCGGTCACATCGCAGGGCGCGCTCTCCTCCGGCAACACCGAGTAGCCGATGTCATACATTCGACTGAACTCTTCGCCGGTGTGGGGGTGGGTCCACGGCCGCTGGGCGCTTCCCCAGCGACCCGTGAGCAGCCGACCATCGGCGGTGACCGCGGCCTCCGCCCATTCGAGGGATCCGTCGACGCGCGCCCCTTCGACCGGCTCGCCGAGCTCCACGCGTACGATGTGGGCTTCCGCGGTCTTGGGGTTGGCTACCTCGACGGTGACCGGAGTTCCCCACATCTGAATGCGAAATCCCGGAGCGGTGGAGCTGATGATCGTGATGTCGTAGCAGTCGTGGCCGCCCGTGTCGCCGCAGGCTAGAGCTCCTTCGCGATATATCGCACCGTTAGATCTGGATCCAAATATCGATCAACTGGTCGCATTCCTTCATCTCCTTCCAATTGCGAACTATCCTTTCGCGGTTTACGTGGCCGCTTGACAGGTATAGTGTGTAACGATAGACTACGTTAGCGCTAACGTTAGCGCTAACGTAGTCTATCGTTACACA
>JBCCZL010000528.1:0-7226 GCA_039187775.1 Myxococcota bacterium
CTCCCGGGGGGGTAGACCAAAGCGTCTAGCCCACGCCGGGCGGAGGAGGAGGAGAGGGGGACTTCTGGCTCGAGGAGCCATCCGAGATGTGAAGGACTCACTGCAGACGAAACCACAAGGAGGGTCTCATGGCAGCCGCAAAGCCCAAGCGTATGACCAAGGCTCAGGTGATCGCTGATATCTCCGAGCGCACCGAACTTTCGAAGAAGGAAATCAATGGCGTTTTCGAGGCACTTCGTGACGTCGTAAAGCGCGAGCTCGGCCGGCGAGGCCCGGGCGAATTCGTGATTCCCGAGGTGGCTCTCAAGCTCCGCCTGGTGAAGAAGCCCGCGCGCAAGAACGCCAAGTTCCGCAACCCGCAGACCGGCGAGGTCGTGATCAAGGACGTTCCCGCGAGCAAGAAGGTGCGAGCGACGCCCCTCAAGAAGCTCAAAGAACTGGTTCTCTGAGCAGCTTTGGGGCCGCTGGTCGGCCCCCAAGACGGAAAAGCCCGCTCTTCAGCGGGCTTTTGCCGTTTTTGGGCCTCGCGTTGAAGAACAGCTACCGGGGCGCCGGTACGCCGAGGCTCGATGCACTTCCGGCCGATGACGACGACATGGAGGCCGGAGCCATGGAAGGCGTCATGGATGCCGCCGGTGAAGCCATGGAGGGTGAAGTCATCGAGGGTGAAGTCATCGAAGGTGAAGTCGTCGAGGGTGAAGCCATCGATGACGTCGAAGGAGTGGGTCTCGTCCCTCGGGCCCACTCGCGAAAGATCGATTCGACCTGGCTCAGGAGAAATCGGAGCTGCCGCGGACTGAGCTCGGTGGTCGCCACCACTTCGGCTCCCTCGGCTTCAAAGGTCATGTCGTAGAGGGGCTCGGCCATCCCGATGAGGTTCACCATAGGATTGACCGCATACCGGTCGCGCTGAGCTTCCCAGAAACCCACCGCATCCGTCGCTTCCCGCGCGTTCGCATACCGCGCCCGAACCGCCACCTCCACCTGCTGGTCTTCCCGCTCGGTGAGCGAGCCCTCGAGCCGGAGGGGAATCACCTCGGGCGGATTCATCTGCATGTAGCGCCGGGCTCCCTCCACGGTGATGGAGAGCGCGGCGCCTTCCTGCATCTCGAGGAGCGCGGCCGCCTCGTCCACCAAACTGTGCTGCTCTGCGGTCACGCGAGCCTGGGCCAAGATCGCTGGCAGATCTTGAGGACGGGACACCGTGAAGTACTCGGGACTGAGCATCGCCAGAATCCGGTCCGTCTCGTCGGCATCGTTCCAGTTGGCGACCGCCACCCCATGCTCCTGCCGGAACGACGCGTCCCCACCATTCTCCTGGGCCATGCTCTCCACGGATCGACGGACCTGTGCTTCGCCGCCGCTGTGGCGCCCGGCGATGACCACTCGGCTCCGACTCCGCGGATCGGGCGAGGCGATGAGGACCCGGTCGAGGTCGGCCAGCGGGTCGATGCCGCTTCCGCCGAGGACCGCCTCGAAGTCCGGCTGAACCGCAAGGATTCGTCGAATGTCGTTGGCGAGCGGGGACTCGCGGATCTTGGTCATATCCATCCGGAGCGCCAGCTGGGCTCCCGCAGGCATCCGCCCAGCCGACGCGACTCGGGGGCCGGACCTTCCGGTGGTCCCGCGCTCCTCCGCATCTCCGTCTCGGGCTCCATCTCCGCTCCCATCGCGACGGCCGCCGTCGGCGTCGCCATCTCCGCCGTCGCCGGTCCCGGCATCTCCTGCGGCCGAGTCTCCCGCGTCGGCGTCAACCCCCGCGTCCCGTGCGCCTTCCGCGTCGACCCCGGCGTCGAGCGACGCGTCGGGGCCTGCATCCGGATCGGGCAGCGCGGCGGGTTCTTCGACCGGCTCGCGCGCGGGAGCGGGTTCCGGGGTCGGCGGAGGGACCGCGGCGAGCTCCTCCGCGGCCGGCTCCTCGCCGCCGGATGGCGCTTCGGGGACGTCGTATCCCTCGGTGAGCCCGAACTCCACTTCTGCGGGCACGCTGAAGTCAATGCCGAGGTCCGGGGCCGTCGATACACTCGAGAGCAGAAGCACCCCGGCCAGGTGAACCAAGACCGAACAGGCGAGTCCAACCGCCGATGCCACACCGGGCTGGGAGAGGGCATTCCGCGGGTTCGGAGACGTCATCCTTCGGATTTGACGCGGGAGCCAGGCCAGGTAGTCATCGACTGGAGTCCGCGCCGCTCATAGATAACAAAAACGGGACGATGGCGCCGTCGGCGACAAGACCTGCGTCGACCGATCAGTCGTAGTACTCGTGTCCGAGGTGGGTGATCTGATCTTCACCCTTCATCCACCGGAGCATGTTCTTCAGTTTCATGAGCTGGCTAAAGAGATCGTGCTCGGGGTAGAGCCCCTCCGCGTGCATCGGACTCTTGTAATAGAACGAGAGCCATTCCTGGATTCCCGAGAGCTCAGCCCGTTGGGCCAGGTCGGTGAAGAGCGCGAGATCGAGAACGATCGGGGCCGCGAGGATCGAGTCGCGGCAAAGAAAATCGATCTTGATCTGCATCGGGTAGCCGAGCCAGCCGAAGATATCGATGTTGTCCCAGCCCTCCTTTTGATCCCCTCGAGGCGGGTAATAGTTGATCCGAACCTTGTGATACATGTCCCCATAGAGCGTGGGGTGAAGATGAGGCTGAAGGATCGTTTCGAGGACGCCGAGCTTCGACACTTCCTTTGACTTGAAGCTGTCGGGATCGTCGAGGACTTCGCCATCGCGGTTTCCAAGAATGTTGGTCGAAAACCAGCCGCGGATCCCCAGCATGCGGGCTCGAAGTCCCGGCGCGAGGATCGTCTTCATCAAGGTCTGCCCCGTCTTGAAGTCCTTGCCGGAGACGGGTGTCTTCATTTCACGGCTGAGCTCGAGGAGCGCGGGCGTATCCACGGTGAGGTTCGGGGCGCCGTTCGCATAACCTACGCGCTCGCGAAGGCACGCGTAGGCGTAGACCTGCGACGGCGCGATGCCCGGATCGTTCTCTCGGAGTCCCTTTTCAAAGGCCGCGAGACTGCCGTGCACGTCGGTCGGCTCGCGGTGCACCTCGGTGGAACCACACCACACCGCGACGCAGCGCTCGAGGTTGTTGTCCTTTTTGAACTTTTGGATGTCCTCGCGCACGGCGTCCGCAAGGTCCATCTTCGTGACCGCGTGGCCTTCGCCGAAGGGTTTGACGTTTTCGCCCCGAAGCCTCCGGACGAACTCGGGAAAGAACACCGCCGACATCGGCTTGATCGCTTCGAGCTCGTCCTTGACCGCATTGAGATGGTCGCTCGAGAGCACGTCCGCTTCCTTGGCGGCGTCGTAAGCATTGAGGGGAAACAGATCCCATCCGCCGAACACCAGGTCGTCGAGGGATGCCACCGATACGAAATCGCGAATCGCAGGATTGCGATCGTCGGTTCGCTTACCTAAGCGAATCGTGCCAGTCTCGGTAAGCGAACCAAACGCCGGCGCGATCCCCCGTCGCGCGAGGAGACAGCCGGCGATGAATGTTGTACCTACGGCGCCCATGCCCGGCAGGAGGATTCCCAGCTTGCCGGTTGCTGGTGGAATGTGGGTGGGTTGCTTCATGTCATTTCCTTGGGAGCGAGGGTAGTATCACGAGTCATGCAAGGTGAAAACCAAGCCTTTGCGTCCGGTGTTTCGGGCGCGTGTTCGAGCCGCCGTGAACCCTGGGCACTCCCCTGTGACGGGCGATCCGCGTCACCGTCTGCCCCTCCGGTTTCTGCCAACTGGCTTTATCGGACCCGCTTGAGTCGACCGGCTAGGACCTCGCGAGGGTGACGCCCCGCGCAATCATTCTCGCTGCCGGCATGGGCGAGCGCCTCGTGAAGGGGCAGCGCTATCCCAAACCGATGGAGCCGGTCCTTGGCGTGCCGCTGATCGTGCGGGTGATCCGCACGCTTCACGCCGCAGGAGTGCAGGAAATCGGAATCGTGATCGGCCATCTCGGCGACGTGCTCCGCGAGGGGCTCGCGCGCGAAGATTTGCCGTGCAAGCTCACGTTCTTCGACAACGACGAATATCGCAAGCCGAACGGCACGTCGCTCCTCAAGGCGCGCGAGTTTGTTGTCGGGCCAACAATCTTGACAATGAGCGATCATCTCTACGGCCCAGAGCTCCCCCGTGCGGTGGGAAGTGCTCCCCTCAACACTGGCGAATCGGCCCTCGGCATCGATCGAAACATCGCGGCGTGCTTCGATCTCCCGGATGCAACCAAAGTGAAGCTCGATGGTGAGCGCATCGTTCGCATCCACAAAGAACTCGAAGACTACGATGCGCTCGACACCGGCGTGTTTCTGATCACCGAGGCGCTTGTCGCCGCGCTTGACGAGGCCGAAGGTCCGGACGGCTGTAGTCTGAGTGACGGGGTTCAAGCCCTCGCCCGGAAGGGTCGCATGCGTGCGATCGATGTCGGATCGGTGCGCTGGATCGACGTCGATCACCACGCGGCCCACGCCGAGGCGGAGCGCCTCCTGACGACGGGAACCTTCGAGACGTAACCTGCTAGTCCTCGCCGCCCGGGGGCGGGACCACGCTCGGACGCTTGAGGTCGGTGATCAAGAGAGCATCCGACTTGCGGTAGTCTGCGAGGAACTCGGTGCTCGACCGGTTCTCCGCATCGGCGAGCTCCTCTTGGTGGATGCCCAGAAACCGGCGGACTTCGACCGGTCCGTAGGGCGTGGGAATCTCCGGGAGTACCGGGTCTCGTTCGGTGACGATGCCGGATAGAGGGGTGGCTACCGATCCGGGGGCGGACTGCAGGGAGCCCATCTCGTCCGCTCCCATGTTCGAAATCGGGGCGTAGCAGTCCATGACGTCGCCGACCGAAAGCTCCCGACCCGAGTTCAGCACGTATTGGGTGAGGTGGGAGAGCAGGCTATCTGCCCACACGGAGGGATCGCCGGTTTGTGGCAGGGCGATGGAGTACTCATGGGTGAACCCGTCGCGAAGCGGCTCCGGCGAAAGGGTGTGGCTAAACCCGTAGGTGAGGAGAAGCGTGTACGGAGTCTCCGCTGCGACGTCGACCATGCCGACGCTAAAGAGCGGCGGGCCGCCTTCGGCAAAGCTCCGCGCTCGGTCGGGGTGCGCGGCATGGCGGACCTTTCCGCCAAGGGCCGAAAGAGCCTGGTCGTACGCTCGAACGACGTCATCGCGAACCGGCCGCGCCGAGCTGTCGGTGGCCTCGGGGTGATTCTTTTTGCGAAGGAACTTCCACAATCCCATGTCGGACCTCCGTCTCTCGTCTACGGTGTGCGCGGTAAGACCCTTCCTTTATCATCTCCCTCCACCACCTGCGCTTCGAAGTCGGTTCCGGTACGGATCATTCCTCGAAGAGGTCGTCGGCCAATGCCAAAAGCACGCGGGCGCGCCGCTGCTCGATCAGGTTTTCGGGGCGAACGTCGGGTGCCGCGTCCACGTCCGCGTCGATCACCGCTTGGAGATGAGCTTCGAACAACGATCGATCACCCTGCCGGACCGCATACTCGGCGGCGAGGAGGGTGCGGGTGCCGAGGTAGGAAGGGCCGGTCTGGAGGGCCCGGTCGAAGTGCTCCTGACTCCGCTCGAGGTCTCCCCCGGCGAAACTCGGCACCCGAGCGTAGAACGCGCCGAAGTAGCGATGGGGGCCGGCGTGAAAATAGTCCCCGTCCAGCTCGACGCAGCGCTGCATGACGGCACGAATCTCGTCCTTGTACCCCAACACTGTCGCAAAACCCCGGTGGATGCCCCACCGGCCAAGGGCGGCGGAGCGCCAGTAGAGGGCGGGCACCGCATCTTCGTCGAGGATGCGAATCGCGTCAGCCATCTGGGCCCCCGACTGC
Organism: Myxococcota bacterium; assembly: GCA_039187775.1. GTDB lineage: Bacteria > Myxococcota_A > Polyangia > Polyangiales > JBCCZL01 > JBCCZL01. Next base: position 5,830 of record JBCCZL010000528.1, read on the forward strand.
ATCCGAAGGGCGAAGTCCGGCGAGAGCGCCATGAGGGCTCGCTCCGCGCGATCGACCGCGATCTCGTAAGCGGTGACCATGTCGGCCTCCCGCTCGGGGGCAAAGCTCAGATGGCCGTCCCCCAAGAAGTAATACGCGCGCGCTAGGCGAACCCAGATCTCGGGGTCTTCGGGAGAGTTTCGCGCCGCTGCCTCCCAGTGCACGATCGCGGAGCGGAGCGCGGCTTCGTCCTGCCGCTCGGCCCAGAGCTCCGCGGCGCGGTCGAGCGACGCCGGTCCTCGCAGGTCTCCAAGGTCGCTCATGGTCTGCGGAGTCGCGGTTCGTTCCCAGGCCGCATGGCGCCCCGCGCCGCAGGCCACCGAGAGCACCGCCAGGGAGAGAACCCACGCCCGTCCGCAAACCATCCAACGATGGGATAGGCCATTCGAAATCGCTGTCAACGCAGTGAAGCGCTTGTGGGCGGCGGATGGCTCTTCTATCGTCCCGCCGGTCGCCCCCATGCCTGACGAGCGCCCAGAGGCCCAAAGGCTCATCCTCTCCGAGGAGACGATCCGGCAGCTGCTCGAAGAGGGCGGCTGGCCCTGCGATCGCATCAACGACGATACGTGGCGAACACACTTTCGCGGGAAGAACGCCAGCTTTCCGTTCTATGTACGGATCGATCCGAATCGTGGGTTCGTGACATTCGCCATCGTGCCGTTTCTACGCTCCCCCGAAGACGAAGCGCGCTCGAACGCGCTGTACGGGCGGCTCCTCGAGCTCAACCAGGTCACCCTGATGGCGAAGTTCTCCATCGATGAGGATCTCGACGTGATTCTCTCGGTGGAATATCCGACCCAGGACCTCGATAAGAGCGAGTTCGATGACGCGCTCGACGTGCTCTCTTATTACGCGGACAAGCACTACGACGAGCTCCGCGCGGTCTGTGAGAATCCGCCGAAGCCCGCAAACGCGGACGGGGACGGGGCGGCCGAGGCAGAAGAAACCACCTAGCCCGCAGATTCGTCGGGAAGTCGCCGGACAACGGTGCCTTGCGGGGGTTTGGCGACTGTGGTATCTCGCCCCGCGATCGAAGCTAAGGGTGTTTACGTGGGCCCCGGCCCACTTTTTTTTCACCAAAATTCGGTGAAGACACCCGAAAAAACCCCGTGATTACGAGATTGACCCCACCCCCCGCCGTTTCCAAGCGCACTCCAATGCCTTGGTCCTGGCCTTCAAGGAGCGCCCCAGAAACCCCGGTGACAGGCAACGGTTCCACAGACAACGATTTGGACGACGTTCGGCCAAAAACGGCGGAGAGCTCGGCTGGCTCGAGCGACGCTCTCGACCTCGAAGGCCTGGTGACCCCGGTATGCAAGGCCCATGGCCTCGAGCTTCTTCAGCTTCGGCTCCTTCGA
>JBCCZL010000529.1:0-7219 GCA_039187775.1 Myxococcota bacterium
CCAGCGCGGGCACCGCTCGCACCCGCGACCGGCCTTCGGCCTGCCTCCTCAAAATAACTCGGTTATTCCTCGTCGGCTCGCGGGCGCGACCGGCACCGTCGCGAAGCTGGATCCACCCACGGGCCTTTTGCAACAGCCTGCCAGTACCCGCGGTCGCGCGAACGACCTGTAACTGCTTCCGGGGGCGATCGAGCCTAAGGTCTACGCATGCACCGAATATTGCTGGTGGTTTTGGGGCTCATCTTGGGAGCCGCGTGCACGTCCGAATCGGCGGTGGTGTGCGACGATGCGTCGCACGACGGAAGGGTGGCGCTGGACTCTCGGGTGGTCGACAGTTCTGTGCGGTCGGACGCAGAGGTCGCGGACGGTCAAGTGCCGGATGACGCCGACGCCGACGTGGAGCCGACGTGCATTGGGGCCGGCACCTGCATCGCGGGGCTCAAGTACGCACGACCGAACACCACCGACTGGACAGCGATGCGTTTCACGGAGGGAGGCCGGAAGCGGCTCGAAGGCGGAGTGAGCTACGTCATCGAGTGCCCGGAGGTGTTCGACGAGACCCTGCTCCTCGATGGAGGCGAGAATATCTACGTCGTCGGCTGCGAATGGAACATCACTCGGTCGGGAGAGGCGAACGACCGGATGATGCTCCGCTTCTATAACCAGACCGGCCTGGTGTACGTCGAAGGGGTCTTTGGTCGGGGAGACCGCCTCACCGAAGGCATTCAGATGCGGGCACCGAACGCCCATTTTATCGTCCAGAACATGCGGGTCGACCGACTCATCGGTTCGAAGGACGGAAACCATGCGGACGTGATCCAGCCCTGGGGTGGGGCGCGACAGATCGATATCTACAACGTCACGGCGCGCAACCTTCACTACCAGGGCTTTCTCTTCAACGACGATTTCGCGGGCGGGACCGGCCCGGTGACCATCGAGAACGTGAACTTGGAAATGGCGGAAGGCCGGACGAGCGACAGCGATGACCGGGCCGGAGGTCGGTACGCGCTCTGGACGTCGCCCGGAAACAAGACCACCACCATGACGCTCGTTGGAGACACGGTGTGGGTGCGGCCCAACCCGCAGTTCAACGGCGGGGATCTGGACGAAACGGTGTGGCCGGAAGTGGAGTCGGGGAACGGGGGCCGCGGGGAGCAGATGGATGACCTCGGCGAGTTCGTGACGTGGGAAGGGGTGAGCGAGGACAACGTGGGCCGGGTGCGAAAGGGCGTACCCCCGAACGGAGACTATGTCCCGGCGCGCCTGTGGATGACGGGCGGTCGCTACGCCCGCTGAGCGTCCCGGTGCCACGCCCGCCAAACGGGAACTGCGAGGCGATGAAAATGGCGACGCTCGTCACACGCAAACCGTACCGTTGGGGCGTTTGATGAGCGTCGGGTTGTCTCTCAGGCCATTGGCGAACGGCTGGTAATCGCTCTCTTCCTGTATGGCGGTACACCGCGGGCGGAGGTGCATCATGCTTGGTATGAATCGGCGATATTGGCTTCGGCAACATTGCTTTCGAGAAACCGGCCCTGGAAAACACGCGTCTCGGAACTACTGGTTTCGGCAACATTGCCTTCGAGAAACTGGCTTTCGAAAAACCGGCCGTCGAGACACCGGCCATCGAGAAACGGGTCTCCGGAACGACGATCGTTGTCTCGAGGGAAGCGTGAGGCCCGGGGCGAACTGGCGTGAGGTGCGCTCCGCTTGGGTTCTCGTGGGCTGGATGGTCCTCTCGGGTGCGAGCGCGGCCGGCTGCTCGGTCGATATGCAGGCCGACTGCCCGCGCGCGGCGGAGCGAGTGGAAGCATGTTACGGACCGGAGATCGCCGAGCAGTTCTCATCGACGTGCGATGAGGCGAGCGCGGGTTCGGCCCTCGAAGCCGACTGCCCCGGGTCGTCGGAGGGAGTGGCGGGCAAGACCGACCTCTTTCCGACCGACATCTTGAGCCCGCCCCTCGAGCAGTTTAAGTACGGATCGATCGGAGCGGACAAGCGAGGCATTCCCCTGGCGATCCTTCGTGCGGTACCGGTGGTCTGCGAGGATACGCTGCCCCCCGGAGCCGACCCCTACATCGAGCCGCTCGCCTCCTTCGGGCTGATCTATGAGCCTGGCCACGAGGTGCCGATCGGCTTTTCGTCGCGCCGCCTTCCGCTGATCGGTATCACCCTCGTCGGCAACACCTGTTCGGTGTGTCACACGAGCACCGTGCGTGAGACCCCGGAGTCCGATCGCGAAGTGTACTTTGGAGCCCCGGCAACGCGTTTCGACATTGAAGGCTACAACAACTTTCTCCTCGACTGCATCTCGGATCCAGCGCGCTTCAATCCTTCCAACGTGAGCCGCGCGTTCAACGAATTGGACATTCGCGGAGCTGATCGGCTGCTCGCGCTCAGCACCGGCGTGCTGCGGTGGTACATTCAGGACCTACGGGAGCAGGTCGCAAGCGTAGTGCGCGACGGTCCCTGGGGCCCGGGACGGGATGACGCGATCGGACTCTCTGGGGCGATCCTCGTCGGGGAGGTGCCGACGATCGCCGGCCCGGTCGATTTTCCTTCGGTCTGGAACCAGGATGCACGGGCGGGCCAGGCGCTTCACTGGGACGGGGCCGCCGGCAGTCCGTTCGAACGCAATGTGTTGGTCTCGGTGGGTGCGGGAACTCCGCGGAACGGGGTGCCCTTCGAGAGCATCGACGCGATTCAGGGATGGCTCGAGGAGAACGAAGCTCCTCCCTATCCATTCTTCATCGATCGGGACCTTGCCGCCCAAGGCCAAGCGCTGTTTTCGGAGCGCTGCGCGACCTGCCATGCCGAGGAGGGCCCGCGACTTTGGGAAGTGGTCGACCTTGAAGAGATCGGGACCGACCCCAACCGCGCCGACGCGGTGACCGAAGAGGGGGCAGCGTCGATCAATGCGCTTTCCGGGCGGGGGTGGGACTTCGAAGGATTCCGAAGCACCAACGGCTACCTGAACAGTCTCCTCGATGGGATCTGGCTTCGCGCGCCCTACCTCCACAACGGCTCGGTACCCACGCTTCGGGATCTGCTTCGCCCGGCGGGTGAGCGACCGGCGGTGTTCTATCGGGGCAACGACGTGTACGACCAAGAAAATGTTGGGTTCGTGTCGACGGTCGCTTCGGAAGGCGGGGTGCCGTTTAGCCTCTTCGATACGACCCGGAGCGGGAACGGAAACCAAGGCCACGAATACGGGACCGAGCTCTCCGAGGCCGAGATCGATGCCCTTGTCGAATACATGAAGCTTCTCTAGCGATCGAAGGCCTCGATTCTGGAGACGCTCGCAAAGAGAGAGTGGGGCGATCTTCGTTTCCTCGCCGGCTGGCCGCGCTTTTTTTCATCATGAACGGCGGCTGATGTGACTCACGCCCACGAGGTGCGCGTGAGTCGTTCAATTCCAGTCCTGTTTCTCAGTGTTGCGATCTCTGCCTGTGGCGACGATGCCCCGGAGAGCTTCTACCTAGATGGCGCCGTCCTTCCCGATGCCGATCTCCTTCCCGATGCCGATCGAGGGGCCGACGCTACCCCGGACGACGCGGTGGTCGGCCAGCCCGATGGCGCCGCCGACGCGGCCACCGACGCGACCCTCTCCGGCAGCGCCCATTACGTCGCGGTGGACGGGGACGACGCGGCACCGGGAACCGAGTTGCAGCCCTTCGCTACCATCGCCCGAGCGATCGAGGCGGCGACTGCAGGAGACGCGATCTTCGTTCGCGGCGGCACCTACTCGCTCGAAGAAACCATTGTCCTCTATAAGAGCGGGAGCGATGGGGCTCCGTTTCGACTCTGGGCGTATCCCGGCGAGAGCCCGATCCTCGACTTCAGTACTCACCCCCGCCATGCCAATCCACCGCAACCCCGGGATAGCGACACGATCGCCTCGGTGGGTGACGCGTTTGGCATTCATGCCGCCGGCGACTTCTGGCACGTCCGGGGGCTAACGGTACGTTTCGCGCCGTACTACGGAGTCCGGGTCTACGGATCGAACAACATCTTCGAACGACTCGTGCTGCACGACAACAAGGCCTCCGGTCTCGAGATCACCGGAAAAGAGGGCTTCGAGCCGAGCAATAACCTGGTGCTGAACTCCGATTCGTTTCACAACTTCGATCCGCAAAGCGGCGGTGAAGACGCCGACGGATTCGCCGCGAAGTTCGACTCCCTCGGCCCGGGCAACGTATTTCGCGGCACGCGGGCCTGGAGCAACTCGGACGATGGCTACGACTTTTGGCATGCACGGAATCCGATCCTCGTCGAGAACTGCTGGGCGTTCGACAATGGGTTCAATCGGCCGGAGTGGGTCGTGCCGGGCCGCGGGTTCGAGGGTGATGGCCTAGGGTTCAAGCTTGGCCAGGACGCGTCCGAGCTTCAGCTGCGTCGAGTCGTCGCGTTTGGGAACAAAGCCTTCGGCATCGACGAGAACGGGAATCGGAGCGCGCGGGGCGTGACGATTCTGCACGCAACGCTCGTCAACAACGCGAAGGATGGAAACCCGGTGCAGCTCGACCTTCGGGACGGCCAACCGCACACCGTGGTCAACAGCATCGCGTTCGACGTCGATGGCGCCGGCGTGGTGCAGCTCGACAGCAGCGTCCAGGACCAGTCCAACACCTGGAACGGGCGCGGAGTCTCGGCGGCTGACTTCGAGCACCTCGACATGGCCCGGCTTTTCGAGGAGGCGACCAGCCCCCGCGGCCCAAGTGGTGAGCTGCCGCCGCTCGGACTCCGGCTCGCCCCGACCAGCCGGTTGATCGATGCCGGCCGGGATACCGGAGCGACGTCCTTTGCCGGCGCCGCGCCGGACCTCGGGGCCTTCGAGCAGATGCCTTAATCATATGCAATCCCGTAGGCAATCTCGTAGCCAGGCCCGAAAGCAAATCCAGCCGGAAGCGGATTAAGCGGCGCCTTAAGCGCACCCCTCCTACCGTCCATTTGAACGGTTTTAGGAGGTGCGGCGTGGTTCGATGGGTTTGGCTTAGTCTTCTTTGGGCAGGGTGTTTTCAATCGGTCGACGTCGAGCCGGGAGCCCGAGCGCCGGGAACGGTGGTCGCGCGCCCCGGGCCGGTCACGGGTCCCACCGACGTTGCGGCCAACCGCTGTCCCGAGGAGGGGTGGTGTTACATTCAGGGCACCCCGCTTCGCGCGCTTGATGGCTTCGACCTCGGCGCCCTCTACGCGGCGGGGGATCAGGGCGCCGTCTATCGCTGGGACGGCGAGGGGTGGTTTCGGCTCCCCCCACCGTCCCGCGCCGACATTGGCGAACTCGTGGTGCGCGGCGTCGACGACCTCTGGGTGCGGTCGGACGACCTGTATCGATTTGATGGAACCGAATGGACGGCTGCGGGCCTCGGCGGCAACTTGCGGCTCGTCGGATCGGTCGACAACCAACCCTGGGCCTACGGCGACGGCGAGGTGTATGTCTTCGACGGCGAGAACTGGCAGCTACATTCGTCGACCGCACAGATCGAAGGCGAACTCATCGATCTTCTTCCGTTCGGCCCCGACCGCGTGTGGGCGCTGAGTCGGAGTCTTGAGGGACGACGGGCTCCGTCGGTCGAGGCCTATGAGTACGCGCGAAGCTGGATGCCGGCGGGGACGGTTCAGAACCCCGGCTACCACGGCTCGCTCCATGCGGTCAACGACGAGGTGTGGGTCCAGGATGGTCGGTGGTTTTTGCGCTGGAGTGGCGCGGCGTGGGTGTCGGTCGACGAGACCGCGGCGGCCGAAGCAGTCGGAGCGTCGATGGACGAGACGAGCCGGGTGGTTGGCACCGGCCGCCATGGCCTTGCGCAAATCGACCACTTCGAATGCGGGACGGTACGGTCGGTTTCCGAGGGGGCGTTTTGCATTGGCCGGGGAGGGACGTCGCTCCGCGAGATTCCGGGCGAGGGCTGGGACGAGGTGCTGGTCGACCCGTTCGCCGGAACCCAGGACCCGGCCGCCTGGGGAACCGTGGCGCCCGAACTCTGGGCGCAGGAGGCGACCGCCGCGCACGGCAACGGAGTCGAGCAAATCTACCGGGTTCGGGTGGACGATTTTGTCCGCTATCGCGACTACCACCTCGAGCTCTTTAACGGGGAGGCATTCGCGCCGGTGATGGATCGGGCCGATGCCTCGGCGAGGCCCGTAGTGCGTCAAGCTCCCATCGACGTCACCGGCGCAGGCGGCGCGAGCTGGGCGGTCAGCGACGGTGAGCTCTATCAGCTCGAGGGGGCGAGGACGGTCTTCGTTCCCCTTTCTCGGGCTTTCGGCGGGCCCCGGATCACGAAGGCCCACGCGCTGCCGGATGGGTCGGTCCTGCTCTTGGCGGGTCGGAGAGACGCCGCGCTGGTCCTCCACTACGACGGGGGGTTTACCACCGAACTCGAAGTCGAGATCCCGAGCGAACGACAAAACATGGTCTTCGAAGACATTGCCGGCACGTCGCGGGACGACCTTTGGCTCCTCGCGACCTACGGACAGTACGGCCGAACCGAGGGCCAGGCGGTTCTCTTCCACTCGAATGGTGGGCAGTGGAACCGGCGTTCGCTCTGGCCAAGCTGGGGGTCGCGCCAAATCGAAACCGATGGTGACAGCGTCCTCATTTTGGCGGGTGGCCTCCACTCGCTCCCGAAGACGGTAATGATGTCTCGCGGCGGCCTCGAGCTTCCCGAAAACATGAGTCTCGACGTGGAGCTGGATGGTTACAGCTCCCGCCTTTGGATCGCGGAGGACGGAGCCCCCTGGCTCACGAGCGGAAGTCGAACCGCTCGCCTTGGTCGCTAGCCGCTCGCTTGCTGTCGACGCGTTGCCCATCCGGGAGTTTGAAATGGAGCGCCCAACGGCGGCATACTCCGCCTCGTGGGCGGCACGAAAACGAACGTGTTCGAGCCGGTTACCGATCTCGTTGGACGTGACGACGACCTGGACCGGCTCGACGAGCGGTTCGCCAACGGCGCCCGGCTGGTCACGCTGCGAGGCACCATCGGCGTGGGAAAGTCGCGGCTCGGCGCCGGCTACGCGTCGAGTCTCTCCCCGAGCCGCTGGCCCGGTGGCATTTGGCGCTGCGACCTTGCCGCGGCCACCAGCCGCGACGGGATCGCGGTGGCGATCGCCGGAGTCCTTCCTTCCGACCTCACCGAAGCAGACGTATCGTTTGAAGGGCTCCTCGCGACCTTTCGAAAGCTCGGGGCCGCCTTTCTCTTGCTCGACAACGCTGAAG
>JBCCZL010000530.1:0-7213 GCA_039187775.1 Myxococcota bacterium
GCCCGGGAGAAGGCCGGGGGAATGCAGTGCTTTCGGGCGCGAGACACGCCGACGGGTGACCGATGCGGGCTAGAACGTCTCAAGCCAAGACGTTGGCAAACAACGGCGATTGGTTGCCTACAGTATCCCACCACCCCTTGGGGTGAATGTCTTACGGCAGACATCGTGTCATTGTGAAGTCCTCAATCCGGGAGGGGATGATGGCACAGGAAGTTTCTCGCAGGGGTTTCATCGGCGCGACCGGCGCCGCGCTGGCGGTTACCGCATTCGACCCGACCGGTCGGGTGTTCATCAGCGAAGCAGAGGCATCGAGCTGTGGAGGGGCGATTTCGATCCCTCACCTCGACGGCACGTTGTCGATCGATCCGGCGGATATCGCCGCCGCAGCTCAGGACTATGGGGGGATCATCTCTCGAAGTCCCCGAGCGGTCTTGAAGCCGGGCTCTTCAAACGACATCCGTCGGGTGATCCGGTACGGCCTACGCAACAACATCAAAGTGGCGATGCGTGGCATCTCGCACTCGGTGTTCGGTCAAGCGCAGGTGGACTGTGGGATCGTCATTGACTCGAGCAGTCTGAACACGATCCACAGTATCGACGCAAGCGGTGCAGTGGTGGACCCGGGCGTCAAGTGGAGCGAGCTCATCGCTGCCGCGGGCGCTCAGGGATTGGCTCCGAAAGTGCTCACCGACTACATCCAGTTGACGGTAGGCGGCGTGCTGAGTGTCGGAGGGATCGGTGGCGTCACGAACCGCCACGGTTTCGTCTCGGACAACGTCTCGGAAATCGAAGCCATCGACGGCAAGGGCCGCAAGTTCACATGCACACCGCACCGGAACCGCGGGCTGTTCAACGCGGTTCGAGGTGGCCTCGGGCAGTTTGCGGTGATTACCAAGGCGAAGATCGATCTCGAACCCGCCCCGGCATTCGCCCGCATCTACGACCTCGTATACACGAGCCTGTCCGACTTCGTTGCCGACCAACGAAAGATCAGCAACGACGATCGCTTCGACTTCCTCGAGGGTCAGATCATCCCGGACGGTTCCGGCGGCTGGAACTACCTGATCCAGGCGGGCGCGTGGTTTACGCCTCCGGCGGCGCCCGACGACGCGGCACTGACTGGCGACCTCAGCTTCGTCGGCTCGACGATCACCGACTTCCCCTACGTGGTGTGGCTCAGTCGCGTGGACTTTGTCGAACAGGCGCTCCGCGACATTGGGATCTGGGATCTTCCGAAGCCTTGGTCCGACCTGTTTCTCGCGGACCGGCAGGTGGAGCACTACATCGCCGACTTCGTACAAACCCTGACGCCCGACGACATTGGCCTCGGACTCATTCTGCTCTACCCATTTCAGCGAAGCGCAACGAACTCGCCGTTCATCGCCACACCGAACGACCGAATCGTCTGGGCGTTCGATATCCTCCGCATTCCACCGACCGCTGACCCGGTGGTGATCGACGACCTGGTGGCGCGCAACCGGACTCTCTTCGACGATGCACGAGCTGGCGGCGGACGCCGCTACGCGATTGGCGCGCTCGAGTTTTCGCAGCGAGACTGGGTGCGGCACTACGGTCGCGATTGGTTCCGGTTCCTGTTCAAGAAGTTCCGCTTCGACCCCTTCAATGTCCTGACGCCTGGCCAGGGCATCTTCCGACGCTAGGCCACAAGGCCTCCACGTCCGGTCAACTCAGAAACAAAAGACGAGCTGTCGCTTCGACGGCTCGCCTCAATCTCTCTGCAGGACCTTCGGAACATCGAGCGCGCCCAAAACCGGCCTCAGCCGTCCGACAGGCTTTCACGGCATTCCCAACCTCGGTATCCTGTAGACCTCGAAAAGGGGGTCACCAGCAACGGGGTACTATGGACAAGACGTGTAGGGTTTCCTGGCTCTCAGACAGCGTGATGGAGTTCGTCTATCAGGGTGAGCTGACGCTGCCGGATTTAGAAGCCGTGGTCGACAGCTACAAGAAGCTGCGGACTGCACGCATGCCGAAGGCACAGCTCGTCGACACCCTCGCAGTGACCAGCGTGCCGCAGGAGATTGGCAGCATTCTGAACGAACTGCTCACGGACTACCGGGACCATGGCGGTCGCGAAGTCGTGATGGTGGCCAACAACTCCCTCAACGCGATGCTAGGTCGCTCGATGAGCTTCGGTGCCGGACTCAAGCTGAAAGTCTTCGACAATCGGCAGGAGGCACTCAAGTACATCGTCGAGAATCTGAACCTCGAGATCTAACTGGCGCCGAAGGGCCAACCGCGCTCGCAAGCCATTGTCGCATGGTTGCCAGCCTCGACTCGGCCCCTCGGCATCCGTCGAAGAACTAAGACGAGGGCGTAAAGGTCCCGCCGAATACCGTGCACGACGTCTCCGCACCCTCGAGGGCGACTCCCTCATAGAAGTAACGGGTCTCCCGGTTCGTCTCCTTTTCGCAGGTGGCCACGACGTTTTCGGTGGGACAGCTCTCTCCTTCCGTCCACGTGCCGCCAGGCATTTCACAGCCGCCCTGCACTCCCGTCACCAGAGCAGGAATCGGGGTCACGTGGTAACAAAGGTGGTTCGCCTCGACTTGGTTGCAGGTGTAGGCGGTCCCGCTGGGCTCCGCTTCGGCCGTGGGGGGCGCGTTGGCCGCCTCTTCTGCGGCTTGCTGGGCCGCCTCTTCCACGGCCTCGTTGAGTGCGCCCTCCAGTGATTCACCGCAGTTGCACGCACCAAGGGGAAGGAGCAGGGCTGAAACAATCCAGATTCTCATCGTCAAAACCTCCATGCTCAGGCACCTGCCTGAGACACTTCGGCTTACGGCGCCGACCCGTATCAACACGGCTCAAAGCGAATCAAAGGTGCGCTATGGGCGACTCGCTTGAAGGCTCGCGATTCGACGTCAAGGCAGGCGGAACTGGCCCTCGATCACCGTTCGGGCGTGACCGCTGAGATGTACCCGGTCTCCGTGCAATTCGGTGCGAACGATGCCGCCCCGACCGGGAAACGCCTGAAAGCAACGAAGGGACGGTCCGAGGTGCCGAAAGAGCGGCGCGATCGCGCAATGTGCGGATCCGGTGACCGGGTCTTCCGGAACCCCTGCACCCGGCGCAAAGAAACGCGAAACCACATCGAACCCATTGTCGCCCGGGGCCGCGCAGCAGACCGCGCCCCCGATCTCGGCCCCACCGTCCAAGCGCCCGAGGGATTCGATGTCTGGCTCGAGAGCTCTGACGGTCGAGGCGGAGTCGAGTACCACGGTGAGGTAGCGACCTTTCCACACCTCCCGGGGCTCTACGCCAAGCGCCGCCGACAGTCCCGTGGGCGCCTCTGTCTCGGTCGAGGGATCGGACGGCAGATCCATCGTCAGCCGATCGTCGCTTCGCCGTACCGGTAGATTGCCCGATAGCGTGGCGAAGCTCAGCTCGTCGGCGTCCGACCCAAGGTGGGAATACACCACGTGCGCTGCGGCAAGGGTCGCGTGACCGCAGAGCGGGACTTCGCGCATCGGCGTGAACCAGCGAAGCTTCCACTGCGTGGCCGCAACCGGCACCAGGAATGCGGTTTCCGAGAGGTTGTTTTCCCGAGCCACCGACTGAAGGAGCTCGTTGCTTGGGAAGCTATCCTCGAGCACGAGCACCGCGGCGGGGTTTCCCTCAAGCGGCCGCTCGGCAAATGCGTCAACTTGATAAAATGGAACGTGCATGGGTTTGTCGTACCGGTGGGTCGATGCGCCGGCAATGGACAAAGGGCACGTCGCCGCCGTGCCCTTAGGACTTTCGGGTTGAGCACGAGGCCCTTTGACCTTCAACGGAGGTACTCAATCGTTGATCGTGAGCGTGATCTGCGCGCCGGGTTGAACTCGACTTCCGGCCGCGGGATCGATGTCAAGCACGGACATCTCGGGCCGGCCCTCGTTCCAGCGACGACGAATCGCGATCTCGAGGCCCAGTTCCTGGAGCGCTGTCCGAGCGGCGCGTTGACTCTGGCCGAGCACGTCGGGCACCAACACCCCGTCAGGAGCGAGCACCACCGCCACCGCGCCTCCGACTGGCGCTTCCGTCCCCGCGCCCGGCGTTGACGCGGTCACGGTGCCCGCGGGCCCGTCGCCCCCCTCGCTCTGGTCGCCAACCCCGAGCCCTACCGCGCTCAGCGCGGCCCGGGCATCGGCGAGGGACATGCCAGCAATGCTCGGAACCTCGACCATGTCTGGTCCCACATTCGTGATGACCTGAAGCGTGGTACCGCTCGAAATGTCACTTTCGGGAAACGCGTCTTGGCTCAAGATGCGCCCCTTTGTGGCGATCGGTCCGTGGCGCTCGCCCGCCACCAGCAGTTCAAGGCCTCGGTTGTTGGCAAGCTCCCGCGCGGGTTCAAGCTCGAGGCCCACGAGATCGGGAGCCTTGACCGTGCTTCCACCGATCTCCCCCTCGAGGGCGCGGAGGCCATAGGTCGTGGCCACGCTCACGATCACCGCGGCCACCACCGCGATGTAGATCGTTCGCCCTCGCTCGTCTCTACCGGATTCGCTCATCGATGAAGGCCGGGATCGTACAGACTAAAGGGGTGCATTGCACTGCACACAGAACGACGCGGTGTAGGAGTTGGCGGCGCCGCACCGCTTGCATACCACCTGCCCTTGCGTGTTGTTCTTCGGGTCCAGCGGACCAAGCAGTCCCGTCGTTCCCGTGCCGTGCATCGTATCCGGCGCAGTGAGGGGCCCAAGCATCCCTTTGGCGGTTGGCTCTTTGGGAGGGATTCGCGGACGTGGCGGTGGGGGGGGCACCCGGCGACCGGGAAGCGGTGGCGGGGTTTTTCCCGAACCCACCGCCCGAACCGGCGCCGCGGGGGCAGGAGCCCTCGGTGTCGGCGCGGGAACCCTCGGAGTCGGCGCGGGAGCCCTCGGAGTCGGCGCGGGAGCCCTCGGAGTCGGCGCGGGAACCCTCGGAGTCGGGACAGGATCCGCCGGCGCTTCCGCGGGAGGGGCCGGGGCGGTAGGCGCGGCGGCTCCAGGAGGCGCATGCCGCCGCTCCGTCGTGGGGCGCTCATCAAAGCGCACGAGCGGCGCGAGCTCAGGCACTGGGTCGTGCGGAGGAATCTCCGCATCGGCCATCGCTTTGGCCAACGACGGTGGTTTGAACGAAGGACGAATCGACGCCAGCCGCCGTCGAACCTCCGACGCGCCTTCGACCGCCTCCCGAAACCCGACCGCGATCCCGCCGCCGAGGGCCCCGAGCACCAGTACCGACCCCGCCGGCCAACCGGCGATAAACAGCGCTGCCGCGCTCGCAACGCCACCGGTGGCGAAGAGTCGGGCCCGGCGAAGACGAGCGCCGCCAAAAGCGGAAAACGGCCAACCGATCAGGTAGCCGATAAGAGACGCCGCGCAAAAGCCGTAGAACCATTCGAGAGCGGATGGCACGAGCCCGATCCTACCATCCCCTGTCCTGACGCGAATGCTACATCGTGGGCGAAATCGGCGCCTCGTGAAGCCACACGTGCTGAAGCCGATGGGTGCCGACAAAGTCGGTAAAAGCCGACACTGGCTGAGTGAGTCCTCCTCCCGGGGAAACACTCCCGAGGGGTCGGGTGCCGACCACGGGGCCAGTGGGCCCCGCGGCCGCGCAATGAAGCCGGCGCGCGTCGTCTCGGTAAACGATGATCCGGACTTCAGGAAGATCACCGATGTTCAGCGGCGCCGGTGGGGTAGCGTAGTTGCCCGGCGTGATCTCGCGGCTCGACCGGAGCTCGGTGCCTCGCCGGGGATCGTGGTAGAGCTCGCACTTCAGGCGGTACCCCGAACTGAAACCGATACTAATTCCAACCCAGTGTTCACTAGCGAGGTCTCGAGCGAAGCCCACCTCGGCGTACCAGGCATCGAAGGATCCGCCATGGCCGACCTCGGACATGTTCCGGAGTTCGGCCCCTCCTGCGGTCGCCGCCACGCTTCCCGTCGTGGTCCAGCCGGAAGGAAGGGGCGTGGTCAAAAATGAGGTTCGCCGAACCGCGGGATTGCATCGTCGGCTCCACACGTCGCGCGGATCCGGGATCCCGTCCATGTCCGGATCCCGGCCGACGAAGTCGAGGTTCCCGCAGCCGGGAATTACATTTGCGTCTGGCGTCGCATCGACCGTTGCATCGATCACAGCATCGATCACAGCATCGATCGTTGCGTCGACAACTTCGGCATCCATCCCGCTTGCATCGGTCGGAGAGGTGTCGGGGCGATCACCATCGACGCCCGCATCCCCAAGCCCGACGGCTACATTGGAGTCCATCAGACCACCATCTCCTACCCGAGCATCGCTCCCGGCGCCCCCATCACCCAATCCCGGTTGCTGAAAGTCGAGCGACAGTCCGCAACCAGAGATGGTGAGCCACAGCGCAGGAAGTGCGAAGGACGCTCGAGCCATTCGAATAAGCATACGCCGATCCGAACGAATCCTCCCCCATCCTCCTTACGCCTCGGGTCCGTAAATCTCCTCGGTCCGACTCACTTTCCTTCGGTAGCCAACGACAATGCGCCAGGTCACCGCGATCCAAAGCCCGACCGTCAAGAGCGACAGCCACGGAATCCCGTTCGCAAAGTCCGCAGCGACAAGTGCCGCAACCACAAGTGCGGCGCCACCTTTGGCAAAGCGGTACGCGAACATGTCGACGGCCGCCTTTCCGGCGGTCTTCTCCGCGTAGGTCAAGGGGATGTAGAGGATCTCTTTCGCCGCCTTGAACAGACTGTAGTCAAACGCTTTGCTTCCCACCTTGAGCGACGCGAGAATCGAAAAGCGCGGAATCGTCGCTGCCGCGGCGATCGCCGCCCCAAGCAGCACGGGGACGAGCAGCAGCACGGCAGGAACACCAAGAAAGCGAAGCAGAAGCCCACTGACGACCTGAAGCACGATCGCGATCACACTGATCGACGCGTACACCTGTCCCGCCACTTGCGTCCGTTCGTCGGTGTCCGGGTAAGCGGACTCCAAGATCACATTGTACTGGTAGTCGATGAGCGTGATCACCACCTGCACGAGGACGATGAGTCCCAACATCCACCAGAGGTAGTCCGACTTCTTGAGCTCTTGAAAGGCCTCGCCAAGGCCTGGTCGGGTCCGCGCTTCCTTCTTCTGCGGCCCGGGGATGCGGGACGCAAGACTCCCAATGAGTGCGATGAGCCCAAACACCGGCAGGGTCGCGAGGAGGGTTGCCTCGGTTCCCGAAAACACGCCTTCGACCCGCAGC
>JBCCZL010000531.1:0-7164 GCA_039187775.1 Myxococcota bacterium
CTCGTGGTCGCCTACGGCTTCTACTTTCTCGCACCGAACTTCATGAACTGAACGAAACGCTCGGCCCCGATGACCCCTTCTCTCTCGAATCGCCTCCGTACCGAAACCGGCCGCGAGCACCGCCTCGCCGAAGCGGCACGCCTGACCAAAGCCTTCTTCGGGGGCAAGCTGGACCTCCGGGCGTTTATGCTGGGGCTCAGCCACTTCGAGCCGGTCTATGCCGCCCTCGAAGATGCGCTCGACGCTGCCCCCGACTCTTCGGTGCTCGCACCTTTCCGACTGCCGGTGGTCTACCGGCGCAACGCGATCCTGACCGACCTTCAACGCTTCGATCACCCTGGCTCCGGCCCCGACTCGCCCTATGCGGCACGGATTCGCCGCACCGCCGCGGAGAGCCCGGCTCGCATCCTCGGCCATTTCTATGTGCGCTACTTTGCCGACCTTTCAGGCGTCGCACGCTCGGCGCCTATCGCCCATCGACTTCTCGGCGTCGACAGCAAGGCGCCGCTCGCGTTCTTTACCTTTCCCGACATCCCGGACCGGAAGATGTTCAAGAACAAGCTCCGCGCTCTCCTCGACAAGCTACCCCGCTCTCACCACGACGAGATTGTCGACGAGGCCCGCGTCTCCTTCAGCCTCCATCGCGATCTGGTCGACGAGCTCTTCGACCAACTGGACGTCGGCGAAGACCCAAACGCGCCAACGCTTAGCAGATAGGCCCGCCCCCTCTTCGGGGTTCATTCCGTAGTGCAGCACGCTCCAGAACGCGACGAGCGCGGCCACGCATCGGAGTCCGCGAAACAGGGGGCGAGCACCCGCGAACAGCGACCCGAGACCCGCGCACAGGAGTTGGGTTACGTGCGCCGCGAGCGCGATCTGAAGAAGGTACGGCTCGGTTCGGGTGTGGTGCTCGAGGTTGAGCCACGCCGTCGTAGCGAGGGCCACGACCAAGACTAGCGCAAGGCTCCTGTCCCCGGTTCGCTGGAGCACTGGACGCGCGTCCTCCGGAAGTTGGGACAACTTTCGGACAGTGCGCCGCATCCACGCCTGGTGTGCTTCGGCCCCGAGACTCAGAGCAGCCAGCGTCGCTGCCGCAATGATCGCGATCGTCTCGCTCGAGATATTGCGATCCCGCCTTTCTCCGCCAGGTGGGCTAGCGCACGCGAGTAACCTGACCCATCGGGCCAGGGGTGGTGAACAGTGGCTGGATATCCTCGGGGCTGGTGAGGTCAAAAGCCTGAGACGACGAAAAATCCGGCGCAAACTGGCCGAATACACTTCGCTCGACCCCATCGACATCGCGAAACGTCGACACGCTGAAGATGGTCCCCGACGGCGGGATGATCGAAACCGGCGCCAGGGTCTCCGCCTCCGAGCCTAGAGTCGCAGTGTGAACCTGCCATGCGGGGGACATGGTGAGGGCCACGCCAGGGGCTGCCGGGGGCGGGAGAGGAGCGGCCGAGTCGTCAAACAGCGAGTAGTAGTCCGTGTTGCCGCTTCGCGCGACCGGCCCACCGATGAGACCTGCGGGGGCAAGAGACGACAGGTCGACAAAGTAGTCATCGTCGAAGGACGCCCGAGAGACGTTCAGCCGAATCTGGCAGGCGGTCACCGCCGGGTCACCGCCCTCCTGGGCGTAGGTTGCGGCGGCGGCGGTCATGAACGATCCCAGGTAGACGAAGCCATCGCTCGCCGGAGCGCCCGTGACGACATTTCCACATCGCTCGTCCTCGTCGTAGACGATGCTATCGTCGGCTGGGTTCACGAAGGCGGCGACGGTGAGGGGAGCCCAGCTGTCGTCCGCATCCCTCCGGTAGCGTCCAACGACGATCAAGCGATCCTCGATGACCTCCGCGAACTCGATGTTCGTCTTGAGGCCTGTCCGCACCAGCCGCGACAGCGCCTGATCGCCCGCGATCTCCATCGTCTCAGGATTCCACGCGACAATCTGGGGCATGCGTCGGTCGACGAGGTACGCGCGGGTCGGTGAGATGTAGATCGCCAGGTTGTCGCTGGCGCTCGCGACACCGAAGGCGCCAAAGCTCACCCGACCGTCGCTGACCAACTCACCGTCGGTGCCAAAGCGAAATCTCTCGATGACCGGCGCGTCCTGCTGCATCCAAAGAATCGACCCGTCACCGGGAATGAAAAAAACACCTGGGCCGGGGGAGAACGCCTGCTCCAGGTCGAACTCTAGATCGGCGCTGATTTCAGGGAAAAGGGCCAGCCACGGTACAAACTCGCCCCCTGGCTGGACGATGGCGCCGGTCACCGCGAAGAGCGGCTCGTCGCCGCCGTTTGACGGAGGCTCGTCGCCGGATTCCGAACACCCCATCACCCCCGCGATCACAATCGGCCACAAAGTAGCTCTAGAGATCATACGCACCTGGACTCCTTCACGTGTGGTCGGCGAGGCCGCGCTGCCCCTTCGACGGATCTGGAGCAAGCTCGAGCCCGCTCAGGAAGACATCGAAGCTAGCTACAGCCTGCTCGAGTGCTCTCTCCGGCTCTGCTTGAGCCGTGACCCACAGGGCGAGGTCCATCATCGCGCCGATGAACATGCGAGCAAGGGGCGCCGGAGGAGCCTGCCTGATTCGTCCGGTGGTCATCAGTGTCGAGAGCAGGGTCTCCAATGGGGTTGCGAAGCGGGCGTCAATGTCGCGGAGGCGCTGTCCAAGTACCGCGGGCGCCGTTTGAAACACAACCCGCTGAACGTCGGGTTCGAGGGCGATTTCCAGGTAGTGCCGACAGGACGACTTCAGACCGGTCCAGGGATCGGACTCGCGCTCGAACGCGTTGAGGCAGCGCTGTCCAACCTCGTCGTAGATCTCGACGACCACCGCCTCGAGCAGCCCCGCCTTGCCGCCAAAGTGATGGTAGAGGGCCCCGCGGGTGAGACCCGCAGCGGCGCAGAGATCGTCCATGCTTGTTCTGTCGTACCCAACGTCGCGAAACATGCGCCGCGCAGCCACGAGGAGCTTTCGGACCGTGGCCTCGCTCATTTCCGCACGCGTCCTACGGCCGCCTCGGGCTCGTTCGCCATGCTCCATTCGTGGTTCATAACGAACATACGCAGCGTATGTCAATGACTAACATACATCGCGTATGCTAGTTCCGGCCTGGCCTCAGGCTGTTCAAGGCATCGAAAGTGTTGGTTAATTGTTGCGAAGGCCGGCGGGCGTCGGCGCTTTCGTGTGGCCTCCGCCCGGCGCAGAGCGTCAGTAGACGTCGGTCCTGTAGCGCCCTTCGGCTTTGGCCTGATCGAGCCAGGCGCGGCCATCGACTCGCCCGCGGGTGGCCGCCAGCTCTTCGAACGCGCGGCGCACAGCCGGCTCCATGCGCTCAGCATCCCCGCAGACATAGATCTCCGCACCGCGCTCGAGCCAACGCCAAACTTCACGCCCGCGGTCCGCGAGTTTGTGCTGCACGTAGACCTTGTGGTTCTGGTCCCGGGACCAGGCAAAATCCGAACGCGTCAGCACGCCGCTGTCGCGCCAGCCGAGGATCTCTCGTCGATACAGAAAATCTTTGGACTCTCGCTGGTGCCCGAAAAACAGCCAGGTCTCGCCGTTGATCGCGGAGGCCTCCATTTCAGCTAGATGAGCCATGAAGGGGGCTATCCCCGTTCCGGGTCCTACCATGATCACAGGCCGCCCATCGCGCGGAAGGCGGAACGCCGGGTTTGGAACGACATGGACCGGAACCTGGTCGCCGACCTGAACCCGGTCGGCGAGCCAACAGGTGGCGACGCCTCGGACCGGCCGGTCGTTCCACTCATAGCGTACCGTCTCGACGGTGAACGCCACCCGGTTTGGATCGCGCGTCGGGGACGAAGCCACCGAAAACAGACGAGGACCGATCTTTCGCAGGAGCGACACCAACGTCTGTGCGTCGAGGGATGCCTGTCGATGCTCACGAAGAACGTCGATCACGTGTCGCTGCTGCAAGTATTGCGATGCCTGCTCCGGTCCCGCTTGGAGAACGTCTTTGGCGGCGCCTCCGGTCTCGGCGAGCGCTTCGAGAAGCGGCCTACCGACCGTCAGAAGACAGCAGCGCCGAAGGGCCTGCTCGAGGGTCGTCGGACCGCCATCGCGCTGCACCACCTCGGCGCCCGTGAGTCCCGCGGCCTGAATGACCTCGACGATTTCTTCCGACATATTGTCAGGGTGAAGTGCAAAGGAGTCGCCGACCTCGTAGCTCAGGGTCGTGCCCGTGAGGTCCAGCTCGTAGTGCATCGTCTCCTTGTTCGATCCCGGCGCGGATAGAAGCCGTTTGGCTACGACCGGGACAAGCGTGCGACGACCGGATGCACGGGGCGCGTTCCCCTCGGCTAGGGCTGGTGGGTCGGTCACCGGTCGGCTAGGGGTTTGTTGGGCAGCCACCTTAGCGCTGGCCTCGTGCACCCTTTTGGCAGCCGACTGGAGATATGCCAGCACATCGTCTTTGAACTGTTCGAAGGCATCATCGTCACCTTCGTCGCAGTCGGCTCTATCGACCGCCCGAGTAGCGCCACGCGCAAGAAGCGCCGCCTCGAAGTCCTTTCCACACTGGGCGAAGTTGTCGAACATCGTCGAGCCTAGGCCGCAAACGGCGAACTCGACGCAGGTCAGGTCGACTTCCGACGTTTCGAGATAATGGAGCAGCTGCTCGGCGTTGCCGGGCGGACCGCCGTTACCGTACGTGCTGGTGACGATCAAAACCGTCCGAAGTCGAGCGATATGGTCCGGCTCGAAGTCGCCCATGTCGATCGTCCTCGCTGCGGTGCCGGCATCGATGATGGCCTTCACCAGCTGCTCTGCGTAGTACTCGGCGTTGCCGCTTTCGGTGCCCACCAGCACCGGAATAGGATTGCTCACTTTTTGCACTGAATGCTTTGGTTCCGATGCATACTGATAATGATAATCAAAATCACTAAGTAGGGAAGCGTTTTCGCCCAGGCCGTGGGCGCCCTGTACGCGAGCGCATCACGCCCGTCGTCGACGAAGAACTTCACACCTTCGGAAGGCTCCCAGAGGAGTGACTCGCACTCGGGCCGCGGCTTCGGCCGGCCCACGAGACCGCTCTGGTCGTAGCCCTGCTCGAGATTGAGGCCGGAGACGCTCTCGCGATGGCCGGCCTCGACCAGAACGACGTGACCGTTGGGCCCGTCGCCGAACCCGGGAATGACAAGCGCATATCGTTCGACGGACCGATCCGAGGCGAGCAGAGCCTTCAGCTCGTTGGCGCTGTCCGGGAGGAACTCGTTCTTCGCGACCGTCGTCTTTCGCGCCGACGCGGGTTCTCTTGTTGCCCGTCGTCCTCTTCGCCGCGTTGCCATTTGGATGCAGCTTCGGCTTCACATCCGGAGCGGAGGGAGTGGTCGGCTTCCGGGGCGCTGGCCTTGCCGGGGAGTGGCGCTTGTCGAACCCGGGCATCGCCCCGACCGCTACGGGAGGGCAGCAGGTGCTCGTGCTCGATTCGCCGGCGGAGGTCGAGGCGAGGTTAAGCAGCTCCCTCTTCGACGTGACGACGCTTTCGGCGAACGTGATTCGCATTTCGGATCGGTCAGTCGGCCGGGGGGTTCTCGAGATGGTCGATCCGGATGACGGAACGATGGTCGACCGCATCTCCCTCGACTTCGAGGACGTGAACGACATCCGCCTCGGCTACGACGCCAGCCCCACATCGCCGGTACTCTTCGCCGAGCGCGAGGGTCGTGTGGCGGTGCGCTTGTCCGGGGTTTCGGGGTTGATCGTGGACGAAGGGTTGCGCGTCGAAGCCGAGGGCGCGGAGCTGCGCAGGATCGCTTGGGACGTGTGGGGCATGACCCCGTCATCGCGCGAGAGCGTCGTGGTACGCGTCGAGGCGGGCGGAGCAAACGCCGAGATCGAGTTGCCGGTGGGTGGATTCCATCGATCACGTCGACGCTTTCCCCGATTGGAGAACGTTCACGTCGAGTGTGGGAGCGACGCAGCTCGTCTGCGTCGTGGCGTTCGACGATGCGCACCGCGAGGTGTCGGGGGCACCGCTAGGGATCTGGGCACTTTGCCGTGTGCCGGAGCCTATGGGCGGGGCCCGTGAGGGATGCGCCTCGAGGTAGCGACAGATGTCGTCGGGCTCGGTGACGAACGCGACGATTCTCATCGAGGCGCCGCAGCGGGGGCACGTCTGGGGCACCCGCACCCCGAAAGCTCGTTCCGGGTTGTTGCGCGTCTTGGG
Organism: Myxococcota bacterium; assembly: GCA_039187775.1. Classification (GTDB taxonomy): domain Bacteria; phylum Myxococcota_A; class Polyangia; order Polyangiales; family JBCCZL01; genus JBCCZL01. The sequence goes on from JBCCZL010000531.1 coordinate 6,199, forward strand.
CTCGATCTCGGCAGCCCGATCGTGATCTCCTCGAATGTTCCCGCAGCGAACTTCGGGGCGGGGCCACTTCCGATCGCCGCCGTCGATGGAATCAGCGTGCCGACCGCGATCGCGGAGGTCGGCTTCCGGCGAGGAGCCCGCACAATGGCACAACATTAGCCGGCACTCCCCCCCCGACCTTCTAGGCGCCCGGCGATGCCTTCGAGAAGCAAGTCCAGCCCCACGATGAACCCCTCCTTTCGAAACGCCCGATGGGCTTCCACGACGTCGTTGGGAAGGTGGGCCATGTCTTGCAGCGCGACGTCAGGGAAGATCACCGCCCAACCCAAGCAATGCATCGAAAGGACACCAAAGAGGGAGCGGGCTTCCGCCAGCTCGAACCCTGCCCCCTCGAGACGCGCGATCACCGCTTCCGTGACGGGCCCGGTCGCATCGCCGACCAGCTCCGGGGGCAGCCGCTGCACCGCGGCCGTCAATCCGGGGTACGCGGCCGCATGGGCGCGGCTTGCAATGCACCATTGACGCAGATCGGTGCACCACGCTCCCGTATCGGGGGGCAGTGCCCAGCGTCTTTGCCACGCCATGGCGGCTTCCGCGATCAAATGGTCGACCGTTGGGGCGAGCCGGTAGAGTGCTCGGACTGACACGCCAAGCTGCGCCGCGACTCGTGCACGCGTAAGCGAATCGACACCGCCGTCGCCAATTACCGTGAGGGTTGCATCGGCAATCGTCGGAAGGGTCAGTTCCGCCCCGGCCACCGGTCGTCCCCCTCGCCCAGCACGGCGAAACCGGGCCTTCCGACGATCACTCACCCCCTCACTAGAGCACCGAACCGGTTCGTTTCGTAGGGGAAACCAACCTTCGTGTCGTGGCTGAGACGGTCACGGCCCAAGGGTCGGGGCGGTGCCGGAGACCAGAGCTAAAGGACGACGCCACGGCAAGCGGGGCCGCATTTCCGGAGAAAAC
>JBCCZL010000532.1:0-7161 GCA_039187775.1 Myxococcota bacterium
CCGAAATGGCCAAGCAGAAGGCCATCTTCCTCGACGGTGCGGAAAAGCTCAGCCACACCCGGGAGGACGCGGACCGAATCTTCGAATTGATGGCGTACTTTGCCGGTTATGGCTTCAATAAATCGCACTCCGCGGCCTACGCGCTCATCACCTATCAGACCGCGTATCTGAAAGCGCACTATCCGGTCGAGTTTGTTGCCGCGACCCTGAGTGCGGACAAGGACAAGACCGAGAAGGTGGTCCGGACGGTGGCGGAAGCTCGCTCGATGGGCATCACCGTGCTGCCGCCGGACGTGAACGAGAGTGAGATCGACTTCACGGTGGTGTACGACGCGTCGCTTGCGGGCAAGGTCCGGCGAGGAAAAGACAAGCCGGTGTGCCTCTCCGGCAAAGTCCGGGACCCGATGGGACCGCGGATTCGCTTTGGCCTCGGCGGGCTTCGCGGCGTGGGCGACGCGGCGCTCGAAGCGATCTTTGAGGAGCGCTCGGGTACCGCCGACGGGACCAATCACGAGCAGCCCTTTGTGGACATGTTCGACTTCACCTCCCGCGTGGACCTTCGCCGGGTGAATAAGAACGTGGTCGAGGCGCTCGTCCAGTGCGGCGGCTTCGATGCGGTGCACGAAAAGCTCTCCGTCGATCGGGCGTCGGCCACCGCCGCCATCGAATCAGCGATCGAGCGCGGAAAGAAGCTCGCCCACGAACGCGCCTCGGGCCAAACCAACCTCTTTTCGCTCCTCGGCGATGCCGATTCAGAGACCGTCAAAGCGATGAGCCATCCCGGTGGCAACTTTCCCACCGTCGAGCCCTGGGACACCCGCGAGCTCCTGGCACGCGAAAAACAAACGCTCGGTTTCTATGTGTCGGGGCACCCGCTCGACCGCTACGCAAAAGAGCTCAAGCGTTTCTGCAACGCGACCACCGAGACCCTTCCGATGGTCAAGGAAGGCACGGAAGTCACGGTGGGTGGGTCCGTCGAAGGCTATCGGGAGCGGACCACCAAGACCGGTCGGCGCATCGCGTTCTTCTCCCTCGAGGATCCGCTCGGGCGGGTCGAGGTCATCGTTCGACCGCGAAACCTCGATGGCGAAGGGGTCCGTGAAGTGCTCCAGAGCGGCGACCCCGTGGTGGTGACCGGCAATGTGCAGTTCGAACAGGACCGGGGCGGCGGCGAAGACGCGCAGCCGGAGGCAAAGATCGTCCTCACCGCGGTGGCGCCGCTCGCCGAATCGCTGAAGAAGCGCACCACCTCGGTCCGAGTCTCGGTCGCCGTCGACACCGTCGACAAGGCGCGCCTCGAGGCGCTCAAAGAAACGCTCCAAAAGCACCCGGGCGGCTGCCCGGTGCGCGTTGAGCTCTTCGCCCCGGGAAACTGGCGGGTCGCGCTGGTTCAAACCCGCATCAGCGTCGACCCGTCGGACGCGCTCATGGCGAGCCTCGAGCGCCTGTTCGGAAAGAAGGTCGCCGAGCTCCGCTGAGCGGCCGGCCGAGCGGTAGGCATCACGATGGAGTGTCCGGCGAGCGTCGACGAGCTCCTTCAGCGAGCGCACGGCCTTGCGGGCCTCCGGCTTACCGAAGTCGGGGAACGCCATGGCCTCCCCGTTCCGCAAACGCTCGCACGCCACAAGGGCGCCGTCGGCCAGCTGATCGAACGGGCGCTCGGCGCGCCGACGACGTTTGGCGCGGGCCCCGACTTTCCGGAGCTCGGGGTCGAACTCAAGACCTTGCCGATCGGAAAAGACCAGCGCCCCTCCGAATCGACCTATGTGTGCAAGGTCAGCATGGACCGGATCGCCGACGAGGAATGGAGTTCGAGCGCGGTCCGAGAAAAGCTCCGCTGCGTGCTGTTCGTTCCCATCGAGGGCGCGCACATTCCATGCGTGAGCGATCGACGCGTCGGAGTTCCGGTTCTTTGGCGCCCGTCCCCTGACGATGAATCGGTGCTCCGCGCCGACTGGGAATCGCTCGCGGGTCGCATCGGCGCGGGCGAAGTGGAAGACATCACCGCCCACGAAGGAACCGCGCTTCAGCTCCGGCCGAAGGCCGCCCATGCCCGCGAGCGCGCATCGGCCCCCGGGCCCGACGGTGGCTCGATCGCATCGCTTCCCCGAGGATTCTATCTTCGGGCGTCGTTTACCGGAGCCCTCATCGCCCGCGCCCTCGGAGCGCCTGCTCTAGCGTAGGTAGCCGGGCCTCGAAGGCCCCGCCGAACGCGGCGGGAGAGTCGACCTCCGCCCAGGTCTCGCGGGCGTGGTGGGTCAGATCTTCTTCGAAGAACATGCCGTAGCTTTGTGCGGCCGCGCGCCCGACCCCGTGAACCCGGGCGAGGTTCCCAAGCCGCCGCACCACCCGGGCGGGAATGCGATGGGTCAGAAGGACATGCATTCCGAGGTCGTGCGCCAGCTGATGAAGATGGCCGTCCCAGAACCCCGAGACCGGCGGCGCCCACGGAATCCGAGCGACGAGCCCGGGACGACCGACCCGATAAAACGCCGGCGTTCCTACATTGAGGAGGAATCGGCCTCCGAGGACCTCGCGGTACCACGTCCGGGCGGGAACAAACGGGGTCCGTCGCGGGTGAAGTTCGGGCCGGTAGCCGCTCGCGCCGAAACCATAGAGTCGACTGAGAATGCGGTAGCTTCGGGGCGTCGGCACCGTGCGCACATCGTAGTCCTCGTCGGTAAGGAAGCCGAGGCAACCAAATGCGTCGGCGAAGCGCCCGTCGTCGCGGAACTTTCGTGGCGCCGAAAGGAATGTGTCGTGGCGGCTGAGCCTAGGAAAGGCGAGGCTCACCGCCACCGGTCGTCGATCCGGCCCGAGGACCCAGCGGAGCGCGATGGGGACTCGAAAGAATGCGCGATAGGCGTCGAGAAACGGCGCCAGTACGTGCTCTTCGGGGCCGAGTGCGGACCGCGGGGCGTCCGCTCCAAAGAACCGCTGTGGATCCGGCGGAGTCGGCCCAGTGTACGGAACCTCGGCTTTTTTGGCGCGAAGCGCATCCTCGAGGTCGCGGCGAAACCGGTCTTCGGTGGGCCGATCGAGGCGCTCGATCTGATTTCGAAGGTGCTCGAGCAGGCGCCGCCCGCCCGCAGCCCGTGCCTCCGGCGAAAGCGCGTCGTGCGAGAGCGAAAGCACCGAGCTCGTGGCAAACGACGGCGCTCGGTAGCCATCGGTCAGCGTGAGCGCAACTCCGTCGACGAACGCCCGAACCTCTAGCCGGTCGACGCTCGGGCGGCGAATCTCATCGAGGAGGAGGTCCACCTGAAACAGCTGGCGGAGGAGAACCGAAAGCTCGTCGTTCGCGGGCACCGACCGCGAGTATGCACCGAGCGCGCGAGCCGGTTGCCGCAAAAGACCCTGGCAGGATCCAGCGCCGCGACGATGGCCGAGACGGCGAGGGATCGTTGGGCTATTTCGGCGAGGCACGCCGTGGGCCGACCGCGGGTGCGAGCCGGTCTCTCCCCGCCGCGGGCGGAGGGTTCCGGCAACACCCCGGTCGAAAGAGCCTCGACGCGCCCAGCACTCCCGCTGACGGGCCGAGCCGCGAGAGCTTCGAGGCGCCGATGCGCTACTCTCGAAGCTCCGTGGATCCGATCGAGCATCTGCGTCGGGGCGACCCCGCCGGCTGGCCCCACCTTCGGCCTGAGCCGCTGAGCGAAGCCGAAGTGCTCGACCGGTTTTCCGAAGCACGGGAACAGCCCTTTGCGCCAACGGTGCAGGCGTATCTTCACTTTGCGTACTGTGTGCAGAGCTGTGCCTTCTGCATGTACCACCACCAGGTGACACAGGACGACGCGACATTTGGTCGCTACGCCGACTATCTCGTGGCCCGCCTCGACCGCTACCGGGCGCGGTTTGGCCAGCTCGGGATCGCCAACGCCTACCTCGGCGGCGGAACGCCGAGCGCGATGCCCGAACCCGCCTTCGGTCGCGTGCTTCGGGCGTTTCGGGAGGCCTTCATGGTGCGAGGGGAGCTCTGCTCCGAGGCTCACCCGCGCGACCTCAAGGCCGCCTGGGTCTCGAGGGCGGCAGACCACGGGATCAATCGGCTGAGCGTGGGAATTCAGAGCCTCCATGACCAAGTGCTTCGCACGATCACTCGGCGAAACGCGGGCCTCACCGAGATGAGCGAGGCCCTCGACGAAGCGCAACGGAAGAACATCGCGGTGAATATCGACCTCGTGCTCGGCCTTCCGAAGCAGACGCTCTCGTCGTTTCGTGAAGACCTCCGCCGCATCCTCGCGCTTCGGCCGGAGACGATCACCGTCTACCGCTACCAGCCCACAAAGAAGCTGCCGAACGGGAGTCCGCTCACGTATCGGCAGGCCTTCGACGGGGCGACGCTGCGGGCCGCGGTCCGCGCGGGCTATCTCCCCGCGATTCCGCCGGGACACACGAACTCCGCCCGGCTCGTGCGGAACACGCCCGCGATGCGACGGCGGCTGCGTTCGTTCGGACGCCACTGGATGGGCCGGCGAATCGGCCGCGCCGAAGCCGCGCCGGGCTACGCGCTCTTCGAGGACTTTCCCTCGCACCTTATCGGCATCGGCCCGGGCGCGTACGGCCACGTGTTCGGGGCGCTTTGGTATCGGGAGACCACCGCGCTCGACGCCCTCGATGCCGGCCCGAAGTACTTCGGCACAAGAATGGGCCAGGGCGACGAATGCAAAGAACGGGTCCTTCGGGGCCTTCATCGGGGCGTGGTGGATCTTCGTCGGGTCGAACGTGAGACCGGCGTCCGGCCGGAGAAGCGCTTTTCTGAACTGAATGGGCCCGAGTTTCGTGCGCTTGGATCGCTCCGCATTCCCAAAGGCGACGCCGCACATCGGCTCGGCGAACGGTGGTTTCCAGCGCATCAAACCGCGCCCGTTTCCGAACGTGCGCTCACCGGCGTCGACCGATCGCTCGTGCGCCTGCGCGCCGGGCCCCGTGGCGACTCGCCGCACCTCCAAGCGTTTCGAAGCACGCTGGGGATTCCGAAAAAGGGCTACCGCTATCAGAACGCCTGGGTCCGAGACAGCGACGAGCGGAGCATCTTCTTTGCCGTCGAGCAAAAGGATGGCCCGGCGCTCCGAGTGCTCGTGTCGGCCCCCGACGACGCCCCGAGCTTTGCCAAGAACGCGCGGTTTGCGATCGGCTACGGCTCGCGACCGGAGCCGCTTACCGCAGCCGAAGAGCAGTTCCTCGAATCGCTCGGCCGTGCCGTCGAAGGCATTCCTGCGTGAGGACCCATCGAACCGGAATCTCGGTATCGTGCAGACGATGACCGAGGCCGTGCTGACCGCCGCCGCGGCCGAACGCCTTCGCGTCGCGCTGACGCCGGGGACTGCCCTTCCCTCGACCACCCTCGAGACGATTCGCGCCGAATCGTCGAAGGCATGGCTGCGTTTTCTGGTCGACGGCCAAGGCGTCGAGCTCCTCGTCGAACCGGGTCCCCGAGACTTGGCTTCGCCGCAGCTCGAAGACGGGGGGCTCTTGTTGCCGGGCTATCGCATCACCGTTCGGCGCGGAGCCCGCGCCACCCTGGGCTCGCTTATGGCATTCGTGGCGGCGCGTCTTTCAGCGCTCGGACCGATCTACGAAACGCTGCCCGAGCCCGCGGCGCCAGCGGTCGAATCGGACCCGCTTCGCGATACCGAACTTCTCGCCCTTCGTCTCGGGGTCAAACCCGCGCTCCGCCGTGCGGTGCCAAAAGACGATGTCGATGGGGCAGCCGCCCGTGCGACCGCCGAGGGGTTCGTCGCGCGTCGGCTCGGCGTGCTTCAGGAACACGATGGCGTGGTGTGCGACATCCTCGCGATCGCCCGGGATGAGACACGCGCCGAGCGAGTCTTGGCGCTCGAGCGGCAGATGCGCGCCCTCGGGAAAGACACCGCGAGCGCGGCGCCCATCGCCCAAGCCCTCGGCGAAGCCCTCGGCTATCCTCCATGCTGCGTCGAGGCCCATGTGCGGAGGGTAGCGGCTGGCACCTCGACCGAAGATGCGCCATTCGAGGCGGTTCGGGAGGCACAGGTCGAAGCTCCAGATTGGAGACTCAACGATCTACTCCTGGGAGAGGGCGTGGGCCTCGTTACCTTTGAGCCGTGCCGCTTTGATTGCCGGGCAGCGCTCGAATACGCCACTCCGATCGCCACTGAACTTGGGCGCCGGGGCGCCCTTGCCCGTCTGGAAAGCAAGCTGGCCATCCCCGTGGGGGTGAGTCCGAGGTTCGCCCGGGCCGAGCTCCGGCTCGAGGGTCGGGTGATCGTCGACGCGCGACCGATCCCGGCGGTCTGGGGTCAACCCCCTGACGCCGAGTGTCAGCGATTCGCCGCCCGCCTCGTCAGTGTCGGTGCGATCGAACACGGTGCGACAGAACACGGTGCGATCGAACACGGTGCGATCGAACACGGTGCGATCGAACACGGTGAAGGCGTGGTCGTCGACTTCCGACACCGTCGCATTTGAACGAAAAACGGCCCCGGAGCGCCGGGGCCGATGCGTGTTCACAAAGCCGTCAATGAAGCAGTTAATGAAGTACTTACGCAGCGAGCGGATGGGGAGGAATCGTCGCGTGCTTCACCCGAACGCCGCTCCCGCGCGCCAACATGCCCACCGTCGAGGCGATCGCGGCCATGGCGTAACGGTCAGGGCCGGAATCGTCGAGCTCCACCACACCACCGCCGTGTCGGCTCATCGCGGTCGTGAGCGCTCGAACCAGAGTCGACCGAGATCCCACAGCTTTCGGGTCGATTCGGCCACCTCCGACGACCACCGCCTGCTGCGGCATTTCGCCGGCCGCCTCGAGCTCGCCGATCTTCACGCGGACCCGGGAAACAAACCCGTCGTGCTTTTCATTTTTCCGCTGGACGAGGATCGTCACGTCCGGGAGACGAAATCGTTCGGCCCACGGAGTCCAGTTCGCGTTCCGTTCAGCAATGATGAGGGCGTGTGTGCAGTCCTGGGACATCGGTCGGTCCAATCGTTCGCAATCTCTTTCGAGAGACGAAGCAGCATTCATGCCAGCAAGAGTTCGGTGATCCGACCCACCGAAAGGTGAGTCATGGTGGGACATCTGCGGGCGCGGCTGTGTCATTTCCTTCACAAAGGCGGGAGTGAATCGCAACACCCATACAGACGAGCGAAACGCCCAAAAGTTACAAACTCCCTCCAGTTGACGCC
>JBCCZL010000533.1:0-7138 GCA_039187775.1 Myxococcota bacterium
CGGACGCTGATAGAAGGCGTCCACCAGGTCCACGATCGTGAGGCGACCGTCTCCGAGGGCGAGCGACGGGGTCGCGTCGTCGCCCGGGCCCTGATGGCCGGCATAGTGAACGATGTCGATGCCGCTCTTATCGAGCTCGGCAAACGCCAATGCCGAGTCGACCACCACGACTTCTCTTTCGCCACTCGCAAACGCTTCTTCGATCTCCTCCACTTCGTCTTCGGCGCCCTCAAAGCTCGGGTCGTAGAGTAGGAGAAGCCGCTTCGGGTCCCCCTCCGACGCCACCACTTTGCCACCGCGCCGTCGGAAGGTCGGTGCGGTCAAACCGAGGGGCCGATTCCGATCATTTCCGACCACCTGAATCGACTCCCAGGGAATCGAGGGGTCGCCCACCGAAAGCTCGAGGGCCTGACTCTCCTGTTCACCCAGCTGCGCCCAGAACTCCTCCGACGCGACCCCGCGAAGGGCCTTCTGAACACGAGCAATGTCCGAGCGGGTGAGTCGGCCGAGCTCGGCCCTCTCGCGAAGACGAACCAAAGCCTCCCCGACTTCGTTCAGGCGGCTTCGCTGATCGAAGGGTGAGGGGTAGCGGTCGTCTTCTGCCACCACCGCGACCTCACCTCCACGAACGCCGAAGAGTTTGACGATCACATAGCGCTCCCCATGACGCCCATCGAGATAGTCGACGTGGAGCGAAAGTGACGCGCCGGTGTTGGCCACCGCCGCCCGCGGGGCAGGCCGCTCGAGTTGCGCCGGGATTCTTCCGAGCCGATCGGAGTCTTCGCAGGCATCAAGAAATGTGCGCTGATCGGTGGCCGACCAGAACGCGAGCCGAGCCGGCGCGGTGGCGGGGTCCGGAAGCTCGGTCCAGCCAAGCCGATCCGTCACGAGGTTTGCGTCCTCGGCATCCACCGATCCCTCGCCGCCCGGCCGCCACCAGCGTTCAAGCTCACGGACCACTTGTTGCTCCCCCGCTACGCGGCAGTAGCGGGAGAGGGTCCGCTTCCAGATGCCGCGTGGCCCATGGCGACGTCGACGCGCCGACACGTAGGCGAGGCGAAACATGAACCGCGCGACCGTATGCTCGGCCCGGTCGATGTCGATCGACGGGCTATCGATCACCAGGCCGGTCATTCGGGCGACGGGGCGCGCGCACGAGCCGGTGAGGCTTCCTGAGTTCGCGACCGCCGCGAGGAGCTGCTCCAGGAGATCCAATCGATCGGCGTCGGCGAGGGCTCTTGCCAACACCCCCACCGACCGCCAGAACGCCACATCGACGGGGGTGCGAAGGAGCGAAAGCGGTTGCGCGCCGAGGATCGCCGGAAGCGCTTCGACGAGCCGTTCGCTCACGCGGCGGAGGTACCCTTCGACGCCATCGTCAACGAGTTCGGCCGCGTAAAGCACACCGATCGCGTGCGCCTGCCCGCACCAGGTGGCAAAGCCGCGCGGGTCGTGGGCGGCGCCAATCTCACCAAACATCGTTCCGAGCACTTGCCGCGCCGTCTGAATCGCCGCCGAGCCTTCGCCGAGAACCACCTGTCGACACACGAGGCATGCTTCGTCGACGGTTGACTCGGTCCGACGAAGCTCGTGTACAAAGTCGCGGCGAAGCGGGTCGGAAACGAGCTCCTCATCGAGGGCCTGATCCGCCAGGCCGGCCCATTCCTCGAGCACGGTCATGCGATGGCTCGCCGCCTCCTTCGATAGCAGCGAGAACGGCGCAAGGGATCGCATCGCCGCACGAGCAAAGAGCAAGGCGTTTTGGCGCTCATGGGCCTTGAGCCTCTCCATCGGGTGCTCGCCGGTGAGCCACCACCACACTTCCCGAGCCCCTGGAATGTCCGCGACCGCAGGAACGTCCTTCCACCCCGACGGCGGGTGCGAATGTTCAAACGCCTGGAGCAGCGCATTGCATAGGGCCCAGCAGCGAAGCTGCGGGTCCGGCTCGTCGACGCCCCGAGCCGGGATGGGAGACCTGTTCAGTATGCTGCCGCGCACCCGGACCGCGCCCCGGAGGTCGGCTTTGCGCAGCGCCACGACGACCCGCCAACCGTCGACGCGGTCGGGAGCTCTCCGCCGGAGGCCTCGCACAAAGCGCTTGAGCTCCGTGGTGTTTTCGTCGTCGAGGCGACGTTCGATCGCCCCGGCGGCGTCGCCAAAGCCGAACCCAAGGAGTCTCTCGTGTTGCGCGTCGAAGAACGTCCCCCAATCGGTCACCACCCCATGGTAGAACCGAATGGGTCTGCTGGGGAATCGGCGTAGGGAATCGGCTCGAAACTGTAGGGGAAGAGAAACGGAGCAGACGGTCTGCGAGCGACGGGAGATCTATGAGGACGATGCTGGTCTTGGGCGCGCTCGGCGCGAGCCTTCTCGGCTGTGATGAACTGCGCGATATCGACTCGATGGGGGATCAAACCCGAGTCCCGTCAGGCGGATCGGAGAAGCTTCGCCTATTTGTTCCGGAGCGCGCATTGAGCCTGTGCGAGCTCGTACCCTTTCGGGTGGAGCGGGTGGCCCACGAGGGCGACGACCTTTCCTTTGATCCCGGACGGGTTCGCTGCGCGACGCTCAACATGGTCGGCCGGGGAGTGTTCGTGTCGGGCTCCGACGATGCCGGTAACCTGATCTTCTCGCGCCAGACCCAGTTCGATATCGACCGCGGCCAGCTCGAAGAAGGCCTCTTTACGTCGCAAGACTCGGGGACCGTGGTCATCCAGGTATCGCTCCTTTCGGCGGCATGCGCCGCCGGGGAGACGCCGATCACCACCGACGCGCAGCGCATTACGACCTTTGCGGCCGTCGGCGATAGCGGTTGCCTCGACCCGCCGATTCCAGACGCGAGCCCAGATGCCGACGGGGGGTCGATGTGAAACGCGCGTTGCCCGATCGCTCTGAACTACACCCGTTCAACGCCCCTCGCACGAGTCGCCATCCCGCGGCCCCGAGCGCGTCGCTGATGACCACATTGCTGGTGACCGCATTGCTGGTGACCCCATTGCTGGTGACCACTTCGGCTTGCGGTGGCACACCCGAGCGCCCGCCGGTGTCTTCGGGGATCATCGACCCAGACGAAGCGGTGGTCACCCATGCCGGCGAGCTCTGCCCTCGCACCACCGATACGCGCTACGTCCTCTATTACAACGCCGCGAGCGCGGAGATCTATCCCCAGCATGAAGGCTCATTTCCGGTGGGTGGGCAACAGATCACGGTGTGCGTGATCAACGCTGATTTTCGCGACGTGTATCGCGTCGGCACCACCGATGAGATCGCCCTCGACTCCGGACAAAAGGGCCCGGCGTTCGAAGTGGGACCGCCGGTGCCGGAAGCGTTCGAAGCCACCACCCGCGTCCGAGAATCACAGGCGGTATCCCTCGAGCGTCAGTGCGGTGGGCGAAATATCGCCAATACCGTGGCATTGATCGAACAGCTTCGCTCCGAACTCCTCGAGCAGTTGCGGGAAGCCTTCGAGGAGCCGATGGTCCCGGCGGACGTGCGGCGACTTCAGGAGTCGCTTCAGGCGCTCCGGGCGCCTCGCGATAGCCGCTATCTCTGCAGTACGCGGCCGGAAGACGCCGCGGAAGAAGGCAGCGAGGGTCCAAGCCCCGGCGAGCGGCGGGAAGAAGAGACCGGCGTCGAAGCACGCTGTTCGCTCGAGCAGTACATTAATTTCTACGCACTCCCGGATTGGCTCTGGCTGGTCGGCGGCCAGATCTACCTCGACATTCATGCACTGGAACAAGCGGGGTGCGCATCATCGGATGAAACCGAGGCGTTTCGAACGGAAGGTGAGGGCGTTGGCCTCGACGGTCGGGTGCCCGCGGATCAAGCCCAGACGCTTATTCCGCCCAACATGCAGCCGCTCCTCGTGAGTCTCCTTCGAGCGATGGCCAAGGCCTCGGCCCTCGTGGAGTTCAGCGAGTCGATCTTCTCGGAGATGAACCCACCGCAGCGGGTGTTCGATCTTGGGAGCTTCGACGACGACCGGCTGGTGCTCATGCGGGTGAGCCGGCATCGTCGCGTGATCGAATACGAAAACGGCACCCTTCGTTCAGCATGGCGCCCGCGGGTGACGACACGACGCCAAGAAGTGCACGGGCTGACCTACTTCCGGGTCGAGCCAGGGTTTGTGTTCTCGGCGCTCCGTCGACCGGATTTTTCGATCGGCCCGAACGAGATCGGCGACCGGGTGCTTCGACTCGACGACGACGGGCTTCGAGTGTTCCATCCCGCGGTGCTCCTGTCGTTCTACTGGTGCGGTCTCGACCTGCGATACAGCCCTTTTCGGCGTGTGTGTCACGCCCACCAGGACAGCTGGCTCGGCTACCTGCTTCCGCTCCTGCCCACGCCAGCGATCGGGATTCCGATCGACGACACACTCGTCACGGGAACGGGAAGCGTATTCCTTGGAGGAGTCCTCAACTGGTTTCCGTATGTAAGCATCGGAATTGGCGCGCACCTCGGACTCAACATTCGAACCTTGCGCGACGGCTATCGCGTCGGCGACCCGGTGCCGTTCGAAACTGGCGATCTCGACGCAGTCACTGAGCGTTCGGTGCAAGCCGCACCCTATATTTCGATCACCGTGGCGAACGACGCCTTCGAAGCACTTCGCGGCTTTGAAGCGGCGCGCTGATCGCGGTCAATCCGCGCCGCTCCGACTGCCACCGCCCGCGACGAGCACGCCCACTAGCCCGCATCGGTCACCAGTCGGTGTGGCTCGCGCCCGAAAGCACCGCATTCCCCCGGCCTTCTCCCTCCAGCTGTCCTCACGGTACGTCGAGTACAGCTGCGGCGTCTTCCAGTCCGAGGTCCGCGGGAATCCAGCACTTTCGAACGCGATCCATCACCTGGTGATCGATGCGGGCGAGCGCAGCGTTGAACGAGCCTGCGCATCGCTAGCCCGCCGGGCCGCCCGAAACTCGATCGTGGCGTCTGGGTGCGCGTCCTTCCTTCGCTGACCGACAAGCGGGAGATGACCGGGCTCTCCGGCGTCCTCCCGAAGGAGTTGTCGCCAAAGAGCCCAATCTTTTCCAAATCGTCCAGGCAGGATGGCAGAAATCTACGCTATCCAGACCGACGAAGGCGCACGTCCATTGCGCGCTGGGTCAGCCGCTGCCATGGGATACGGTCGGATGGCCGCACCCAGTCCCGTCCGATTCGACCCCAGTCCGGATCGTCAGGACGGAGACCCAGCGCCTCGATGTACGGTGCCTCGGCGACAAAGAAGTGGCGACGGTAGCCCAGAAGATAGCCTCCGTGTTCCTCCCGAATCTGCTTCGCCTCCGAATACGCGGCGCTCCAGATGTTGCAGATCGAGCCACCGGTATCGATGTGCATCAGCTCACCGTAGTCGGCCACCCGATCTCCCGAGAGAACCGCCTTCGCGTGCGGCCAACCAGAAAACCCCATGCCCTCCGCGATCACGGCGAGCGCGTGCCGCCGCTGCACATTCGCCGAGATCTCCTCGGCAGATAGCGTCCGAAGTTCAGAAGTGGCTCCCAACCGCTTGAGTGCGCTCTCGTCACCAGCTCGTGCGGCCCGATGAAGAATTCGAGCCCGATGTTTAACGTCGTTGATCAGCGTATCCATTGCTTGCCTCCTGTGTTCCCCATCCCGCTCCTCGGGGGCCGGCATTCGCAACGGGCGAACGATCAAGACCGGATCACAGTGCTGCAAGGGGAGCACTGTGATGCAGGGTGTGAAGACTTTCGGCGGGCGTGGCGTCCCTGCGAGCCATCTGCGGCGTAGCAGCCCACCACAACTGAAGCAAATCAACCGCAACTTCTGGGGACGAGGTCATTAATTGCCTCACCACGATCGCTAAACCCCTGAAATCACGTCAGCGCCCTTGGAGGCGTTGAGGCGCGCCCATCCTCTCACCTAATTTCGGTTACTTACGTATCGTGGTGAGGCAATTAATGACCTCGTCCCCGAAAGTTGTCCTCGGGCGTCGTCCGGGTGCCCAGCGCTTCCTCGCGCCTATCTAGCGGAACGAACAGACCAAGAAACCTACTCCAAGATACTCTCAGCCACCCGACCATCCAACCCGCTGGCACCGTCCATCGACCGCGTCACCCCGATGGCCCGGAGCCCCGCGTTGTAGATCTCGGTCGCCTGGGCATCCACATCGAGCACCCCGGTCTTGATCTTGTCGTTCGCCTTCGTCACCAGCGTGAACAGATCCTCCACATTGTGAGGATTGCCGTCCCCAAGCTCCGTGCCGGCCATCACCAGCGCGTTATCGAGAAGGGTCCCGCCATTCGGGTCCGTGTAAGCCGGGTCGTCGAGGGCCTTCAGAAAGTACACGAGCTCCGCCATGTAGAGCCACATATGATCGCGCATGTTGCGCTCGTTTCCGTTGCCGGAGCTCCAGCCGTGCCAGTACTCGTGCGTCGTCTTTGAATCGTTGAAGCTCCGGGTCTGACCGTAGGCCGTGTAGTCGCCGTAGAGCTCGATTCGTTCGCCCCCCGATGTGAACTGAAGGTTGCCGAAGCGCGAGATGTCGCACTGAACCGCGAGTACGTAGGTGTCGACCATCGCATGCCAGAGCTGCATCCAGCGGTTGATATCCATCCGAACCCCTTCGTTATTGACGGTTCGCTGGATCTCCACCATCTCGGGGTGGTCGAAGGTCCCGGGGTCCATCGGAATGCAGCCGGCGCCCGGCATCGGCATCGGTGCCTCCGGATCGAAGATTCGCCGTTCAAGCTCCCGCACCCGCTCGAGGTGCACGCTCACTTTGGCTTTCGACTCTTCGCTCAGACCAAACGCGTCGCTCGTCACATAGCGATACTGCTCGAGCGCCGAATCAAGGATGCTCCGCTCGTAGCGTGCCTGCTTGACCGCGACCGGGTCGACGCCCATGCCCGGGTCGGTGGGCGGCATGAAGGACCCGAAGGCCTGCTCGAAGAGCTGCTGCGGGTTCTCCGTGGGTTGAGCGGTCGGAAGATTCGGGCCGATCCAGCTATGGATGTGCCGCGAGTTGCCGTCTTGGCGAGTGTAGGTCCCCGCGACCAGGCTGCGCACCGGGGTCGGCGACATGGACCCGTGGAGCGCATTGAGGCCGAAATCCAAAACCAGCAGCCGTTCGACGACAGAGGTGAGCGCATGCAGGACATGTTCGATCCAGATGATTGTC
>JBCCZL010000534.1:0-7136 GCA_039187775.1 Myxococcota bacterium
AGGCATCGACGCGCGCGGTCAGCGGGTGCTCCAGTCCAGTTTGTCGACGTATCGGGGGGCGGGTCGCGTACGCACGGCGGCGACGAGCCCGGTCGTCAGATGCGAATCGCTTTTAACCGACGGTTGACGTCGCGCGCGAGGGTGAGCTCCTGGTCTCGGGGGAGCGTGGTGGTTGCGGAGAAGAGCGCGAACGCCGCGAGCTCGTGGAGGGCCTGGTGGATCGCCTCGAGAGGTCGCTCGTACTGGATCGAATCCACCGAGTCGAGCACCTGGTCCATCGAGATCGAACCGTCGACGTCGACCTCGTCGCCAAAATAGGGCCCGTAGCCGCTCCCCTGAATCCAGGCGGAGAGGGTGTTGCGGGTGTCGTCGATGCCTCCGTAGGTGGCCACCGCCATAAAGATGTCGCGAAGGACATCGTTGAACTCCGACACGAGACGTCGGACCGCCTTGCGATCGATCTTGGTGCTCGAGTGAAGCTCGATCTGATTCTGCTGCAGCAGATGGTAGATGGCTTTGGTCGTCAGAAACTCACCGCGGCCGGTGAGCCGGGCGATGTCGCCGATCGTCCGCTCGCCATCGCAATAGAGGAGCACCATCTTCGCGGTTTGGTCGAGCTCTTTGGCGGGGGCGTCGGTGCGCACGGTAGGGCACAAATCGTTGTTGGGAATGCGCTCCCGAAACAGCGCCATCTCGTCGATCCGCTGCACTCCTTCCATGAGAAGGCCTTGAATCGGAATGTGAAGGGTGTGCGCCGGTGCGGGCGCCTGCTCGTCGATCGTCACGAACTGGTACACCCCGTCCGCGACGAGCAGCGTGCCGAAGAAGATCTGTTCGCACTGCTCCCGCAGCACATTAAAGAGCTGCTCCTGGTCGAGGACTTGCCGCTCGATGCAGAGTTCCCCGAAGCGCTTGTCGGGGGTAATCTCGCGCAGAAGTTCGTTGAGCTTGTCGCGGGTGAGGATGCCCTTCCGAAACAACACTTCCCCGAGCAGATCGTCGGGTCGACTGCTCCGGGCATACTTCACCGCGCCTTGGTCCAGGGTGAGGCTCCGTTCGAGGCGATCGCGACCACGCACGGTAAGGATCCCGCGCCAGTTGGAGTTCGCGATCACATTGATCACCTCGAGCATGGTCATCCGCGAGACCACCTCGCCGGCCATGAGGAGGCGGGTCGCGTCGTCCCGGTTGGCGTCGCGAAGAATGAGGGTGGTCGCGCTGTGAAGGGCGATCTCGTAGGTTCCCGCACGTTCGCGAAGCAGACGCTCCGTCCCCTGGTCCCCGGCGCGAACCGAGCCGTCACTTCCCACGATCACATGGGGAACGCCGGAGCGCGAACCGCTCGTAGACACGCGCCGATGGTATCGGGATCGCTGGCTTTCAGCGAACTTTTGGCGTCGGCGGGGCGGGACGCGGGATGCGTTCGATCGGCCCCTGGATTTGGGACGCCGTTACCGGACTAACGGCGTGTCACCTTGTCGGCACCGATCTATCGCCAGAAGTTCAAAGAACGCAAGGAATGGCCAATGGAACGAAGTTTGCGCTCAGGGCGGCGGTTCGAAGAATCGAGCTGTCCGGCAGTATCGGTCTGACAATCGAAGACGTCTCCTGAGCTCCCGATGGCGGGAACCGCGGTTGGCCACAGTGGTGGATTAATCCTCCCGAAAAAGGATTTAATCTCCACGTAGTGTCCTCCGCGGCACGAGTCGCGTACACTCGGCGCGGACTCTTCGCCCTCGGTCTTTGGGGGCGCCCTCATAGCCAAAGCCATCCCGGGGAGGGATCATGCGACGAATCAACTCTGCTCTGTACGCCACTCTTTCTTGCGTACTTGTTCTGGGCTTGTCACTTAGCGGTTGTGCCACCGAAGTGAGCGACGAGGCCGGGAGTGTCGACCAGGCTCTCGAGAGCAAGGCCCAGCTTTCTTCCGAGCTTCTCTATCTCGACCTCGCGGTGAGCCCCCGCCCGCTGACCGCGGAAGAGATGGGTGACACTCGCTTCGCGACGCCGGTGCGTCTCGAGTTCTTCAATGAGTGGGTCATCGCCTGGTGGGCGCCCCACGGCGAAGCCGTGCGTGGCGTCCCCGAGAACGCGATGGGCGTCTGGTGGATCGACGCGCACGCGGACAGCCCCGACGGCTCCAGCCTCCCCGCGACGCCGCTTCAGGGCACCGTGGACCAGCAGCCCGGCGACGGCACCACCACCGAGACGCCTGAGACTCCCGCGCCGAACTTTGCGCCCGTGGCGATCCCCGACGGCAACGAGTGGGGTGTGCCGAGCGTCGAGGTCGACCGACTCGACCCCCTCCACCACCTTCCCTGGGCCAAGATCAACTGGATTCGGGAGCGCCTCGACGAGTGGAACGCGATGCCGCCGACGTTCCACCCGGGTTGCTGAACCGCCTCACCGCGAGAAGTTAGAGCCCCGGAAACGGGGCTCTCTTCGTGTAAGGGGTCGGGTGGGCAGAGTCCCTGTCGGGGGCAGTGCGCTGCGTTCCCGGGGGAAGGCGCTTCTGCCAGGATTGCGCATTCCCGGGATGCTGCCTGAGGATTTCCGAGTAGAGTTCTTCGCCATGGAGAGACGCCTTCGAAACAATGGGGAGCGCTGGGATCAGCTCGGCCTGGTGCAGGAAGCCTCGGATATCGACCGGCAAGCGATCATGCGCGAAGGGAAGCCGCCGGAGTTCGATCACCTCGTGGGCTGGGAGTTTGCCGGGATCAATACCGGCACCCTCGCCGCGCCGGTGCGGAAGTTCATCAAGGGATTCTACGACGGCCCCAGCCGAGGCAAGGGGCCGGAGCCGTTCATTCAGGGGTACAACATCCCGGTTCGGCAGGACGGGGTTCAAAAACCTCACCGCGCCAAGCCGAGCGCCGATCGGCCAAAGCGCTTCGGGTTCTATCGCGTCTATCGACCGGTCTCCGGAGTTGATCAGCGCTATCCCAACTCGATCTTCCTCAACTACGGCCTCGGCGGCAATCCAGTCGTCGACCCCGGAAGCCTGCTCCGCGACTACGTGGTGCAGGTGTACGACGACGACCCGACCCTTCTCCTCGGTCACGCTTTTCTCGCGCTGCCCTTTGGTGCCCGGCCGTCGCTCAGCTTCTTCGTGCTGAAGCGGATGCATCAGCACTCGTTCCGCGGGTAGCCGCATCGAAAGGATTGGGCGATGAGCTCCAAAGTAGCGTTCGTATTCCCGGTACAGGGGGCCCAAAAGGTGGGCATGGGCAAAGCCGCCTACGACGCCGATGAAACCGCTCGGGCGGTGTTCGACGGGGCGGATCGCGCCCTCGGGGAGTCGCTGTCCAAGCTCTGCTTCGAAGGACCGGAAGAGTCGCTCGCCCTCACCGCCAATACGCAGCCGGCGGTGCTCACCACCTCAGTGGCGCTGCTTCGGGCCCTCGGCGAGACGCCGGACGTGTGCGCCGGCCATAGCCTCGGCGAGTACTCCGCGAACGTCTGCGCGGGAACCCTCTCTTTCGACGATGCGGTTCGTACGGTGCGCGCCCGGGGCGAGTTCATGCAGGAGGCGGTGCCCGTTGGTGAAGGCGCCATGGCCGCGATCATGAAGCTCCCCCCCGGCGAGATCGATGCGATCTGCCAGGCGATCGACGCGCCCGTGTGCGCGGTGAACTACAACAGTCCGGCGCAAACGGTGATCGCCGGCTCGGCTGCGGGAGTCGAAGAAGCCAACCGCCGCATCGCGGAGGCGGGCGGACGGGCGATTCCCCTCGCGGTCAGCGCGCCATTTCATTCGCCGCTCATGGAGCCCGCGGAGGCGGCGCTCCGTCCCCGCCTCGAAGGGTTGGCGTTTCAGGATCCGACGGTTCCGATCTACGTCAATGTGGATGGCGCGGCGGTTTGTTCGGGGGACGAGGCGCGGTCGGCATTGGTTCGCCAGGTGAGTCGCCCGGTACGCTTTCAGCAGGCGGTCGAAGCGATGATCGCCGACGGGGTAGGGCTATTTGTCGAGATCGGGCCCGGCCGAGTGCTTTCCGGCCTGATCGCGCGAATCGACCGAGGCGCAAAGCGGGTGGCGGTTCAAGGACCGGACGATTTTTCCACGGCTCGCGAGGCGATCGCCGCGGCGCGAGCCGTCTAGGCTCCCGCTGGCGTTGCACGGTCGCCGAACCGCAGAGAATTCCGAGGGAATCTCCGTCTCCATTTTGGGCCCCTGGTCGGCCTCTTCGGACCGCCATCATAGGGATTTGACGCGGGCCAAAAGTCGTGTAGATACGGGCGCCCCCGGTGCATCGAACGCCGGGTCAAAGGACGTCTCAACACATGTCTCTCCAAAACTTGGTCTACGCCGCACCCATCGCCGGTGTCCTTGCGCTGCTCTTCGCCTACATCAAGGCAAGCTGGGTCAATAAGCAGGATGCCGGCTCCAAGGACATGGTCGAGATCGCCAAGCGCATTCAGGAAGGCGCGATGGCGTTCCTCGGCCGGGAGTACAAGGTCCTCGCGATCTTCGTCGTGCTCGTCGGCATCTTGCTCGTCGTGGCGAACCTTCCGGGTTCGGAAACCGCCGCCGAAGGAACCGATGGTCCCAAGGGCGACCGAAGTCCGCTGATCGCGCTGTCGTTCGTTCTCGGGGCGGCGTGCTCGGCTCTCGCCGGATACTTCGGAATGCGCGTGGCGACCAACGCCAACGTGCGTACGACGGCGGCGGCGCGAGGCGGTCTGGTGAAGGCTCTCGATGTCGCGTTCTCTGGGGGCGCAGTCATGGGGATGAGCGTCGTTGGGCTCGCGATGGTCGGGCTTGGCGGGCTCTACATCGCCTACACCGTCGGCGTGTTTGCCGATGACCCGGAGGGTCTCTGGACTTCGATCAACGTGCTCACGGGCTTTTCAATGGGCGCGTCGTCGATCGCGCTCTTCGCCCGCGTCGGCGGAGGCATCTACACCAAGGCGGCGGACGTCGGCGCGGACCTCGTCGGAAAGGTCGAGAGCGGACTTCCCGAGGATGACCCGCGAAACCCCGCGGTCATCGCCGACAACGTCGGTGACAATGTCGGTGACGTCGCAGGCATGGGCGCCGATCTCTTCGAGTCCTATGTCGGCGCGATCATCGGTGCGATGGTGCTCGCCCTGGGCTTTTCCTGTGTCCATGCGACGCCCGCGCAGATCGGCCCCGTGATCATGCCGCTCGTCATCGCAGCGGCGGGCATCCTCGCTTCGATCGTCGGCACCTTCGTGGTGAAGACCAAAGAGGGGGGCAATCCGCAGCACGCGCTCGACCGCGGAGCCTTCGGGGCGGCGTTCGTCATGGCGGCGGCGACTTTTGCGATCGCCTACTACATGTGGCCGGAGGAGGGCACCACCATCCGGAACGCAGTCGGCGGAGGACTCAAGACCAACACCGACGGAGAGACGATCACGATCTATTGGCTCGATGTCGGCATTGCCACGGTCATCGGTCTCGCGACCGGCGTCCTCGTCGGGATGATCACCTCGTACTACTGCTCGATGGAAAAGCCTCCCGTCGACAGCATCGCCGAACAGTCGAAGACCGGAACCGCGACCAACATCATCGCGGGTCTCGGCGTAGGCATGCAGAGCACCGCGCTTCCGATTCTCGTGATCTCGGCGGGCGTGGTGGGCTCGGCTCTCGTCGCCGACCTCTACGGTGTGGCCATCGCAGCCCTCGGCATGCTTTCCACCACCGGCATCCAGCTCGCGGTCGATGCGTACGGGCCCATTGCGGATAACGCCGGCGGCATTGCTGAGATGAGCCACCAGGACCCAGAGGTTCGGGAGCGCACCGACAAGCTCGACGCGGTGGGGAACACCACCGCCGCGATCGGCAAGGGGTTCGCGATCGGTTCGGCCGCGATGACCGCCCTCGCGCTCTTCGCCGCGTTCACCCAGCAGGCGGGGATCAGCGGAATCAATATCTCCGACCCGCTGGTGATGGCCGGCCTGTTCATTGGTGGCATGCTCCCGTTCCTCTTCTCGTCGATGGCGATGAAGGCAGTCGGTGAAGCCGCGATGGAAATGATTCAGGAAGTGCGTCGTCAGTTCCGCGAGATCGACGGGCTCCTCGAGGGAAAGGCCGCTCCGGACACCGCGCGGTGCGTCGACATTTCGACGTCGGCGGCGATCAAGCGGATGGTGCTTCCCGGCGCCCTCGCGATCGTCACTCCGGTGGTCGTCGGGTTCGGCGGAAATCTCTTTGGAGAGGGCAAGGGCGCGGAGATGCTCGGCGGCCTGCTTGCGGGTGTGACCGTGTCGGGCGTGCTGATGGCGATTTTCATGTCGAACGCGGGCGGGGCCTGGGACAACGCGAAGAAGTCGTTCGAAGGCGGCGGCTACAAGATGTCCGATGGCACCGTCCATCCGAAGGGCAGCGAGGCACACAATGCGGCCGTCGTCGGTGACACCGTCGGCGACCCCTTCAAGGACACCGCGGGCCCATCGCTCAACATTCTCGTAAAGCTGATGAGCGTGGTCGCGCTGGTGCTCGCCCCGCTCCTCGCGGCCAACTGAGCTCCTCGCGGCCAACGGATTCGGCCCGTTCTCGGCGGTTCGGGGTTTCCGGAACCGCCGTTTGGCGGCTAACGAGCCGGGCGAGCGGCGGTTGCACGCCGCGATCGGTTGCCCGTAGCGATCGGGTGCACGTAGCGATCGGTTGCACGTAGCGATCGGTTGCCCGTAGCGATCGGGTGCACGTAGTGAGTCGGTCGCAGTTGCCGATCGGTCGCGGGTACGGAATCTACCGCAGCTATCGATCTGTCGAAGCAGCGTTTCGCTGCGGGTGACGTAAGGCCTTCGGGGGGTCTGCGGGCAGCTACGCCGTTTCGAGATGCCGTTTCTTGCAGGGCTTGCCGGCGGCGACCTCTTTGCAGACCCCGTACAGCTCGTGGCGATGCTTGGTCAGGACGAATCCCTTCCGAGAGGCCAGCTTTTCTTGAAGGTGCTCGATCTCCTCGATTTCGAATTCCACGATGTGCCCGCATTCGGTGCAGATGAGGTGGTCGTGGTGCTCGTCGTCGTGGTGGACTTCGTAGCGGGACACCCCATCGCCGAAGTGACGCTCGTGAGCGAGACCGGAGTCTCGGAGCAGCTTGAGGGTCCGATACACCGTGGCATAGCCGATCTTGGGCTCCTCGACGCGGACCAGGGCCAGAAGCTCC
>JBCCZL010000535.1:0-7126 GCA_039187775.1 Myxococcota bacterium
CTTCGTCGGCGCGAACCTGATCGACGCCGCGCAGAATGGCGAGCTTGTCCTGCACCGGCATCAGCGGCTCGATAACGCCGCTATAGCCCTCGCTGTGAAGCGGCGTCGGCATCCCGAGCCCAAAGAAGACGTTGTAGGCGCGCACCGGGGGCTCGGGCGCGGCGGCAAACACGCTGGTGGTCCGCATCGCCTCCATCAAGGGAAGCCCGATCGCGACCGTGCCCGCGCCGCGGAGCATCGTTCGCCGGCTCATGACCTTCTTGTACTTCATGGCTCCACCCGTACCCGTCGAAGGAGAGGACTTTTGGCGAGGCTGATGAGCAGCTCCTGATAGGTGCCGCCGTTTCCGAGGAACTCGGCGCGAGTGGCCTCAAGCGAACATCCATCGGTTTCTTCAAGAGTGCGCCCGAGCGCGAACTGGGTCGTCTTGAGCTGCACGCAGTCTCGGGCCCGCGCACTGCCGGCGAAGAGCTCCATGAGTTCGCCGACATTGGTGTACTCCACTGGATCTTCGCCGGGCGCGAGGAAGGTGCCGGACTCGCCGAGTACGTTTCCAGCTTCGTCCTCGGCCACAAATCTTCCCGTGGGGTCGAAGCGCTCGAGGCCCCAAGCCAGGGGTTCCATCTGACGATGGCATCCGCCACAGGACGGGTTCTCGACGCGCTCTTCGGAGTAGAAACGCTGCGAGCGGCCCGGTTCGGTAGGCCTTTGGGTGGTGTCGGTGCCGGGTGGGGGCGACTGGAGGTGCCCGCAGAGGACGGTCTCGAGAATGAACAGGCCCCGCGTCACCATCGATGCGGTGTTGCCGCCAAGGGTATGAATCGAGCCCTGGGTCAGAACGCCGCCCCGCTCCGGCAGGTTGTCGACGTCGTACCACTGGTCGCCGTCCTGGGGGTCGGGAAGGCCGTAATGCTCCGCGAGGCGCCGGCTTACGAAGGTGCGCTGCGCGTTGAACAGATCCGAAATCGGCCGGTCTTCCTCCCACACCAGCCACTCGAAGAGAGCCTCGGTCTCGCGGCGCATATCGCTTCCGAGTGCGGGGTCCCAGTCGGGAAAGCGCCCCGAGTCCCGGGCGACATTGTTCAACCGATCCAGGTGGAGCCAGTCGCCGAGATACCGAAGCGAGGTGGTTCGGGCTTCCGGCTGCTGGAACATCCGGCGAACGTGAGCTTCGATTTGCGCATCGGTTCGGAGTTCGTCCCGCTCGGCGGCGGCCATCAGTTCGGAGTCCGGAGGACCGCTCAGCACGAGGTAGGACAGGCGACTCGCGACTTCGTAGCCATCGAGGTCGCGGGCGATGCCGGTTCCCCGCTCGTTCTCGACCCGATAGATGAAGCGTGGAGACTGAAGCATCGCTTGAAGGACCACCCCGCTCACCTCGTTGAAGTCGCCCCCCTCGGCCACCACGCGGGAGAAGAGGGTTTGCAGCGGCTGGAGTTCTTCGTCTCGGACCGGTCCCCGAAGGACCACGGCTCCAAGGCCGCGGACCAGTTCCTCTCCGCATGCGTCATCGGTCTCACTGCATTCGACGTAGTTCCCCACGAACGCCGACAGGTCGGGCAGCTGAGACACTGCGTTGGCCGCGAGGGATTCGTACGCAGCAATGTGCTCGAGGGTCACGACGAGCGCGCCTGCGGTGTTGGAGAAACCGTCCGCGCGGAGGTCCGCGGGGATCGCCTGCACCGCGGCGTTTTCGATGTCGACACCGAGGACTGCTCGCACGCTGTTGACGTATTCGCTCACCGTCAGCCGTCGCACGAGTGACGGTCCGGGATCCAGCCCGTCGTCGTTGCACTCGAACTCGAGGCCGGGGACCGCGGGCATCGGCTGCTTCACGGGCGGCGGATTGCTGCCGCCACCGACACTATCGACGGTGCCGGTGCAGCCGACCGCGAAAGCCGTCACCAGGATGAGAGAACTGAGGGGAGGTTGATTTCGCATAAATCCGCCGGGCCTACCAATGCTAGCCGAAAATCGAAAACCGAGCGTCACGTCGCTCGCGCACGAAGGCGGCGGACTGCGTCGTGTCGACGAACGCCGCGCCGATCGTTATCACTTCTGTCGATTCAACCCGAGGAAGGTTGGAGCGTGTGCGTGCCAAATGAAGGCGTGGAGCGAGGTGCGCGGAGCGAAGAGCGTTCTCTGCTCCGTTCGTCTCGCGGTGAGCGATCTCGCCGGACCATACGGTGCCGGGCGAAGTGCCATACGTCGATGAGATGGGTACTGGAGCGACCGGTACAAGAGAGACCGGTACAGGAGAGACCGGCGCCGGACCGATCGGCACCCGGCAGATGGGAAACGTGGCTCGCCGATCGCGTGATGTCGGCGGTTGGTCACGGCCCCCGAAACTGCCGAACGACCGAGAGGGCTTCGTCCGGTCGCCTCTCGCACGGTTGTTCATCCAACGACGCGTGCGCAAGAACCGTGCGAAGCCTCGGCGCCGGGCAAAGTACCGACTTCTGTCCAATCGAGACGGTCAACCTGGGGGACCCTCGGAGCTTAGAGCGCTCCTTGCTCCCGGCTGAAATCGCGGTCGCGCATGGTCATGGAGTGCAGCAAAATTGTTTGATATCAAGCATTTAGCCGTGCCGTCTACCTCCTCCGCCTTGGCCGCATAACGGAATTTGCCCTAGGTTCCCGGGGTGCGCGTATCGTGGCTTCTTATGGGCCTCTGCCTCGCCGGCTGCGGGGCGCGGAGCCAACTTACAGACCTGCTCCCGGAAGACGCTGGACCGATGGATGCGGAAGGTTCCATCGATGCCCGACTGGACCGTTCCGTCCCCGATGCCACCCCCGATGCGTTGACCGAAGTCGAACTGGACCCTCAGGTGTTCGGAGTCTACTGGTTCGACGTTCCGACCGGCGCGCCTCGGTATTTCGCGGTTGGCATCTGCTCGAACGAGCGGTCGTTGTTGCTGACGTCCTTCAACGGCGATGGCCTTCCTGACATGCCGAGTCCGACGGTCGGGAGGGTGACTCCGCTCGACGCCTCGTTTGCGGTCGTTTCTTTCGACCTGGCCGAGGGACGCTGGTCGCTCACCGTGCAGTACACCGAAGACGGCCTTCGCGTGCTGGACGAGATGGGCAGTCCATTCCCAGGGCTCTCGAGCGGGTTCGGTCGTCCCGAGCGCCCCGATTTCATCCCCGACATGTTCGAGATCGACTGTTGAGTGGAGGCATGCAGGTCGACGGTTACGGCATAGGCACCCTTTCGAAGCTGACGGGCTTGTCCATTCATACCCTTCGCGTGTGGGAGCGGCGCTACCAGGCACTCACCCCCAGCCGGACACCCGGGGGCACCCGGCGGTACCCGACGGAGGAAGTGGCGCGAGCCCGTACGCTGGCGGCGCTGGTTTCGCAGGGATTCCGAATCGGCGAAGTGGCGGGCCTGAGCACCGATGAACTCCAGAGTCGGTTGGCGCCGGCGCCGAGTCTCTCGCCGGTTTCGATTGCGCAACGCTTCATTCGGTCCGTTCGGCGATTCTCCGTAGTGGAGGCCGAGGAGCTTCTCTTTGCCTCGGCGACGGTCCTTCCCACGATGAACTTCCTCACTGAGGTCGCAAGTCCGATCCTTCAGGAAGTGGGACGCCTCTGGGAAGCGGGCGAGTTTCGCATCGCCCATGAACATGCCGCGGTCGGAGTGGTGCAGAGCGTCCTTGCCCGAATCCGGAGTAGCCAAGCGAAAGACGGCGCTCCGGTTTGCGTGTCCACGACGCTCGCCGGAGAGCGCCACGAGCTTGGCGCGCTGGCCGTTTCGCTCGTCGCGACCCTCGCTGGCTACCGGAGCGTCTACCTCGGCGCAGACCTGCCCGCGGAGGAGACAGGCTTCGCGGTGCGCGAGCTGAAGGCTTCGTACCTTATGCTCTCGGTGGTGCACGGCGACATGGCAAGCCTTCGCCGGGAACTCGCGGCGATCGAGGCGGCCGTCCCATCGGAGGTTCGAATCATCGTCGGCGGCGCCGCCTCGTTTGAGCTCGCCTCCCACGGCGAGGGCCGGACGCGAAGACTGCCCAGCCTTACCGATGCCTACGCGGAGCTTTCCGCGGCGTTGCCGGCGGGCAACGGCAAAAGCGCTTAGGACTGCTCCGAACGTTCGAACAAAGCGAATGCCGCCGTCAGGCCCTATGCTTTCCGAATGTCCCTCGACGTAGCGGTCGCGGTGATCGTGTTCCTCGGCGTGATCCTCGTCGTGGTCCTCGGCATTGTGCAGAGCCGTCGGCGGCATCTCTTGGCGGCGGAGCTCTTTCGCGAGCTCACCGAGCTGAGCGGTGCCGAAAAAACCGAGCGCGGCGTGCGGTTCGATTTTGGTCTGGAGCTCTGGCAAGACTTCTACGCCGGCTCCCGCAAAGAGAAGCTTCACGGACGGATCGACGTCGAAGTCCCGTTGCCGACGTTTTATGTTGGCGCGTCGGTCAACACGACCCGTTATCGACCGGACCTCGATCATCCGTTTACGGCGCGGTCGAAGCTTCCGCAGGTCCCCCTGACCGATGATTCGATGGGTCGAACGCTCTATCTATTCGCGAAGCGCCCGGCCCACGTGGGTGGCTACTTCCCCTATGACACGCGACGGGCCCTCGCTCGGCTCGAGCACGAGTTCGACCTCTGGTCCGACGGTACTTCGCTGGTGTTGATCGCCACGCCGTTGGGGATCCCCGGCGACGGCCAGCGAGTGCGCCGCCTGATTCAGATCGTGCACGACATCGCGAGTGCCTTTCGGCCGCCAGACGACGAAGCCGAAGTGCCAGTAGCGCCAATCTAGAGACCGAGCGCGAGCGTGCGTTCAAGGGTCCAGGCCATGGCGAGGACACCCGCAAGATACGCCGCTGCGATCGGCACCCGGCGAATATCGAGGCGCGGTACGGTTTGAAGCAGCCGAAGAAGCCCAAGCACAAACGCCACGAACAGCAGCTGGCCGAGTTCCACGCCCAGGTTGAAGCCAACGAGGGCCCCGAATAGGCCATCCTGCGGAAGTCCCGCCTCCCGAAGCGCGCCGGCGAATCCGAGGCCGTGAAGCAGCCCGAAGACGGCGGCGGCGGCCCAAGGGCGCCGAAACGTAAAGCCCGTCCGCGTATCGTTTTGCTCCGCGCGGGCAAGTTCCACCGCGAGGAACACGATGCTCAAGGCGATGCACGCCTCTACCGGGGCCGCGGGCAGGGTCAGCTCGCCGAGGGTAGAGAGCGCCAGCGTCAACGAATGACCCAAGGTGAACGCGGTCACCGTGCCGAGGACCGCCCAGGTCGCAACGCGCGCGCCGCGCACCTCGTTCTCGTCCTTTCGGCGATGAAAGAAGAGGAGGACCAAGACAAAGAGAAGATGATCGTACCCCTCGGCAATGTGCTCGAGCCCAAGCAGGAGGTATGCCCCGGCGGTGTCGATGAACGCGGCCTCGGAGTCGAGCCGGAGCGGAACCTCCACCCGAGTTCCCGACGTGCGAAAGACATCGACCGGGCCGCTCCCATTGTCGATTCGCACGAGGAGCTCCACGCCGTCCGCAAGGTTTTCGAGGACCAATGCGCCCTCGACGCCTTCGTCGCTGCATCGGAGAACCGTGTCGATGCTTTCACCGTTGCCCCGCGGCGTGCGGCGCGGTGTGCCCACAGCTACGCACCCTTCCGGGGGCATGAGTTCGGCGCCCCGGGGCGCCTCCTCACTTCCCGAGTACTCGAATCGAACATCGACGAGCCCGCTTCGGTGAACGATCGATAGCGCGCCGAACTGGATGGGATGCGCGGTTGCCAAGGACGGAACCAGCACAAAAAGGCCGACGGTCGCGGCGACAAGCAGTGCGCGCGTCGGTCCGGGCGGTAGGCCATTCGGGATCATCGATCAGTTCTCGTCGACGCCGGAGCGAGGGGGTACGTGGCTACCACCCCTTCGATCGCGTCTTCGAGCGCTTGGTCTTCCGCGCGGCGTCGCACTTCGGCGACAAGGCGGTCGCGCACCTCGTCGAGGGTCGCGCGAACTTCGACGTCGCGGGTTTCGAGGAGGACAAGATGGAACCCGAACTGGCTTTCGATCGGCGACGACCACGCCTGGAGCGGTACCGCATCGAGCGCGCTTGCAAACTCCGCTCCGAACCGTTCGATGAGCGACGCCGGTTCGGTGGCGATCTCGGAACCGAGCATGAATGCGTCGCCTACCCCCGTCGAATCCCCGTCTGTACCGATGCGCTCGGCGGCGACGGCGGCATCGGCCTCCGGGTCCGTCCGAAGGTCGCGAGAAAAGAAGATGTGCCGAAAGCGCAGCTGCCCGGGCCGCCGGAAGCGATCGGGCTCGGCGTCGAGATATGCCTGCAGTTCTTCGTCGCTGGGTTCCGGCACCTGGAGTCCTGCGCGGAGCACGAGCTCCATCTTTTGCGCCAACCGACGGCGGATGATGAGGTCACCCGCATCGAGGCCGAGGGAGCGTGCTTCTCGCACCAGAGCCTCCTCACGCTGAGCTTCTCGCCGAAGGAGATCCCGGTCGACCTGCTGAGGAGCGAGGCCGAGGCTCATGGCTCGAGCTTGCGCTTGCGTTTCGACCCACTGGTCCGAGATCTGAATGCGGCGGTCGCCCTCGTCAGGAGCCGCGGTGGCCGACGCGAAGGCTGCATGGACTGAGAAGAGAAGCGCGCCCGCGACGGCGAAATGGAAAAGTGGTTCGCGCAGCACGACGCAGCCCTTGCGGAGGGCATGCCAGACCGCGATGAACCCGATTTCGATTTCGGAGAAGCCCGCCCGGGGTCGATTCGTGCCAGCTTTGCTCGCTGGTGAGAAGGCGAAGTCTCAGCCGTCGGACGAACCGGGGGGCCGACCCGAACCTCGTGTCCTGGGTCCGCGATGCGACACCGAGTTCGATGCTCCTCGACGCCGCTCGCCACCCCGACCGGCCAACGGCCTAACTCCTTGAATATGCGCGGCATGTCCTTCGTCGTTTCGACGCGCCGACCAACGCCGATCCTCGATCGGCTTCGGCACCGAATCGCGGACCCAGGACGCTGGGAGTTCGGCCCGGATAGTGCACACGGCGGATCATGCTCCTTCGCTTCTGGGCGACCTTCTCGCGCTTCGGTGCCGTTCTGGTTCTGGCCTTGGCTGCTTGCGGCGGCGACGACTCCCCTGGAGACGCGGCGCGCGATGCGGAC
>JBCCZL010000536.1:0-7111 GCA_039187775.1 Myxococcota bacterium
CGCACTTCCCGGCCGCATCATCTCGGCACTTCGAAAGGTCGAAGCCAAGAACCCGGTGGTGGTGTTGGACGAAGTCGACAAGCTTGCGCGAGGCTGGTCCGGCGATCCCGAGGCCGCGCTTCTCGAGCTGCTCGACCCAGAACAGAACGACAAGTTCACCGACCACTATCTGGACCTGCCCTTCGATCTTTCGGAGGTGTTGTTCATCGCCACCGCCAACGAGCTCGGCAACATTTCGCCGCCCCTCCGAGACCGGCTGGAGATCATTGACGTCAGCGGCTACACGACGAATGAAAAGGTCCAGATCGCACGAGACCATCTGTTTCCCAAAGCGCTTGCGAGTCACGGCCTAGCCGAGGATGCGGCAACGATCGAAGAGGAGGGCCTCGAAGCGGTGGTCCAGGACTACACTCGCGAGGCCGGCGTGCGACAGCTTCGGCGTCAGCTCGACAAGCTCTGTCGTTCGATCGCGCTCGAGGTCGCCCGCTCCGGAGACGAGCAGCAGATCAAGGTCGAGCTGGATGCGGCAGAGATTCGCCGAGTTCTCGGGCGACCGAAGTTCACCAACGACATCGCCGAGCGATTCTCGGTTCCTGGGGTCGCGAGCGGCTTGGCGTGGACTCCGGTCGGGGGCGACATCCTATACATCGAGACCACGAAAATGCCTGGAAAGGGCCGGATCGAGATCACCGGGAAACTCGGAGACGTCATGCAGGAGTCGGCTCGCGCGGCGCTCGCTTACCTCCGAAGCCACGCGGACGACTACGGGGTTCCTGCGGATGTCCTCGACTCACACGACCTCCACATCCATGTGCCGGCGGGCGCGGTGCCCAAGGATGGACCCTCTGCGGGAGTCACGATTTTCACTGCGCTGGGATCGCTGCTCAGTGGTCGCACCGTTCGTTCGGACACCGCGATGACCGGCGAAGCGACCCTCCGAGGCCGGGTGCTGCCGGTTGGAGGCATCAAGTCCAAAGTACTCGCCGCCCACCGCGCGGGATTCGAGCGAGTCATTCTTCCAAAGAAGAACGAACCCGATGTTGATGACGTGCCGGAGAGCGTTCGGGAACAGCTGCAGTTCGTTTTCGTTGACGACATGCATGAAGTCTTCGAAGCCGCGCTGACCCCAGCGGTGGTTCCCTCGGCCCCGCGAGGATCGGAGAGCGCTAGCTCCTCCTCCGCCGCTGCCTGACCGCGCGTACGTCCCCACCCGACGCCGGCCCTCCCGTCCCCCCCGGGAGGTGCCGGCGTCCTTTTTTCTCCGTCGCCCGGAGGCTGTGACCATGTTTCGGAAACCGCTGCAGTTCTATCTTGGCGACACCGAGGTGGGCACCGGGTTCGCGGAGTACAGCCTCGCGCTCATGGGGGAGATCCGCGACCGCGGCATCCTTCACTGCATGCCGCTCTGAATCGATCCGTGAATGCGAACGACGCTCGGGCGATCATCGCTCGGACGTTCCTGCGTTAAGCGCTGTCGAGGTTCCCTCAGAAACGGGCCGCGACGCCGGCCCCCACCGTTCCCGGCCCGCCAGTGACGTGCACCGCGTTCGACTCGGCTTCCTCTTCGCCACCAAGCGAGAGAATCATCATTACTACGCCCGCCGCCGACGCAACCAAGCCGACCCCAAGGAGCACGGTAGACGCGACGGCCAGCGACTCGCCTCGATCGATGTCGTCCGCGTTCTCGGGCCGGCACACCCGGTCGGGGCAGTCGTCTTCGAGATCGCTGTGCACA
Source organism: Myxococcota bacterium (assembly GCA_039187775.1). Classification (GTDB taxonomy): domain Bacteria; phylum Myxococcota_A; class Polyangia; order Polyangiales; family JBCCZL01; genus JBCCZL01. The sequence goes on from JBCCZL010000536.1 coordinate 1,736, forward strand.
CTGTTGCTCGCGACACCCGTGCCGATCGAAGCGGCGAGAGCGATCACCCCCACCGATACTGCACCGATGCCCGACCACCAAAGCAGGTCATTCCGCTCGCTTCGCGGGGGCGTGGATTCGACCTCGGTCGGAGGCTCCGGCACCGTGACCGGCTCGTCGGCGGGCTCGGCGTTCGCGATTTCGTGCGCAACCTGGGCGCGGAGTCGATTGAGGCGGGGTTCGATCGTCGCTCGAAGATCGTCCTCGGCGGGAAGATCGACGAGCGCGCGCTCGAGCGTCGCGACGGCCTCGGCTTCCTCGCCGAGCGCCTCTTGGGCACGTGCAAGATTCACCAGGAGACCCGCACGTCCGCTGAGACGATAGGCTTCTTCGAAGGCCTCGGCCGCTCGTGCGTATTGTGCTCGTTCGAAAAACGAGCGGCCGGTGATGAACAGCTGCCGCGCGAGCTCTTCATCTTCGCCGTCGACTTCCTCTTCTTCCTCTTGTGCAAAGGACGTCGTCGGAAGGAGCGTTCCGAAGGCCAAAATGAACGCGGCGGGTACAGCGACCGCAGAAGATATCGCTCTAGACATAACCCTGGGGAACTCTAGACTGACGGGGTGGGGCTGTCGACACTGGGCGTCGACTCCTTCCTGAAGGACAGGATGCGATGACTCGCCGATTGCTCACCGTGCTTCCCTTCGCCCTTGGCGGCTGCGTGCTCGTCAACGACTTTGATGCGTTTCGCATCGGCGATGCGGCGGTCGATGGGGCCGTGGATGCGACTGCGGAGGCCGACCTCCCCGATGCAACGCCGGACGCGGCGCTCCCCGACGCCCAGCCCGACGCGGATGCCGCGATCGACGCCCCCGTCACGTGCGACGAACCTCAGGTGGTCTATGTCGCCGAAGATGGCGACGATTCGAACGCCGGGACCCTGGAAGCACCCCTTCGAAACATCGCGACGGCGATGGCCCAGGTCCAGGACCAGGCGACGCTGACCACCGTTCACGTCGGCGCGGGTTCGTTCCCCACCCTCTACGAGTCGGCAACCCAGATCAGCTTGCCCGACGGCGTCACCCTTCGGGGCGGCTTTAGCCCCGACTTCTGTACCTACGATCCGGCGACCTATCAGACAACGATCGAGCAGACGTTCCTCGGAGGCATTGCGATCGACCCGATGGTTCCACCGATCGTTTCGATTCGCGGCGAAAACCTCACGTCGGGCGTCACCCTAGAGGGGTTTCGGCTCTCCATCGGAAGAGAGCGAGACGACAGCCACACGGGGATTGTCCTCATCAACACGCCCGCCACCATCCGGGATGTGACGGTGGCCGACGGCGATGGACGGGAGATGCTCGGCATCGATGTCCGCGATGCGCCGACCGCTCGTATCGAGCGGGTGTTCCTTGCGATGGACAACGCCTCACACGCGAGCGGCGGAATCTCGCTCCGAAACGTCGAGAATGTGGTCCTCGACCAGATCACCGTCGAGCGCACCCTGAACCAAGGGGTGCTCGCAAGCTATGGGATTCGCGCGGTGTACACGGTGCCCTCGCCAAATTATGAGTTCGATTTGACGCGTTCCCGGATCCACGGCGGTCGAGGCTCGTCGAACTCGCGAGGCGTGTTTATCGATGCCCAGATGATCCCGACGTCGTTCGTTCGGGCGACGATCACCAACTCACTGATTCACGGCGGCGAAAGTGGGAGCACAAACTACGGCGTCGATATCGCCGGTCGGTCGCGAAACGTAAGGCTTTACCACAACACGATCTACACCGGGGAAAACGGATCTTTCGGCTACGGCATCGTCTTCGCGTACCAGGGGTCGGGCCCGGATCTCCGCAACAACATCATCTTCTCCGGGAACACCCAGCAGTTTTGTGTGTGGCATCAAAACTCGTCCTGGACCGGGCTGGATGTAACGCTGAGCAACAACTTGTTCTTCGACTGCCCCTTTGCGCTCCTCGAAGACGGCACGCTCACCACCGATATCGGCGCCCTCAACATGCTGCGCAACTCGACCGCCAATCAGCTGGCAAATACGCCACCGCTCACGAGCCTCACCGGGCCGGACATGCTTACGGGAACCATGGGCAATAACGACTGGGGATTTCCCGAAGGTGCGCCCTGTGCACTCACCGACGGCGCATTTCCTCTGGCAACCGTGACCAACGACTACCAAGGCAATGCGCGGGACATGACCCCGACGATCGGGGCGATCGAGTTCTCCGGGACATGCACCCCTTAACTCCGCCCACACTGGCGTAGGCGCCTACTCGGCGTTCACCCAAGCAGCGAGCGCTTCCGCCTGGGCCCGCTCCTGAGCCGCACAGAGTCGAATCTCCTCGACCGCCGCGGCGAGATTGCGTGGCCCTCCGGGGAGCTCGCTGATTCGCTCGCGGAAGAAGGCCTCCGCCTCCGTCGCCGCAGCTTCGCTGCACTGCGAGGACACCACCATCGGAAGATAGCCCGCGAAGGGAGCCGGCATGCGCTCGACCAGGCGATGAAAGTTCTGGCGCACCCACGCGAAGAGGGCATCGCGCGTCTCGCGACCCGACTGGCCCTGAAGCGGGCGGAAGATCTCGTTCAGCCGAAGATCCTCGCTGAGCGCTAGTTCGCGTGCCTGGGCCGAACGCGCTTCGCTTCGCGCCTGACCGATCCCGGTGAGAAGCGCGCGTCGGACGACCCCGTCCCGCTCATCGTCGAGTGCACCGACGAGGCGGCCAAAGAGCTCGTCCTCGCCGTCCTGCGCGGCGACCGCAAACGCGGCCCCCAAGAGCTCGCTTGCAACAATATCGCTTCGCGCATCGCCTTCGGCGGAAAGCCAGCGCTCGACCAGCCGAAGCGCATCCCGCCGCACGGATGGCTCTTCGAGGCTCAAGGCGATAAACGGGACGACCCGCGACTGGCGAACCCGGTCGCCATCGTTTGCCGATGACCGGGGCGCCCAACCGAGGCTCCGGTAGGCCGGAGTCACTACGTTTCGAAGCCGGGTCTGCATTCGAGTCCGATTCGCGTCGCTGGTCTGCTCGAGGACTCCCTCCAGGAATCCGAGTGGACTGGTGGAGACCGCGTAGTGATCGTCGGCGAGGAGAGCCTCAAGTGCGTCGAGCACCACCCCCGCGGGGAGCTGGTTGGCGCGGTACGCGGCTTGAAGGCTATCGGCGACCGCCATCCGCTCCCAGGGCTCGAGATGGGTGAGCCCTTGGTCGAGCAGCGCCGCGAGCGCAGCCTCGGGAAGCGCCCAGCGGTAGTACCCGGCAGCGTCTGCGTTCGGGAGAATCCAGCTCGGACACGCGCCGGCATCGAGCTCGATCCGAGACTCGCGCTCGGAGACGAGACTGCACTCGGTCTTCCGTTCCCCGCCCTGGCCGTATCGAACGCACACCGGCACCTGCCACATCCGATCTTGCTCACCCTCCGAGCCCACCGGGAGATAGCGCGACTGCGTGACCTGAAGCGCGGGCGGGGCGCCATCCCTGCACTCGGGCTCGAAGCGAAGGAACGGAACCCCTTCCTGGGTGAGGAACGTGCGGAACGGCCCGTCGACATCGCGGCCCGCCGCCTCGCTCACCGCCTCGAGAAAGTCGTCGCCCGTCGCATTGCCAAACCGATGCGCCTGGAGATATGCGCGGATGCCTTCGCGGAACCGTTCCCGTCCGACCCAGGCCTCGAACATCCGGAGCACGCCTGCACCCTTTCCGTAGGTGATCGCATCGAACGCATTGTGAATATCGTGGCTCGATCGAATCGGCTGCTGGATCGCCCGCGCCGACGCAAGGCTGTCGTCCTGCATCGTGGAAAACACCCAGCTCGACAGCTCGACGTCGGGGTCATAGCTCGCACGCCAATCCTCGATCGCTCGGTGTTCGATCCAGCTCGCAAACGCTTCGTTGAGCCAGAGGTCGTCCCACCAGGCCATCGTCACCAGGTTTCCAAACCACATATGGGCGAGCTCGTGCGCCATGGTGTAGGCGAAGTAGCGCTTTACCTGGACCGGGCTTCGCTCTTCGTCGACGAGAAGAAGGCTGTCGCGAAACGTGATCGCTCCGACGTTCTCCATCGCCCCGGCACCAAAGTCGGGCACCGCAATGATGTCGAGCTTGTCGTACGGATAGGGAGAGCCGAAGTACTCTTCGAGAATCGCAAGGAGCTCCGGGGTGTGCTGAAGCGCATGCGCGAGCTCGGGGCCCCGCCCCTGCGGCGCCACCCCGCGAAACGGAAGAGCCCGGTCCCGAACCGCGTTGGGAGCGATGTTCGGCGCGTCCACGACATCGAAGGGACCGACCGCAAACGCCACCAGGTAGGTCGGAATGCGCTCCGTAGTCGCATAACGAACGACGGTGAAGCCGTCTTCGGTGGTTCGGCCCGTTTCGCGCGCGTTCGCGATGGCGTGTTGTCCCTCCCGGACCCGCACCGTCACGTCGAAGGGCGTCTTGAATCGTGGTTCGTCGAAACAAGGAAACGCGCGGCGAGCCGAAAGAGGCTCCATCTGAGTGAACACATAGGCCTGCCCCGCGTGCACCACTTTGTAGAGGCCGTCGAGGTCACCGCTGTAGTCGGCCTCGAACTGAAGTCGGAGCATGGCTTCCCCGCTAACCGGCTCCGGCACGGTGAGGGACGCAAACCCATCCTCTTCGTCATGCCCCGTCCAGGTGGCCTCCTGGCTCTGTTCTTCGCTCTGTTCTTCGCTCTGTTCTTCGGTCGGCTCTTCAGTCGGCTCGCCGGTAGTCACTGTCGCCGAAGTCACGCGAATGCGCTGGCCATGGAGGAAGATCTGGCGGCGCGGCTCGGCGAGACGCACTCGAATCTCCACCGCGCCGGAAAACCCGTCCTCCGCCGGATCGATCGTCAGGTCGAGGGTATAGCCGAGGACGTCGACATCGGTGGGCAAGCGTCCATCGGCAGGGGTTCCCCCCGCTGCGGCCATCGACGCAGAGTGAGTCTCCCGCGAGCCGACAAGCGGCTCGCTCCATGGCGCGTCGACGCCTCCACAGCCGACCAAACCAAGCGAGAAAACGCAGAACCAACGCATGGGGCGATAGGTACCGATCCCCGCTCGGAAATTCAATTCAGCGTGGCTCGGAGACCCGAAGCGGTTACTTTCAGCCCATGCCATCGGTTGTGCATCTGCTGGTGCTCGTGTTCGTCCTCGGCACCGCCGGACCCGCGATGGCCACCTACTCGATCGTGGCCGCCGACCGGCAGACGGGTGAGGTGGGTGGCGCGTCCGCGTCGTGCGTCGGCACGACCGATCTCGGCCGGATTTATAGCTCGGTGCCCGGTCTCGGCGTGTTCCATGCGCAGGCGCTCCTCGGCTCGCCGACCCGAGCCCAAGGCCTGGCCCTCCTCGCCGAGGGACAAGCGCCCGCGGATGTGCTCCGCCCGATC
>JBCCZL010000537.1:0-7104 GCA_039187775.1 Myxococcota bacterium
CGCGTGGATCATGTGGGCAGTGGTTCACATCGCGTTCATCGTAAACTTTCGCAACCGTTTTCGGGTTCTGCTCGGCTGGTTCTTTAACTGGCTGATGAGCAGCCGCGATGCACGCCTCATCGTCGGGGATGCTCGGCCGAGGGTCCGGCTCCCGCAGGCGCCCGGCTTCGAGCCGACCGAACCGACGCCCCCGAAAGAAGAACCACTACGGGACCCGTCCGTCACTGCATCGCAGTAGCCGGAGCAGCTTCCCAGGCACGGAGACCGTCGCCCGGCGGATCGTCCCGCGAGTGGTGGGGCCGAGAACGCGGCCTCCCACAATGATCTTGGGGACATGCGGTGAGTGGTGGGGCGAGTCTCCTCGGGGGCGGAGCACGGCTATCTTCGAACTCATGAAGGCATGGGTTGGGTTTCTTTTTTCGATCGGTGTTCTGTCGGCGTGCTCGGGTGGGGACCCGGAGAGCACCCTGTGCTTGGGCGATGCGGAATGCGGGTTCGCCGAAGCGTGCGTCGACGGCTTTTGCGTGGAGCGCGGCCGCTGTGGCGACGGGATGCTGGACGCCGAAGAAGAGTGCGACGACGGAAACCTCGAAGGTCTCGACGGCTGCGAACAGGACTGCCGCTTTTCCTGCAGGGAAGATGCAGAGTGCGACGACGGGAACCCGTGCAACGGTGTGGAGATGTGCGACCGCAATCGCTGCGACCCATCCCCGATGCCCGCGGATGGGGTCGCGTGCTCGATGCCGGATGGGGCGGGCGGCCTGTGCCGTTCCGCGAGTTGCGTGGCCGAAGGCTGCGGCGACGGCATGGTCGACGGAGACGAAGTCTGCGACGACGGAAATGATGTCGATGGAGACGGCTGCGACACCGACTGCGAGCCAACCTGCATCGAAGACACCCAATGCAGCGATGGCAACCCCTGCAATGGGGAAGAGACCTGCGACACCGCCACGAGCCTGTGCACGCCGGGGACGCCGCTCGAGTGCGATGACGACAACCCCTGCACCGCCAATGAGTGCGATCCGATGAGCGGATGCGACTTCCCTCTGATCGACGCCGACGGCGACGGCCGAGCCGCGAGCAGCCTGGGAGCCTGCGGCGAAGACTGCGACGACACCGATGCGAACACCTACACCGGGGCCGAAGAGCTCTGCGATGGCGTTGACAACAACTGCGACGGAACGCCCGACGAGGCGAATACAACCTGGTACGTCGACTGCGATGGAGACGGCTATGCATCGGACACGAATGGGGCGGCGATGGGCTGTACGCGACCGGCGCCGGTGAGCGGATGCGGCTGGACGACCACCCGGCCGATCGACACCTCCAACACCGATTGCCACGATGGCAACATGAACGTGTTTCCCGGACAGACTCGGTTCTTCTCAACCGGCTACACCCGAACGACGGGCGGCTCGAGCTTCGACTATGACTGCGACGGAACGGCGGAACGGCAGTACGGATGCCAGAGCGGGACGAACTGCAACGGTCCAGGTTGTAGCTCACGCGTCCTCGGGTTCAAGTTCGGCCTTAGCTACTGCACCATGAGCACCTTGGCGGGAACCGTGGTGCCCGTGCCGCCGTGCGGGGTGAGCGCGCCGCTGGTCCGGTGCTTTGGCAGCTTTGGCGCGACCTCCTGCACGCCCCTCGACAGTCTCAGCTCCGCTCAGCGCTGCCGATGACCTTTCGTTTGAGACCCGCCGCTTCGACGCTGGCCAAGCAGGGCAAATAGCTGAGCCGCGACGATTTCAACGGCGTAGCCCCGTTCGCTCGGCCACCGGAGGTCGGAAGCCGAGGCGTGAAGGTCGTGACCGCTCTCGCTTTTCGCGGCTATTTCGCGCCGCGCCCCACCAACGCGTCCTGCTGCGACATGACAAACTCGGAAAGGTAGTCCATCAGCGCTCGGACTCTCGGGCTTTGCCGGAGATCGGGGTGCGTCAGAACCCAGAGCGGTTTGTCGCTCAGCTTGGGCGCCGAGAGTCGGACGAGGCCGGGGTCGGTGTCCCCGACTACGCAGCTCAGGACCAGCGCGGTCTCCCCCCGACGGGCAGCCTCGAGGAGCACGAGCATCGACGTCGCATACATCACGAACGGCCGTCGGGGCGAATAACGACGGCGCGCATCTTCGAGGATGCTTCCGGAAGTCTCGGGCGACCACCCAAACCAAGGAAGCTCGTCGAGCGGCCGGTCCTTTAGCGCCGGTGCTCCGTAGACTGCGTCGGCCACCCGCGAGAGCTTGCGACCCACCAAGTGCTCGGGTGGCGAAGCCACGCGGCGAAGCGCCACGTCGGCCTCGCGTCGCGTGAGATTTCGAAAGTCATCGTCGACCACGAGTTCGAGCTCGAGCCGGGGATGCTCTTCGGCGAAGCGGCGGAGCGGACCCACCCAGGTTGCCGCCAGCGGATGGGAGAGCGTCAGCCGAATCGGACCCGTCGGCTCCTGCTCCGAACCGTCGAGAAGCCGACCGAGGGCGAGGAGCCGTCCCTCGACATCTCCCGCGGTGTCGACCAACGCCTCTCCGGCTGGGGTGAGCTTCACTCCGCCCCGGAGCACATCGAACAGCTTCATGTCGATCTGCCGCTCGATCGACCGGAGGCGACGGGTGACGGTAGTCTGGTCTACTCCGAGTTCCTTCGCCGCCCCGGTAAGCGTGCCTTCCCGCGATACCGCCAACACGAACCGGAGGTCGTCCCACGATTTGAGCGCCACCTCGTTCAACTACCCTGCATTCCTGCGACCTTCAACCGACGAAGTTCGGCTTCCCCCGCCTCGTTGCGTCGCTAGGTTCACTTGAGGACAGCGACCGACACCGGCCCTCACGAGGCCGCCGGTGCGGCCCGAAGGAGACGCCCATTGAACGAATGGCAGCGATTTAGTGCGCTCTATCGCGCGAAAGTTGAGCACACGCTCGAGACCGTGGCTGGCATCGCGGATACGCACTGGGACGTTTCCCTACCCGGAAGCGCGCCGGTAAGCCTCACCGTGTCTGGGATCGTTCGCCACCTCCTGACCGCAGAGCGGTTTTGGTTCGGGCAGATTGCCGCCGAGGGTTGCGACGAGGCCACCGCGCCCCCCGCCCCCGACCCGGCGCTCGAGCAACTGGCTCCCGAGGCGCTCATTGCGGCGTACCGCCAGGCGCTCGCGGAGAGCGTGGAACGTCTCGCATCTCTTCCCGAGGCGCGGCTCCACGTGGACCTCCGATTCGTCGGGCGGCGGTTTACGACCCAGGCGTTTTGCTGGACCGTGCTCGCCCACCACGCGTTCCACCTCGGCCATATCGATTTGTTGATCCGGGCTCACGGGAAACCCGGCGTCCACTTCCAGCCCTGGGGAGACGTAGGGCAGCTGGTGGCTTGAGGCGGTCAACGCCTCCGAACCCGATTTCGCCGCAGTGGACAACTGGACGGCCCAACCGCGATCCCAGAGGAGAAGCAGCATGATGAAACGAGCAGAGTCGATCGAGATTCTCGCGTCCCCAGAGAAAGTTTGGTCGGTCGCCGCTGGCCAGTTCGATCGCATCGGCGAATGGTCGAGCGGCGTCCGGAGTTCGCGGCCCTTGCCCTTGGAGAGCGAACCCAACCCGGGAAGCTCGCTGGGCCTCGCGGGCCGGGTGTGCGACACGCCTCAGGGAGAAACGATCGAGAAGTTCGTCGCCTTCGACGACGGGCAGCGGACCTTCACCTACGAAGTCAGTGGCAAAGCGATGCCGTCGTTCGTCAAGCGCGCAACCAACACCTGGGTGCTCAAGGGCCTTGGACCCGACCGGACCCAGCTCACGATGACCGTGGAGATGGAAACCGGCGGCTTCGTAGGCGCGATCATGAAACCGATGATGTCGATGGGCATGGGGAAGGTACTGCGTACGAACCTCGAAGACCTCAAGCACTTCGTCGAAACCGGCGAACTCCACCAACGCAAAAAGAAGCTGGTGGCGGCCTAAAGGAAGAATCGAACAATGAAGCTCTACCTCGCCGCAGCGTCCCCCGCCTGCAAGAAGATCCTCGCCGTCCTGTCGCTTCTCGACATCAAAGATGTCGAAATGATGCACGTCGACCCCCGCGAGGGCACCAAGTCGGACGACTACCTCAAACTCAATGCGAATGGAAAGGTCCCGACCCTGGTCGATGACGACTTCGCCATCTGGGAGTCCAACGCGATCATGCAGTACCTGGCGGAGAAGTTCGCCGGCCACTCACTCTTCCCGACCGATCGTCGCGTTCGAACCAACATTACCCGCTGGCAGTTCTGGGAGGCCAACCACTACAACCAGGCGGTCTATCGAATCCTCTGGGAGACCATGTTCAAGCGGGCCTTCGGCATCGACGAAGACCCCAATGAAGAGCGCCTCGCATCCGGAACGCAAGACTTCCACCGCTATGCGAAAGTCCTCGAAACCGAGCTCGCATCCACCGCGTATCTTGTAGGAGATGCGCTGACCCTCGCTGACCTCTCGGTCGGCCTGTACACGCCGTTCCTTGCCAAGGAAGGCTCGGGGGTTCCCGTCGAGGATTACCCGCAGCTTCAGCGCTGGTACGCGAAACTCCTTCCGCACTTCTCGTAAAGCACCACTTGTCGGCCGGCTACCCGTCTTTTTGCTTCGGCGAGGATGGCTGGGTGAGACCTCGAGCCGGCCAGCTTATCCGCAACCCGCGCGTAAACTCGTGAACCGTATGGTCGATGAACGCGCGTACGACTACGCCAATGGTTTGCTCACCCAGTGGACGAGCCCGCAGGTCGGGTCGCCGGCGGTGGGGTGTTCTTGTCCATCGGAACATTTCTCGCGATCCAGCTCATGGTGATTTGGCTTCTCCTTCGTGCGACCACGAAGGAACAATACTTCGGTGCGACCGGGTGACGGACGACTCAGAAGGCGAGCACGAACCCATTCGGCGTGGGATGAAACGCCAGGGAGGGCCGCTCGTTCGCCGAAGCCTCGCCCCGCTGCGCGTCGCGGAGTTCGCGATACTCGTCCCAGTGGTCCTCCGCGTCGGACTGAAACGCGAGCGCAAAGATCCCTCGAATCAACGCGATCGCCGGTCCGATCACTCGAAAGCCATCGGTGGTCGACTCGAACTGGAAACGTTCGGGAATGAGATAGAACGCAAGAAACGACGCCGAAGCGACAAAACTGATCGCGGCGTAGATCGTTCGCTCCGCGCGCGCCTGAATGGCAAGTTCGGCGAGTTCGTTTTCGCCAAAGAGCACTTTGCGCCGAAGATCGGATAGCGTCGCCGACGGCATCGCATCGAACTCGTCCACCGCCGGTCCGGCATGGGGCGTGAGCGCAAAGGACGTCGCCGCCCGAAGGAGCAACAGTCCTCCATTGGCGTAGCGATACACACCGGGCCAGCTGTCCCACGCGTCATCGAGCAATCCGAGGGTGATCGATACGCCGCCGAAGAGACCGGAGGCGATGATCCGGAGGTACGTTCGGAATCCCCAGCTCGCCAAGTCGTGGAGACTGGTGTCGAGAAGCTCGAGCCGCGCTTCGAGTCCCGGCCGAAGCGACGTCAGGGGCGCTTCTACCGAGCTGGATTCGGCCCGCGCTTGGGCCTCGACGGGCAAAGAAGTAGCGACGATCCCGACAAACAGGACCAGAGAGGCGAAGGATTTCATCTGGAATGCTCTTGGGGTTCGGCACTCTCCGGGGGGCAGATGTCAACCAGACCTACCATTTTGGCATCCTTGCCTTACACTTCATCGGCTCGTTCCAATGAAAGAAGATACGCTGATTTCAGCGGTCCGCGAGCGTCGGACCGCAGCCAGGCTATCTCAATCGGATCTGGCCGACCGCGCCGGGATCTCTCGGCAAGCCGTCAGCGCCATCGAGGCGGGACGCCAGATCCCTTCGACGACGCTCGCGCTCCGTCTCGCGCGGGCCCTTGGCTCCACCGTCGACGACCTCTTTCGGCTTCCGGGGGTTCCCGTGGTCGACGCGGCGCTTGCGAGCTCGGCCATCGACGGCCGCCGGGTCGTGCTCGGCCGCGTCGATGGCGATCTCGTGGCGCACCGAGTGACCGACGACGGTCGCGCTGCGGATGGAACACTCCTCGCGGACGACGATCCTCGTGAACGAGTCCCCATTGAACTCTTCGCCGACCAAAACGAAGTCGACGCAAATGTGCTTGTCGCCGGGTGCGCACCGCTCTTGGGCATCCTCGCCGAACGACTCGGCCGCCGGTATCGCGATGTTCGCGCCACGCTGATTCCCGCCAATAGCTCGCAGGCGCTCGCTCACCTCGGCCGCGGCCACGTGCACCTCGCGGGCGTCCACCTCGCGGGCGCGACCGAGCCGACCATTCATGTGGAAGCGGCAAAGCGAGCCCTCCCCGACCAGTCCGCAACGCTCGTCCACCTCGCCTGCTGGAAGCAGGGCCTCGTGGTTGCGAAAGGCAATCCGCTCTCCATTCAGGGCGGCTCCGACCTCCTTCGTCCGGACCTCCGCTGGGTCCTTCGCGAAGAGGGCTCGGGAGCCCAGCGACTCCTTGAGCGCGTGCTCCGTCAAGCCGGAGGGTCGATTTCTGAACCGCACTCGGTGGCCGCCGATCATGCCGCGGTGGGACAGCGCGTGCGCTGGGGAACCGCCGATGTCGGGGTCGCGATCGAGGCGGTGGCATTGGCGGAGGACCTCGATTTCATTCCCCTCGCCGAGGAACGCTTCGATCTGATCGTGCCGGCGGCGCGGCTTGACTCCCCGGCGGTCCGCCGGTTCATCGACCTCATCGACGCGCCGGCCTTTCGCTCGGAAGCGGCGAGCCTCCGCGGCTACGACCTCACACTCGCCGGGCATGCTTCGTCGATTTCTGCGCCGTAGCACCATGCCGCGATTCGGGAACAGTCTGTGGGCCCTTGGGTGTTGTGTGCTAGCGGCGGGATGTGACCCGCAATCCCACCCGTCCGAACTTCGCGTGTTTGCCGCGTCGTCGCTCACCGATGCGCTTCAAGAGCTCGGCATCGAATTCGGACGGGAACACCCCACCCTCTCCGTTCGGTCCGCCTTCGCGGGGAGCCAGGTGCTTCGGCTTCAAGTCGAGCAGGGCGCCGTCGGAGATATCTTCGCTTCGGCGAACGAAGATCACATGGAGGCGCTCGTCGCCGAAGGAG
>JBCCZL010000538.1:0-7095 GCA_039187775.1 Myxococcota bacterium
GCCGAGGCGGACATCGAGGCCATCCTCGCGTCGGGAGACGCGGGGGCGATCCTGCGGCTGGGCGACGCGGCCCGCCTTGCCCGTCGTGTCGACCTTGCGGAGCGAGCCTACCGAACCGTCCGCGAACGGCACGGTGGCGGGGCGCTCGCGGCACGTGCGGCGTTTGCCTTGGGACGCCTCGCGTTCGACGTCGAGGGCGACGCCGCGGCAGCCGCGCGGTGGTTTTCGGCGTATCTCGCCGAAGCGCCCGGCGGCGCGCTCGCCCGAGATGCGCAGGGCCGCCTGATGGAAGCCCAATATCGGGCCGGAAACGCCACGGCGGCGCGAGAGGCGGCCCGGACCTACCTCGAACGCTATCCGAACGGTCCCCATCGACCCCTCGCCGAGAGTCTTCGCGATTAGAGCCTATCTCCGAGGCGTCGCGTTCGCAGGCTGTTGCAATCCTCCGCACACGCCTCCACTACCGGACCGCACCGCTCACACCCGCGACCGGCCTTCGGCCTACCTCCTCACAATACCTCGGCTATTCCTCGTCCGCTCTCTAGCGATCGGCATCGCTGGTTGCCTGCTTGGGCCGTCCCTGGCGCTCGCTCAGGCAGGAATATCGCCGCGGGTCGTCGTGCTGGGCAGCGAAGAGCCCGAGACGGTAAGGGTTGCCGCCGAACTCGAGGCTTCGGGCTTCGCGGTCGAGCGCGTGAATCGACCGCTGCCTCAGGCGCGACGGGTGCTCTTCGAACTCATGGAGGAGCACGACGCGGCGTTTGCGATTCAGGCGCATCGCCAGGAAGAGGAGATCGAGATCTGGATCGCCGAGCGTCCTATGGACCAGGTGGTGATTCGCGCGGTGAGCCTGAGCTCGCAGGAAGATCCGGAAGGCGTCGCGGCGCTTCTTTCGGTCGAGCATCTTCGGGCGACCTTGCTCGAGGTGGCGGAAGCGGAACGCCAGGCGACGGAACCCGACGCGAGCCACGAGGTAGAATCCGTCGAGGCACGGTCGCTTCCCGAGGCGCCGTCGGCTGCCCCGTCCGAACCGCAGCTTGAAGAAGACGCGGGCGCGGTAAGCTCGCCGCGGCCGCGCGTCGCGTCCGCGCCGCGGGAGGAGCGGAACTACAGCCTTTCCTTGGGGCCGGGACTGCTCTTCGGCGCTGGGGGCGTGAGTTCGTCTCCCACCTTTCTCGTCCACGCGCGGGGCGCGGTCTCCGATTATCTTCGGGCCGGGGTGGTGGGAATGATTCCGATCGGGGGGGGAGAAGTCGAAAACCAGGGAAACCGCGCTCGGGTTCAGGTGGCGGCGCTGGGTTTGGAGATCGAGGGCAGCTTTCCCCTTCGGTTCAGCCCGGTGGCGGCGGTCGGCGCCGCGGCCACTGCGGTGTTCATGGATGGGACCGCGACCGAAGGATTCGTCGGACTCGATGACACGGTGTTTACGGGCATCTTTTACACCCGGGTGGGAGCCCGATTGCGAATCCTTCCGAATCTTCTCGTGCGCGCAGAGTTTCTCGTCGGGGTCGCCTGGCCCGAGGTGATCGTAAGTTTTGCGGAAGAGGAAGTCGCAAGGTTCGGTCTCCCGTTCTTCGTACCTCAGCTTCAGCTGGAAGTGGCGATCTAAAGAACCCCCGACGCGCTTCTGACGAGCAGCAACCCGTGGATATACAAGGTTGCTGCTAGACGTCGAAATGGGGAGCGGGCATGGTGCCTCAACGGCCATGACCGATCTGAAGTCCGAGCTCGTTGCCCGTGCCCTTGCCCTGGGTTTCGCGCGGGTGGGTGTCGCTCGTGCCGAGCCTCTCACCGCCGCGGGGGCTCGTCTCCGCGTGTGGCTTCAACGCGGCTTTCATGGAGAGATGCGGTGGATGGAAGACACCGCGGAGGTGCGTTGCGACGTCGGCCACGAAGGGATGCTCCCTTCGGCGACGAGCGTGGTGGTCCTCTGTACGCCGTACAGCGACGGCGCACCGGCCCCCCAGCCCCTGGGGGCGTCGATCGCACGCTATGCCGTCGGACGCGACTATCATAACGTCCTTCACAAGCGACTTCGAAAGCTCGCGTCGTTCCTTCGTGCGGCGGGCCATCGAGTGCGTGCTTCCGTCGACTCGTTGCCGGTCTTCGAGCGAGCGTGGGCGGAGCGAGCGGGGGTCGGGTTCATCGGGAAGAACGCCTGCCTGATCGTTCCCGGGATCGGAAGTCACGTGTTTCTTTCAACGCTGGTCACCGACGCGGAACTTCCGGCGGACGAACCGATGAAGGAGCGGTGCGGAAGCTGCACCCTTTGCCTCGACGCATGCCCGACTCAGGCGTTCGCGGCCCCTCGACAACTCGACGCGCGACGATGCATTTCGTATCTCACCATCGAGCACCGCGGTCCGATTCCGGAGGAGCAGCTCGATCAAGTGTCGGACTGGCTGTTTGGCTGCGACGTGTGCCAGGACGTGTGTCCGTTTAATCGTGGCCGAGGCGAACCGTTCGACGCTTCGGCGTTTGCTCCCCACCCGCGGTGGCACGAGCTTACCGTCGAAGAGGTGTTTGACCTTGACGAAGCCGCGTTCGCCGAGCGCTTTCAAGGCTCACCGGTTCGTCGGGCCGGTCGGGACGGGTTCCTTCGAAATGCCGCCGCCGCGGTGGGGCGAACCGGCGACCGGCGTCACCTCCCACTGGTCCGCGAGCGGGCCGCGACCGATTCGTCGGCGCTGGTGCGTGACGCGTGTCGGCGGACGGTCGAGACTCTGTCAAAGCCCGAGTCCGACTGACCTCGAGCCGGAACGCTACGGTGAACTGGCTTCGGCGGGGCCACCGGTTTCCGAGTCGGGCTCTGTCTCTGTCTCCGATGCTGTTTCGCGGAGCAACGCTTCGAGCCGAAGGAGGAGCTCATCGAGGCCCTCTCGGCTTGCGGAGGAGAACAGCATCGTTTCCCGGCCTTTGGCGCGCATCCGTTCGGCGAACGCTGGGTACGCCGCTTTTACTTCCGGAAGGTCCGCCTTGCTCATCGCGAGGAGCATCGGGCGCGTCGCGAGCTCGGCGTCGAAGCGTTCGAGTTCTTGCAGCAGCGCGGTGACGTCGGACTCCGGGGTCCGCTCGGGATCCGGGTCCACGCTCACGAGGTGGAGCAGCACGCGGTTGCGCTCGACGTGACGAAGGAATCGGTGCCCGAGGCCTGCGCCCTCGCTCGCCCCCTGAATGAGTCCTGGGATGTCCGCGACGACAAAGCTTCGATCAACGCCGAGGGAGACCACCCCCAAGCTTGGCGTGATCGTGGTGAAGGGATAGTCCGCGATCTTTGGCTGCGCGGCGGACACCGCCGAGACGAAGGTGGACTTTCCAACATTGGGAAAGCCGAGCAGCCCGACGTCGGCCATGAGCTTTAGCTCGAGGTGAAGCCGTCGCCGCTCCCCTGGCGTGCCGTCCTCGGCCTTGCGCGGCGCCCGATTGTAGGGCGTGGCGAAGTGCATGTTCCCGCGGCCGCCCCGGCCTCCGGCGGCGATGACCACGCGGGCGTCCTTTTCGGAGATATCCGCAAGTTGCTCCCCGCTGTCGGCGTCCTGAATCAAGGTGCCGACGGGGACTCGGATGGTCGAGTCGCGGCCGGCTTTGCCATATTGGTCCTTGCCTCGGCCATGCTCGCCCCGTTCGGCCCGAATGAGCTTCTTGTAGCGAAGGTCAGTGAGGGTCCCGAGGCCCTCGTCGGCCACGACTACCACGTCACCTCCCTTGCCTCCGTCGCCGCCGGAGGGACCACCGAGGGGACGATACTTCTCCCGTCGAAAGGCAATGCAGCCGTTGCCCCCGTCTCCCGCGGCCACCTCGAGTTCGACTTCGTCGATGAAGCGCATCGCGGGGAAGGTAGCAGGGTCGGCAAGGACTTCCCCGATTCTGCGGGGCATGTAACGATGCGGATCTGGTGACTTCGAGTCAGGATACGGCGCTGGGGACGGCGCGGGCACGGTTTGTCGATGCGCTGCCGCGAAAGGGCCGGGAGCTCAAGGCCGCGGTGGCCCTCCTGGCGGGGGCGCCGGAGGCTCGGCGGCCCAGGGAAGAGCTCCGACGACGTCTCCACGCCCTCTACGCTTCCGCTCAGGTGTTTCGCATTGGCTCGCTCGCCGACGCCCTCAAGGACGCGATCAAACGCCTCGACCGAGCGCGCGACGAAGAGCGGTCCCTGACGCAGGAGGACCTGGATGCATTGAGTCATCTTGCCGCCACGTTGCCGGCCCTTACGAGCAGCGTGGGGGGCGAGGCATCGGTTCAGGATCAGCAGACGACAGTCCCCGGTTCCTATGCCGCGGTGGAGCCGCTCGACCCGAACGAGCCTCCGCCGCCTCCCCGGGTGCCCTCCCGATCGCCCCCGTCGTCACCTCGGGATCGTCAAAAGACACTTACGGGCATTATCGCGCAACGTCGAACGAAGTCGGAGGAGCGGCTCGGCGCGGCGAAGGAACGGCTGGCGCGGCTCGTCGAGACGTTGGCGGAGGAAAAGGACACGGTGGAGGTGACTCCGTTCCGGTCTCAGCTCCAAGCAGCCACTCCGCCCGAGGTGCGTGCGCGGGTCGAAGACGGAGGGAGCGGGTCGGCGGTCAAGCCGATGGATGCCGCGGAGCGCGAGGCCCGCAACGAACGAGCGGAGGCGCTCACCCCGGTTGCACGACTGGAAACCCCCGAGATGTTGGATGACGGGATGGCCCAAGCGAAGGAGACCCTTCCGGTGGGCGAAGCGCTATGGATGGGCGAAGCCGAAGAGAGCGAACCGGCAGGAAGGAGTGAAGGCCCATCCATCCGCGAAGCGGTACCGACGATCTCCGGAGCTTCGGTCGGCGAAGGACCGGCCGGCGAAGGAGCGAGCGGTTTAGGAACCGCTGGCCAAGATGTGGCCGACGATGCGGGAGACGATGCGGGAGACGATGCGGTTCCGAGCGGAGGGGCGGCGACCGGGGTTGATTCCCTGGAGGAAGCCATCGCAGAGAACGCCTCCACCCGCGAAGCCGCCGCCCGCGAAGCCCCCACCCACGAAGCCGCCATCGGGGATTCTCCGAGGAGCGAAGCGCAGCTTCCGGAAAGCGACGGGCCCAAGGCCGATGCCGCGCGTCGGCCTCCGCATGCTCCCGGCACGTTTTCCGGGGGTGGGGCGCCTCGCCGCATCGCGGCTCTCGATACCGTGCTCAGCGTTCTGGTGGTCGATTCGGTGGAATGGCAAGCCCGCATGGTGGGTGCGCTGCCGAGCGAGCACTTTGAAGTGGCGGCGGCCTCGGACCCGGAGGCCGCGCTCCGTCTTGCGCGCACCACCGCGCCCGATGTGGTGGTCGGAGACCGGTCGCTTCTCGTCGAGGCGGACATCGACTTTGTGGGCCGGCTCCGGAGCGATCCGCTCACCGATTTCGTTCCGGTGATCGCGCTCGTCGACAGCGCGGCGATGAGCGACCTCGTTGCGGTTCGAGAAGACGGCATCGACGAGATCCTCGAAAAGCCATTCGATGCGTCGACTCTCATTCGAGCGATCCGAAAGGTCACCGGGACCCTGCCGGAAGAGCAGCTTTTCGACGAGTTCGGCGAGCTTACCCTCAGCGAGCTCGCGGACCGGCTCGCCACCGAAATCAAACGTGGAATCGCGGACAGCGCGGAGCGCGGGCGCGACACCAAGATCGCGATGGGCGATGGGGTCGAGCTTCTCGCTGCAGCATGGTCGACGATCGCCCGGGTGCGCGCCCATGTCGCTCAGCGAAGCGGCGGCAAGGTACGATACCGGGATCAGCCCCGCCGGGGTGGCCCAGCGGTGATGGCGCTGGTCGACGACGATGCCGCGGCAACGGATGTCGAGGTCGATCTCACCGGTCGCCGAATCGTGGTCGCGGACGACGACCCCGCGGTGGTTTGGTTCTTTGCCGGGGTTCTGCGCGAGGCCGGAGCGACGGTCATCGAGGCGGAAAACGGGCGAGAAGCCTTCGAAGCGGCCCGACGTCGCGCACCTGATGCGATCATCAGCGACATTCTCATGCCCGAGCTGGACGGTTTTGGGCTTTGCCGGGCCCTTCGTCGCGATCCGGCGTTGAGCCATGTCCCGGTGATTCTGATCTCGTGGAAAGAGGACTTCCTGCAGCGGATGCGGGAGCTCTCGGCGGGGGCCAGCGGGTATCTGCGAAAAGAAGCGGGAAGTGGGCAGATCCTGGAGAAGGTGCGCGAAGTGCTTCGACCACGCGCCCAGCTCGAAGCTCGCCTCAAGGCGGGGGGCGACGTTCGCGGTCGGATCGAACGGACGGGGATCCTCACGCTCCTTCGTTCGGTCGCAGCGTGTCGACCGAATGCGCGGGTCACCGCGCGAGACGCGTGGAACCTTTTCGAGGTCGATCTCCGTGAAGGAAATCTTGTCGACTTGACCCGGACCGCGACCGACGGATCCTTCGCGCGCGGACCTCGGGCGCTTCCCCAACTCCTCGGCGCACAGGCGGGTCGCTTCACGGTGTCCGATGCGGAAGGACCGCTTCGCGCGACGTTCGAACAGCCCCTCGAGTCCGAGCTCGGCCGAAGTGCCGATCAGCTTGGCGCGGTCTTGGATGCGGTGAGCGGCACCAATCTGCCGCTTGCGTCGAACATCGACTTTCGGCCGGATGTGCTTCATGCGCTCGAGCACACCAGCCCGGAGCCAGTGCGTGCCCTGGTCGAGCGCCTCGCCCAGGGGGAAGCACCTCGCGAGATTCTCGCCGACGGGTCCACGTCGGCGTCGGCGTTGGAGAGCGCGCTTGGCGATCTCGCGCGCCACGGCGCGATCCTTGGCGTGCAGGGGCCGGCCGGCGAGGACCGGATCGCGATCGCGCTGGAAGACCGGCGGGCGGGGCGGGACATCCCGTCGGTGGCCCCGCCTCCGCGCGATTCCGGGACCGCGGATGATGTTCGGCCGTCGGTACTCGCGGCGATGAAGGCGATCGCCCCTCCACTGGATCCGGCAGCAGCGGAGGAGGCGGAGGATGAGCGGCCTCCTCGAGAGCGGAAGACCAGTGAGGAGGTGGCCGCGCTCGATGATCCATTTACCGCGCCCGAAGCAGGCTCGACCCCGCCCGGCGCTGAGCTGGAGCAGCTCGTCCGCGCGTCGGTGGCGCCGGAGGAACCGGC
>JBCCZL010000539.1:0-7081 GCA_039187775.1 Myxococcota bacterium
CTGCACTCCGCTCTCATCGCGCCGGCCCGCCCCCGGGACGGCGCGGAACCGGACGGCCCACCGCGAGCGAGCCGCGCTCGGCGGAGGGGACGGCCCGCCTGGAGGAAGCGATGTCTGTCCGAGCACCGCATCGAGCTCGCGAAGGAGCGCGAGCGCGTCCTGTGGCCGGTGTTCGGGCTGCTTCTGAAGACAGCGATCGACAAGCTCGCTCAGCGCGGGATCGACCGGGACCCCCCGCTCGAGGAGCGAGCGGTGCGGCTGAGTGCAGATCGCCGCGGCGACCGCGTGAAGCGAGCTTCGGACAAAGGGAGGTTCGCCGGCCAGCACCTCGTAGAGCATCACTCCCATCGCCCACACATCGCTCGGGGGTCCCACCGCTCGGGCGTCCTGCGCCTGCTCCGGGCTCATGTAGTGCGGCGTACCCATCGTTGCGCCGGTCTGGGTGAGATTGCCGCAGGCTTCGCTCCGAGCGATTCCGAAGTCGAGGAGTTTCACCGGACCCCGAGGGGCCAACGGTCGGTACGGAGCTTCGCCCTCGGGCTCGCAGAGAAATACGTTTTCCGGCTTGAGGTCTCGGTGAACGATGCCGAGCTCATGGGCCAGCCCAAGGGGACTCAACACCGCGCGGAGCGCCCGCACCAACGCGGCAGCGCTTCGGCCTTCGTCAAGCGCCCGTCGAAGGGTGATGCCCTCCAGCAGCTCCATCGCGATGAACAGCTCCCCGGTCTCGGAGTCGACATCCGCGTCGTACACCTGGGCGATGCCTTCGTGGCCGATCGATGACGCGAGTCGAGCCTCGCGAAGAAACCTCGCTCGAGACTCATCGTCACCGGTTCGCTGGCTCACTTTGAGAGCGGCTCGCTGCCCGGTCACCCGGTGGCGGGCTTCGTAGACGGTGGCCATGCCGCCCTCACCGATCGGGCGCACGAGGTCCCATCGTCCGCCAAACGTACGAGAAGAGGTCGGCGAAGTAACGGATTCGGCCATGGTGCGGCGTCGATCGATCGATCGAGACATCAGCGAAAAAACGGCGCTTTCCTGGAAGTCTTTACCCCAGGGTACCCGCGGGCGAGACCCCAAGGACGATAACGCCCTCCCCGACTCCAGCGTGAAACGCCTCCTCCGGTTCCGCGCTGTCGTCTTGGTCTGAGGTCAGCCGCGGTCCTTCATCCAGAGCGGCGTAGCCATGCGCGGTCCGTAGCGGGGCGCTTCGATGCGCGCGGCACCGATGAGCTTTTGCACCCGGTAGCGATGGCCGGCGAACGGGGCAAGGAGTTCAAGCATCCGCGCGTCATCCGCGCGAGGCTCTCCGGCAAGGGCCCAGGCCACCGCGCTCGGGAGGTGATAGTCGCCGACGATCGCGGCGTCCGCATCGGCGAACGCGTAGGCGCGCACGAGGGACTCGGTCCAGGGCCCGATGCCGCGGATCTTTCGAAGAAACGCGCCGGCGTCCGCCGCGGGCTGCGTCCACAATCGTTCGATCTTCGGGCCGTGCCGGGCCACCCGGCGAAGAATGTCCGCGCGCTGCTTCTCCACCCGATGGGGATTCAGAACGTAGTAGGGGAGGCCCGCAAGCACTTCTGCCGACGGGGGGAGGCGAAGGCCGAGCGGCCCCGGCGCGACCTCACCGTAGGTGTCGACCAAGCTGCGATACGCATAACCAGCATCCCTTGACTTGACCCGCTGCTGAAGAATCACGCGAAAAAGCACCGCAAAGATGGAAGGTTCGCGCGCCATTCGTCCCCCCGCGAAGCGGCGGTGGAGCGTCTTTACCAGCGGATGGGTCGGCTGAAACGCCTCCGGTCGATCGTTCAGGCCGAGGAGGTCCGGCGCCTCCTGCAGAAGCCACTGCCGACCCGGGCCATAGGTTGTCACCCGAGCCCGACCGTCGCGAGCCTCGACCTGCATCGACGCCGGCCCTTCGGGAGTCCGGCACGCTTTCACCACCGACGATTGCGAAAACCGCATCGTCGGGTCGCGGGAGATCATGCGAAGCCCCTCGAGGGTCTTGCGGAGGGGATAACGTCGTGGAAGCTCGAGCTCCCGATCTTCATAGCGTTCGGTCAACCGCCACTCCGCACGAGATGATTCGCGGTTCGGACCGACACCTTCGCCGGCGCCGACAGCTCGAATCGGCCCGTCTCCCCCGGCGCCAAGGTCTGAAGCTGGCCGTCCACCGAGACCGGAGCCGCATCGGGCAGGACCTCGATAAACGCGTCCACGAGGAGGGTCTCCGCCGTCACCGAGATGTCATGGCCGTCGACCTCGAGACCGAACCGGGGTTCGGGGAGGCTCGGCTCCGGGCCGGGTCCCATGTCGCCGCGGACATCGCCCGCGCGAGCCCAGAGCCGCTCCGCGAGGGGAAGCGGCGGTCCTTCCACCCAAAGATTCTCGCGAGGTGGCACCGAAAAGTCTTCTTCCCAGCGCTGCCGACGGGCGCCGTCCGGGGCGAATCCCCCAACCTCTACCCGATCGGACCACTCGTCGTCGGTGTCGTTCATGAGGACCAGACGCGGCCCCGCGGGCCCCCGAACGAACGCCGCCCGTCGCGGCGCGAAGAGCTGACGGAGCGCATGAAACGCGAGTTTGCGCTCGCCCCGATGGTCCACGAGGGACCAGCTAAGGGCCGGCCAGCAGTCGTTGAGCTGCCAGTAGATCGCGCCGCCACAAACCGGATGGTGCGCTCGAAAC
This sequence comes from Myxococcota bacterium, assembly GCA_039187775.1. Classification (GTDB taxonomy): domain Bacteria; phylum Myxococcota_A; class Polyangia; order Polyangiales; family JBCCZL01; genus JBCCZL01. The sequence goes on from JBCCZL010000539.1 coordinate 2,692, forward strand.
CAATCCGTCGTGTCGATGAGATAGCGGGCCTGTGCGAGGCTCCGCGCGGCGTGTTGATGCTCTCGGATCACCTCTCCGAAATAGTACGCGAGGCGCGCGGCCACTCGGGCCTCGGCGCGGTCCGACCGCTGATGGTGCATCACCGCCGCGGAGGAGAAATCCAAGGACGGAAGCGCCGATGTCCCGGGCGGCCCCTGAAACCCGTATTCCGCGCAGAATCGAGGCGCCACCTTTCCGACAACCGGATGATCCGCACCCTCGAACGCGTCCCACACGTGCGAAACGAAGAGCTCCGGGGCATTCGGATGGGGCTCTCCGCGTTCGCTGAACGTTCCGGAGTACGGGCTTCCGGGCAGATAAGGGCGACTCGGATCGAGCGCACTACACACGTCGGCAAGAACACCGAAATAGTAGCCTCGGCCCCAGCTTCGCTCGGCGACCGCGTTACGCCAGCCCCAATCGACATAGCCCCAGAGGTTTTCATTGCAGCCCGAGTACACGACGAGCGACGGATGGCGGGCCACGCGGCGCACCGCCGTCTCCGCCTCGACTCGGACTTGTTCGTCGAACGGCGGCTCCTCCGGATAGCACGCGCAGGCGAACGGAAAGTCTTGCCACACGAGGACCCCTCGACGATCGCAGGCGTCGAGGAACGCGTCGCTCGCATAGCTGGCTCCACCCCACACGCGAAGAAGGTTCGCTCCCGCGTCGATCGCGTCTTCGATCCGCGGGATAAACCGCTCGGGCTCCTCCGCTTGGTGGGTCAAGCAGTGGTTGGGAACCCAGTTGAGCCCTTTGACCAGGATGGGCTTTCCGTTGACCTCGAGGGTGAAGCCTCCGCCCTCGGTGCGTGCATGGACCGTTCGAAGGCCGATCGGAAAGGAGCGGTGTTCGGATGCCCCCCCGGAACGTGCTTCGATGTCCACGCGGTAGAGGGGAGCATCTCCATAACCCCGCGGCCACCATAGCTCGGGCGCGTCGACGTTCAGCTCTGCTCGAAAGCCCTCGCCTCGCCTCCACTCCGCGGCCGCCCGTCCGACCGCAGTCCCCCGAGGGTCGAAGAGCTCGAGCGAAACGTCATCTCCATTGCTGAGCCGACCGTCGATCGCGATCGACAGCGCGGCCGTCCCCGCCTTCCGCGAGAGCGTGGGCCGCACCCCATCGATCCGAGGCCCCGCGTAGCCTTCGACCCGAGCCCCCAAGAGGCCCACGCAGCCGAGATCGGGCGCCCAGTCCCAACCAAAGTGATAGGCCGGCTTGCGCACGAAGTTAAACGGCGTCGACGTATTGAGAAACGGAAGCGGGCCAAGCCGAGCTTCGTGTTCCCGCGCGTAGCGAGCCGCCGAGAACACACGAACCTCGACGCGGTTTTGCTCCAGAAGGTTGGAACCGAGCGAAAACCGGTGGGCATGATGAGCGTTCGCGATGTGGCCAAGGAGCGTTCCGTTGAGCCGCACCTCCGCCACCGTATCGATGCGGTCAAACACGAGCTCGATATGGGCTGGCGAGGTTTCCGGGAGATACTCGAATGGAATGTCGTACACCCAATCGCTCTCTTGAATGAACCGAAGCGCGCCCTCTGCGCCGGGCCGATAGAAATCGTCGTCGATCCGCCCCGCTCTTCGAAGGTCATCCTGCACGCTTCCGGGAAGCCGCGCCGGCACCGGCCGCGGATCGAAGGCCGGCGGCGCTCCCCGAAGGTGGAGGGGAGCGACGGTCGCGTGCGGTCCGAGGACAATGACGGGCGATGGCATAGCGATTCGCGAAGACAGCCCATATTCTAGCGTGAGAACCGTGCCGCCTTTCACTTTTGTCGCCCTCCCGGACACGCAGATCTACGCGCGTTTTCATCCCGAGCATTTCGAAGCCCAGGGACGTTTTCTCCGCGAACTTGCCGCCCGAGAAACCGTCGTCCTCGTGCTCCACGAAGGCGATGTCACCGATGACAACAGCCCCGAACACTGGGAGGTCGCGGCTCGAGCCCTCGATCCGATCGTTGGCCAGGTTCCCCTCGTGTTTGGGCTTGGCAACCACGACTACGCCGAAGGCGGAACCGGAGCCGACCGGACCACGCGGTTTCACGACTACTTTCCCGAGCGGCTCGCGCCCGGTCAGCGCCTCGTCGCCGCGTACGACGAACATCGCCGCGACAATGTGATCTACGAAGTCGAGACCCCGGCCGGACCGTGGCTCGCGGTAGGCCTCGAGTTCGCGCCGCGCAGCGCGGTCGTCGCGTGGGCCCGGGAAACGCTCCTCGCGAACCCCCGCCCCGCCGTCTTGGTTAACCACGCATATCTCTACAGCGACGGCACCCACTACAGCGCGAGCCGGAGCGACCAGCGCTGGTCACCCTTCGATTACGGAATGGCGTCCTCGGATTCGATCGCCGCAGGCGATCGGTTGTTTCGGGAGCTGGTTGCGCCGTGCCGCGATCTTCATCTCGTGGTCTCGGGCCACGTGCTCAATGAGGGCGCTGCCCTTCGAAGCGATCCGCGCCCCGACGGTTCGGTCGTCCATCAAATGCTCGCCAACTACCAGCATCGCCAGGACGGTGGGATCGGGTTTCTCCGCCTCATTCGGATCGACGGCACGCACGTCGAGGTTCGGACCTACTCCCCAGTGCTCGACGAGTACAAGACCGATCCGCGGAACGAGCTTCGCTTCGAGCTCACGCTCTAGGTCTTCGAGCGCTCGCGAGAGTCTCAGGTTCACGCCGTCGTATTGGTCTCGCGCTACCTTCTTCAAGCTCACGCTATAGTCGGAACATGAAAAAGACCTTTCTGATTCTTGGCCTCGGTGCTGTCCTCGGCGGTGCGGTCGCGCTTCTGGTTCAGCCAGCGCCGACGGGGGCGCAGAGCCCAAGTGGCGGAAACATTGCTGCAGGCCCCGGGGGGATGTGGGTGCTTCGAGGCAATCGGGTGTCGGTTTGCGTCGGGGGCCTCATCGCCGATGGGAACCGGCCTCCGGCGCCGATCTGCGGACCCTCCACTCCAGTCCAGTAGCGAGCGCTACCGCTGCTCACTGAGCTCGATGACGATCTCGGGCGCCCCCGGCGGGCCGTAGGGCCCTTCGTAGCGAAGGGGACGATGCGGAGGCTCGGGGTCGAACCACATCCGATATTTGGGCACGAGCGGCTTTGCGAGACGGGTGAGGACCGGCCCAAGCGACACCCAGTCGTTGAGGTCGGGATACATCAACACTTCGAGCGCCGCGCGCTTGCGACCGAGCACCTTGACGTGCGTCGGCCCCTGACTCTCGACGTAGACCTTCGACACGAAGCGATCGTTGATCCACGCGTAGACGCTCCGAGTCGTTTTGTCCGCAGGCATCCAGCCCAGAATGAACGGCAGAACCACTTCTGGGTACGTTTGATCGGGGAGCCGCATCGGAGCGGCGCCGAAATCCACCGCTTCCAATCGAACCTGCGCGTCGCTCACGTCGAACACCTTCCGAGTAAGGCGGCGAAGAAGGATCCCTTGAGCGGTACTCTCGAAGTGCACTTGCTCGGTCGTGCGGCCACTTCGGAGCGGGTGTTCAAGGTGAAGTTCGAAGCCCCCGTCGCTCCGAGTCCAGCGCACGTGGCTCCGCCGGGAGCGGTCCGAGTCCAGGAGCTTGGCCGCATCAAGCACCGTGTGAAACGTGCGCTTTTCACGCGGCCGGAGTTCATAGAACGCCTCCCCCTCAAAGTTCGTGGGAGGCGAGGGAATAAGATCCATAACGCGAGGGCTTACGCCGACCGCCCCGTGAGATCCAGCGGAACCCCGAGGAATCCCGCGACGCGCCACCGATCGCTCAACGAAGCGGCGTCCAGGGGGTTCGCTCGCAGACCAAGAGCCGTCGGTACGCGGCTGCATCGGCCCCCCCCGCACCGATCAGCCGGCGGGCGAGGCGTCCGGTTTCGTGGGCGCGAACAAGACGCTGAAGCAGCGCCTCACGAACCCCGAGCGCCTGAAGCCGCTGCTCGAGGGGCTGGAGGTCCTCGAGCGCGCGTCGATAGACCTCCGCCCGCGAATCGTGGTTCAGAAAATCCTCGATCGCGGTCCCCTCGGTTTGCAGCATCCGCGGGTGATCATCTCGCCAGGGATCTTCGATTCCCGGCCACCGTTCGACGAGGGCGACCCGGAGATCATGGTACGCGTCGTCGACCGTTGTCTCCCGATCCTGAAGCTCCCCGTCGAGGCCCTCGAGCTCTTCGTGAAGCGCGGCCAGCGCCGCTTCGGCGGCCTCACGGTCGGACAGCCCCAAGCCCGAGCCGAGCTCCGTCACCACCCGATCCTCCTCGGGAAGTTCGATCTCGCCCGAGGGTCCTGGGCCAAGACCGAGGGACCGCAGAAATCGCTCGCTCGTGGTGGTCGGAATATCGATCGATCGGCCGGCGATCCGGGCCCGC
>JBCCZL010000540.1:0-7076 GCA_039187775.1 Myxococcota bacterium
CGGCGGTTTCGCAGTCTTTTCCAGTGCCGCCTCATACGGATCGGCACCCGGTGCCGGTCTGCGCATTCTCAGAACTTTCTCAGACAACGCTCAAGATTTGCAACGCTTCCCGCCGTAGCGACGCACATGCAGAATGGAGTCTAGCGCGGCACTGAGGCAGGAGCCTCGTATCGGCAACCCTCACATTCTGCATCGCTGAACAGGAAGACTGAGTTGCTTCCGAATGCCGCACAAAGGAGAAACTATTCGAGCGAAACTACTTACGAGCGCTGTGCTCATCGCAAAAACGCTTCCAGAGGTCAGGGGCGCACTCTTCGAGCAGCCGGCGCTCGATGCGTGCACCGCCGTGCGGCTCGACCATGGCGGCCCGCATGCCTGGGCTCACTCCAAGGTCTTGGTAGAACACCTGCGCGTGGGCGACCTTCACCCACGCGAGGCCCGCAGCGATGCCGAGGCGACGGCGCTGCGGCTCGCAGTCGCCGAGAATGGCAGGAAAGAGCAGGTGCGAAGCGATCGGAGCCTCGCCACGGCGCAGGCAGTCCAGGACGCACATGCGTGCGTAGGCAACGTTCTTCGCGACGTCCCCCGCGTATGGGCTCTCCAGGACAACTAGTCGCATCGGTATATACCCATGCGCCTAGCCCATTGCTGGCCCAAAACAGGCCCTCTCACGGCGCTTGATTTCACGTGACCTCCTGTCCATCTGAGTCCACTTCCGGGCAGCACGCGGCAGAGGAGCCGGCTTCGCGCACACGCCACACGCGCACCACCACTTGGTCGACCGACTGCCCGTATCGCTTCAGTGACCGACCGTCGACGATCTGCCGGTCGTCCAACCAGGGTGCTCGACCGCCACCATCGAGCTCACCGGTGGGGCTTTGCAGCGCATCGGCGATGAGCTTCTCGAGGTTGTCGACGTCGCCCTCGCTGCGTGCGCCCTGGTGCGGCTTGTCGAGCTCGATGACCTGCACGCCACCCGTGTAGTGGCTCTCGACCTCGAGCCGAAAGCGACCCGAAGGGTTCCAATCGGCCGGCACCGCGGAGCGCGCAACGATGCGGACGCGCTGCGCGGCAATGCGCATCGACCCTTCGGTGCGACGTTGGCCCCGTGACCCTTGCCCAGCCCGCTTCCATGACACGGGCCGGCCTGGAACCACGAACGCTAGCTGCGGTCGAGCGCTGCCCTCATGTCCTGAAGCTGGTTCGCCACATCGTTCACAAGGCTCGCGAGGACCATCGTCGCAAGCGCTTCCGCGGACAGGTCGGGGAAGACGCTCCGCATCTCCTCGTACCGGTGGCGCATCAGTCTGGCCGCCTCGTCCGGCGGGGGTCGGTCCATCAACTCTTCCGATTCGCTCATGTTCGTTATGTCCCTGTTCGCGGACATCAGAGGGAGAATGATCCGCCCTACTAACATAAGTGTTCCGTCGGATCATTCTCGGGGAGTACGATTCACCAATAAAGTCCTGCTGTTGTGGACTTTTATTGGATGAAATCCTCCTCGAGTCTCCCGGATCATTCTCTCGGCAGATCCCCGGATCTTTCCGTCGGATCATTCTCCGCCCTCTAACCCCTGAGAACACCTAGCGAATCGGAACCCCCTGAGAATGATCCGGAATGATCCGACACGATCCGAATGGGCCCTCGGATCGTAGAATGATCCGAGAATGATCCGACAGTCAGGGCGGAACTTAGGCGGTGACACTGTATGGCTCTCCCTTCTTCGAGTGAGCGATGCGCCCCGACTTTTTGAGCCGTCCGATGGCCGCATTGACCTCTTGGCGCGTGCCGCGGACGACGCCCCGAATGGCGTCGATGGAGGTGTAGTCCCCCTCCTTGATGGCCTGGATGATCCTGTCCTCCAGGTCCGCGCGGGCCGCCTGAGACGTCTCGGCTTCTCGCCGCTTTCGTTCCATGGGGGTCCACTTTCGAAGCGCGCCGGTATCCGCGTCGCGGACGAGAGAGATGGCCCGACCTTTGGATGAGTAGTTGCTCTTCACGACCCGCAGTTCGACGGTGTCCATCCCCGCAATGCGCCTTGCTGCGAGGGTTGCGGCCCACCGCGCCGAGTTGACCAGGCCGGTGGCTCCGCGAATGGACGCTGCGTCTGCCTTGCCGCCCTGATTTCCCGCCTGAGAGGTGTGGTGGGCGATCAGCACGGTCGGCCCGCCTGGGGCGGCGGTGAAGGCAGCAAACGCCCGGATCACGCGCTCCGCGATCTCGTTGTCACGGTCGGTGGACACGCCAGCCCATGACTGGAGCGGATCGAAAACCAAGAGGGACCATGGCTCGTCAGTTCGTTGAAGGATGTCCAGCAGCACCGTGTGCCTCGGCGTACGCGATGCGTTGCCGCCCTGGTCAAGCTCAAGGAGCGCGACATCGATCCCTTCGGCAGGTGCGATCACAACGCGGTCAAGCGCGCGGCGGACGTCGGTCGGTGTGAGGGACATCGACCGCGCGGCGTAATAGATGCGGCGCTGACACTCCTCGATGTCCTCTTCCGCGAGTCCTATAAACACGCGGCCAGGCTTCGCGACTTGCATCCCGAACCAGTCCGCGCCGATCGCACAGGCAATGGCGAGCTGGACGAGCGCGAAGGTTTTGCCTGTGCCTCCGTCAGCAGCGACGATGCCGACCTTCCCGAGCGGCAGCCATCCTTTGGTGGTCTCACCGTCGGTCTCGGGATCGGGAGCCCTGAGCAGCCATCGTCTTGGCGGCGGAGGTTTGTCGAGGTCGAATCCCCAATCCCGAAGTGTGCGAGCCTGCTCGACGAGGGGATCGGGCTTCGGCTGCGGCGGTTCTCGAGGATCGTTTGCCTCCGCCTGAATTGCTTCGCGCTCGGCTTGGTCGATCTTGAGCTCGTGAATGTAGGCGAGCCCCGGATCCGCGTTGTGAGGCTCGGTCATCACCGCGGCGTCCGACTCCGAGGGTTCGCCATCCCCCATTTGAGGCCTCGTTCGATCGTCTTCCGACATACGCGCTCGCCGTGCTCCCGGTACGAATCGTTCTGCTGGCACGCGAGGAGCAGCGCCTCGGTGATCTCTTGGCTCGTGAGTTGCGGAACGAGCTGCCCAAGGCAGCCCGCGGCCCGGGTCAGGGCGCAGTTCCGCATAGCGGTCGTTCCGGCCAGCTCGACATATTCCTTCTCGAGCGCTGCAAGGGCGTAACGCCGAGCGGGTGAGTCTCCGGATGGGATCGACGCTTCGCGGGGCTCTGCTGGCGGGTCTCGCAGGGCGTGGGCCCAGGCCTCAGGTAGTTCGGCGATGGGTCGGTTCGATGCCAGGCGGTATCCCGGTGTTCCAGGCGCCCACCGGATGACCGCACGTCCCGCCACGATGTCCACGCCGGTCGCCGGCTCTTTTCGGCCGCGAAGTGTTCCTTGGGCGGAGCGGACGCCCGGCACCGCCCGAAAGAGCAAATGCCAGCCGCCAGAGCGCGACCGATGAACACGGGTGCGTGGAAGGGCGCCGAGCATGGCCTGGAGGCGACGCATGGTCTCCGGGCCCGGCGCATCGTTCTTCACGTCGACATCCACGACGAGTAGCCCGGCCCGATCGGCGCGCACTCCAACGGCACAGCCCGGCCAGCGCTGCTCGAGCTCTCCGGCGGTGGAGACGGCCTCATCGAAGGCGGCGAGCGGCACCAGCTTCTTGGGGTGCAGCGGCACGTATACGCCTGCCGGCGCGTCGCTCATGCGGCATCGCCCTCCGGCAACCGGAGCTCGGGGTCTTCATGCAGGCTGGGCGGGGTGAATCTGAACTTCACGCGGCCGAGTGCCGCCATCGCCCGCATGCCTGCTTTCATGGAGGCATTCGGATTGAGACCACGTCGGGCCAGTTGCCGGGCCATCTTGACCGTGCACAGCCCGGCGCGCTTTCGCTGGCGAATGGATCGGGCGACCGCGACAATCTGGACCGCCGTCATCTTCGAGATCAGATCCGGCGGGACGCCCGAGTCGATGGCGAAGTCGGCCGCGCGGTCGCGCTCATCGTCCGGAACCGCGCGGCCATGCGCAGGCTCCGAGACATCGAGGATCCCGAAGGGGTCCCAGGCCTTTAGACGCGCTTCGATCGAGTGCACCTTCCGACGACGATCGGCGGCAATGTCTTCGGCGCGTTCGATGAGGCTCTCCACCGGTGCATCGGGCTCGAGCTCGGCAAGCTCTCGAATGGCCTGCCGCGTAAGCTCGTCCACGTCGTCGCCGAGCATGGCGTCGACAGGCACGATGAGCCGATGGCGGCAGTTCTTCGGGGCGAAGTTGAGGACCAAACAGTCCTTCTTGCCGGGGAACAGGCGGCAGCCTCGGCCCACCATTTGCACAAAGAGCGAGCGGCTCATCGTCGGGCGAACGACCGCGACGCAAGAGCAACGCGGTAGGTCGGTACCTTCCGTTGCGATGCCCACGTTGACGAGGAAGCGCTTTGATCCGCGTTGGAACTGCGCGAACCGAATCGCCCTCTCGTCTGCCGCGGTCGTGCCATCGATCGCTACGGCGCCGCCAGCGTTGGGATCCTCGTCGAGAAGCGTGGCGAGGTCGTAGGCAATGGCGACACCGGGAACGAAGACCAAGGTCGACCGATCACCGGCGTGCGCGAGGATGGCTTTCGCGACGGAGTCCAACACGCCCGGTTCGTCGAGCGCCTCGATCAACCCCTTCTCTTGGAAGTCACCGGCGACGACCTTCACCCCTTCGACGTCGAAGCCTTCGACAGTGACCACCCGTCCAGAGATCGGCGCGAGGTGACCAAGGCGGACAAGGTCCAGCATCGATCGCGAGTAGGCGATCGACTCAAAGGTCGCCCGCAGGCCAATGCCATCGGACCGGTCCGGTGTTGCCGTGAAGCCGAGTACCTTGGCGGAAGCAAAGTGCGCCAAGATCCGCTGATAGCTGTTCGCTGCAGCGTGGTGCGCCTCGTCGACGATGATCAGTCGGAAGGCATCCGCATCCCACCGAGCGAGGCGCTTCGGACGTCCCAGCGTCTGCACCGATGCCACCACCACCGGAGCCGAACCCGCGCGATTGCCTGCTTGCTCGCGGTCGACCTTGAGGTCGGGTGCCACCGCTTCTAGCTTCGCGGTCGCTTGGTCAAGCAGCTCGGTGCGATGCGCAAGGACAAGGACCCGTCCGCCCTTCTCGATCGCCAGCCTTGCGATCTCGGAGAAGACGACGGTCTTCCCGGCGCCGGTGGGGAGGACGACGAGGGTCGACCGCTCCGTTCGAAGCTTCTCGCGCGCCTTCTCGATGGCTTCGGCTTGGTAGGGGCGGAGCTCCATGGCTACTCCGCGGCGTCGGCTTCCGGCGCAACCCTCGCCGGCGGATCCTTGAGCTTCGTGACGCTGACCCGGTCCTTCCCCTTCCGGAGGGTGACCTTGAGCTCGAGGTCCTCGTCGACGTACTCCTCGACCCCCTTCCGCTCGAGGACCTCGATCAGATCCTCTGCGGCCGCGGTCTCCTTGTCGGTGAGCTTCATCCGCGCAGTCCGCACCTTGTGGAGCCGCTCTGCCGCATCGCTGATCTCCGTGTCGATCTGCCGTTCGGTGCCCGGCACCTCCGTCTGCTTGCGCGCGCCTTTGGGCGTCCGAACGATCTTCTTCTTTGCTCCCATTTCTGCCTCCGTCTGTGCGGACGTCAGAGCAAGGCTCGGACGACCGTTCCGTACTTGCCAAACACGAGGCGGAACTTCGTTAGGTCCTCCCCGTGGTAGAAAATCGTCTGCCCCTGGCGGTTCTGCGAATGCGTGCCGGCCGTTGTGTAGAAGCTGATGCGGCCTTCGGAGATGCACGCAGGGAACTGGCGCAGAAGTCGGTGGTAGAACTTTGCGTCGGTCGTATTGCAGAGGAAGAGGCCGGCGTCGGTACGGCCCGCCTCGATCTCTCCGAGAAACTTGTCGGCGAAGAGCGCGATCAATGGGTGGCTGAACGGAGGGTTCGCGAAGACGCGGCCCATCCAGAGGTGGTCTAGGCCGCTGTCTTCCTTCGTGTAGAAGTGTGTTGCCCGGACCACGTTCTGGGCGAAGGCGCAAGACGCCGGGTCGACGTCGATTCCCCCGAGCACCTTGCGCGCATCCTCGATGAGAGGCTCCGGCGTGTAGTACTCGTCCCCGTCATGATCGGACGAGTCTGAGACTGCTCGGATCGCGCCGGCGGTGGTGAGCTTCTCCCCATTCTCCCGGACCGTCCTGACGTGCGCTTCGAAGTCGGTCTCAGGAATGCGGGCGAGCGTTTGCCACCGGGACGATTGGTCCCGGCTGATTCCCAGTTCGGGTAATGTCGTGCGGGTCGACATTTCTTTCGGCTGCCCACGTACGGTGATTTCGGCGCACATCTCTCCCAGTCGCCGCTCTGCCCGGAGCGCTATCTCCGCGGCGTCTTGCTGCGCTTCGAGAGATGCTCGCCGGCTGCGTTGGTAGGCCTCGACTGCCTTCGCCCGGTCCCGAATCTCTCGGACGTCGTCGAGGTTTCGGCACTTCGCAAGAAAGTCTCGCGCCCGTTCAATGTCGAGGAGCCCGGTCGACGAATCGACGACTGCGAGTCCCCCTCTCGCCTGGCCACCCACGATCAGGCCGCCGGGGTCGTTGGGTGTTCAACCGGCCCGTCACCTTCGCCGGTCGATAGCCAGCGAAGCGAGACCCCAAGCGCATCCGCTAAGGCAGTCGCAATGGCAAGCGTCGGCTGGTTCCCACGGCGCTCGTATCGGTAGATCGACTGTTGGTCCAACCCCGCCTTGGCGCCCAAGGCGTGTCGGGATAACCCGGCACAATCACGCGCCTTTTCAAGCCGACGACCGAATGGGCTGGAGTTCGCTTTTGCGTCCATGACCAAACGGTATAAACTGACCGGTCATGTCGTCAAGCAACCAAGCGGTCGCCACCGAAAAGTTCATTGCGGGTGGGTGTGACCCATGTGTTTATACCGACATGTCCGAACGGGCAGATCTAGCAGGCATTCCGGGCCGTTTGCGTGCGGCCCGTGAGCGCGCCGGCCTATCGCAGGAGGCAGCGGCGCGAAAGATCGGAGTCTCACTTCAGACGATCTCTCGCTACGAGCGGGGGAAGCGAGGCAAGCCTGAGCCCGAG
>JBCCZL010000541.1:0-7068 GCA_039187775.1 Myxococcota bacterium
GTTGTCGGGGGGCTATCGGGGGGGGCGCGCGACATCTCGGGGCGGGCGGGGCTTATTGGCGCGCCTCCACGACTCTGCTCGTCGGAGGCGGCGGTGATCTCGTTCATCACGTCCACCACTCGCCGCACCTGGTCGGTGATCTGCACGAAGCGAGTCCCCACCTGCTCGTTGAGCCGAACGCCGAGGTCCGCCTTGGCCACGGACTCCTGAATCATCTTGGTGGTGGTTTGAGCGGCTTCCGCGCTTCGAATCGCGAGGTTTCGGACTTCCTCCGCGACGACCGCGAAGCCCTTGCCCGCATCGCCCGCTCGCGCGGCCTCGACCGCAGCGTTGAGCGCGAGGAGATTCGTCTGAAACGCGATGTCGTCGATCGTCTTCACGATCTTCGCGGTTTCGTCGGCCGCGTGCTTGATGCTGGTGACCGCGGTGGACAGCTGCTGCATATCCGAGGTGCCCGCGTCGGCGGCGGATCGGGCGGTCCCTGCGACCGTCTGTGCTTCCTGCGCGTTCGCCGCGTTCTGCCGACTCATCGCGGCGAGCTCCTGGAGGCTTCCGGTGATCTCCTCAAACCGGCTCGCCGAGTCGGCGGACGTATTTGCGAGCATCTGATTGCCGCTGGTGATCTCGGCGCTTGCCTTCGAGACCTCTTCCGAAGCCTGGGATACCTGCGAGAGCGCGGAGACAAGGTTTTGCACCGCGCGGTTCACCGAGTCCTGAATCTGCTGGTACTCGCCCTCGTATTGGCCGTCGAGGCGCGCGCTCAGGTCCCGCTCGGCAATCGCGTCGAGGACCTTCCGGGATTCACGGAGCGGGACCGCCACCGATTCGAGGGTTTGATTCAGGCCCTCGATGAGCTCCGCATAGGCTCCCTCGTAACTCCGCGCGTCCACGCGGGTATCGAGCACTCCTCGCCGAGCCGCGCCGATGACGGTTCGGGTGTCTTCGGTCATGTCGCGAAGCGCTTTCTGCGCCTGCTTGAGGTTCATCGCGAGAACGTCGTGTTCGGAGCGGACAACGATCTCATCGTCGAGCTTGCCGCGTCCCAAGGCATCGGCGCTGACCGCGAGCTCTTTGCTCGATTCCACGAGGGTGCGAAGCGATTGGGCGAGTGACCCGACTTCATCCTTCGAACGGTACTGAACGTCCTGTTCGAGGTCGCCTTCGGCGAGCGCCGATGCGGCCTTGGCCATCCGGCGAAACGGTGCAGCGACGCGTCGGCCGAGAACATAACCAAGGACGAGAATGAGGATCGAACACGCGACGGTCCCAATGAGGATGCCGGTGCGAATGGTGTAGAGCGGGGCGAGCGCTTCGTCAGAGGCGACGCGTGCGAGCACCGCCCAGTTCATCCCCGAAAAGTCGAGGGCTCCTTCGAGATGGGCGAAGCCGCCCATCTGCTCGATCTCTTTCCGCGCGTGAAAGCTTCGCTCGTAGCCGCTCCCCCCTTCAAGCGAATGCTGAGCGATCGAAACTCCCGCATCGGCGAGGTTCAATCGCATGAGGACACCCATGTCGCGCTGAACCTCGGTGGAGCCGTTGCTCTGCGGGTCAAAGTCCACGATCACTGCGCCCTCCGAGTCGAGGACGGTGAGCTCGGCCGATTCGTATCCGTGGGACGCGAGGCTCGCGTAGGCATCGGCCACGATTTCCTCCACGATCGAGAACTTCGCCCGGTTGGTCCAGTAGCCGATGACCTCGCCCGATGCGTCGAAGACTGGTGCCGAAAAGCCGAGGGTCATCGCTTCGTCGCTCGGGTAGGCCGCTTGAACGTCGCGGTCAATGTGCAGGTCTTCGACCACGGTGCCGGTTGCACCGCCATTTCCGGGTGCGGTGTGGGGCATCGACGTCGTGTAGTTGCGAGAGCTTACGTCGCGGAACCAACCTTCACCGGAGAAGTCCTTCTGATAGAGGGCGAGGGTGTCGATGGGGTTTCCGTTTGCGTCACGGTTATTGACCGCGATCACCCGGCCTGTCGTGTCGACGAAGATCGTCAGATAGTAGATGTCATAGATGTCGACGTAGGCGTTCATCGCGTCGATGATTCCGTTCGTCTCCGCGGTTGGGTTGTACCAATCCTCCTGGTTCAGGAGCGCCCGGTTGCGGGCAAACGCCTGGGCGTCGCCGTAGCGCTCGGCGAGGTTTCGATCGACTTTGTCGGCGATGGACTCGGCGGCCGATTGAAGGCGCGCTCCCATGGCGGACTCGATCGATCCCGACACGCTGAGGGAGACGATCGAAACGACCATCGTCGGCACTAGCCCAAAGGCGAGGAGCAAGACGGCGAGTTTTCCGGCGATGCCGAACTTCAGAGACTTAGACATGGCTTCCTGCGTTCTTGATCAATAGGTAAGAATCAAATCTGTGATCCGATCGGGAGACCGGCTATGCGACCGCCTTTCGACTTCGGTCGCCGTCGACGAGGTTTTCTGAGAGGACCTCGTCGATGTTGAGAAGGAGCCGAATCCCATCGGTGGTTCGGGCGATGCCCATCAGGAAGCGGGTGTTGGATCCCTCTTCCATGTCGGGAGGCTCATCGATCTGTCCGTCGGGGATGTTGACCACCTCGGAGACCGAGTCCACGACGATGCCGATCTCGAACGGGCCGTGGGGCACGACGATGATGCACGTCGAGCGCGTGTCCTCCGCATCCGGTAGACCGAACTTTCGCCGCATGTCGACGATGGGAATGATCTTTCCTCGGAGGTTGACGACACCTCGAACGTCGGGTCGGGTTCGAGGCACTCGGGTCAGCGGAAGGAGACCGAGGATCTCCTTCACGTGGGTGATGCGGATTCCGTACTGTTCGGTGTCGAGGGCAAAGGTGAGGTACTGCTCGCCGACGCCGTTGTCTCCAGCTTGTTGATTTTCCACGGTCTCGCTGTTCTCCATGCTGATGTCAGGCGGCCCGGGCTTCCGGGGTTGGAATGGATGGGTGACGGCCCTGGCCGAGTGAGAAGATCTCGCCGCTGTCGAGGATCAGTCCGACTCGGCCGTCGGCGAGGATGGCGCCGCCACTCACGCCGGGAACCTGACCGACTCGTTCGCCGAGCGATTTGACGACGACCTGCTGCTGACCCAGGAGCTCGTCCACCAGAACTCCGCAGCGCTTGTCGGCGTGTTGAAGCACCACCACCAACGCTTCGGTGGGCTCGGTCTTCGCCTGGGGAATGCTGAAAAGATCGTGGAGCCGAAGGAGCGGAAGGGGGCGGTTGCGCTGAATGAGAAGCTCCCCCTTGCCCGCCACTGTGGTCAGCATGTTTGCGGTGGGGCGGATCGACGTCTCGATGTCTACGGTGGGGATGAGGTAGCGCTCGGGGCCGACGCGAATCACCATCGCGTCAGTGATCGCAAGCGTGAGGGGCAGCGTGATCGTGAACGTGCTCCCCGCGCCGACCTGAGATTTGATGTCGATTCGCCCGCCCACGGACTGAACCCCGGTCCGCACCACGTCCATCCCGACGCCCCGGCCGGAGACGGCGGAGAGCTTCTCCGCAGTGGAAAGCCCCGCCTCGAAGATCAGGCTGTAGATCTCCGAGTCAGTCATGCTGGCGGCCCGCTCGCTGGTGACCACGCCGTTCTTGATCGCTTTGTTGAGGATCTTCTCTTTGTGGAGACCTGCCCCGTCGTCCTGGAGCTGCACCACCACGTTCCCCTGGGAGTGATACGCCCGCACCGTGACCTCGCCGGTTGGCGACTTGCCGTTGGCCTTTCGCACGTCGGGGGTCTCGACGCCGTGGTCGACCGCGTTCCGGATCATGTGGATCAGCGGGTCGGAGAGGACCTCCACCATATTGCGGTCGATCTCGGTATCGTCGCCCTCCGTCTGAAACTTCACCTGCTTGCCGCATCGAGATGCCGCATCGCGGACGACCCGCTGAAGCCGCTGGAAGGTCGACTTGAAGGGAACCATCCGGAACCCCATGCTGAGGTCCTGCAGTTCGCGGACGATCTTGCTCATCTGCGAGACTTTCGTCCGGAGTCCTCGGTTGTCGGGGATGGAGCTGACGTCTTCGCGGAGCATCGAGTTTGCGATCACGAGCTCACCGACCATGTCGATGAGGTAGTCGAGGTGTTCGCTCCGGAGGCGGATCCACGAATCGCTCTTGGCCGTTCGTTTTGCGGACTCCTTCCCCTTGGCGGCAGGAGCCTTGGGTGGGGCCTTCGCTGCCACGGCTTGCTTCGGAGAGGTCGGAGCAGTGGGGGTCTGCGGGGTTGGATCGGGGACCGTTGGTGTGGAAGGCGGCGCGTCATTTGTTGACGGTGGGGCGGGGAGCGCGGCTTCGGCCGGCGCCGCGACGGGGACCGCTTCGCTGGGTGCGGGGGGCGGCGTCGCGGGATGAACGGGCTCGGGCTCCGCTTCTGCCGTCGAAGGAGGGGTCGTGGCCTCCGCGGGGGCGGCGGCAGGGGGAGACGGGTCGTCCTGGACCGTTGCCGGGTCTTTCGCGCTTGGCTCCGAGGGAGCCGGCTCGTCGGCGGGCGGGCTCGTCGCCTCCGAGGTTGACGCCGTCGCCGCGCTGGCCGGTGCGGTCGACTTCGCGGGCTTTCGTCCAAGGTCGGAGAACAAGCGAATGTAGTTTTCCGCTAGCGGCTCGCGCTGGTTGGGACCGAGTTCTCGGATTCGGTTGGCGAGCGAACCGAGAACGTCAACCGCGCGAAGCACGAGCTCAGCGTTGTCTCCGGTGCAGATCGCTTTGCCCTGACGCATCCGGTCGAGGAGGGACTCGGCGCGGTGTGCGATCTCTGCCATCGCGGCGAGGTCGATCATAGAAGCGCCGCCCTTGATGGTGTGGAAGGCGCGGAACACCGTGTCGAGGGCTTGCCGGTCCGTGGGGTCCGCTTCTAGCTCGAGGAGCGCGCGCTCTGCCTCCGACAAATTGTCGAGAGCTTCCGCCATGAACTCATCAAGGAGCTCCGCGTCTTCGTCGACGATGACGAGTTCGGTGGGTCCATCGTACGGAGGCGGTTCGGATGCTGCGGGGAGTTCAGGTGCTGCGGGAGCGTCCGCCACGGGGCCTGCTTCGGAAGGAGTGGGTGCGGGTGCTTCCTCCGCGACGACCGGCTCCAAGGACTCGGCGTCAGGACTCTTCGGAGGGACGGGGGCAGGAGCGGAGCCTGACCGAGCAGTGGTTGCCGCAGACACGAGCTTTCGCGCAGCTTCGAGGACTGCGGCCGGGTCGGTGGCGGAACCATCGGCAACACTCTGGATTCGCTCTGCCGCGGAGCGAAGAAGCATCGAGCGCCCCGGTCCCTTGGGGTCTCCCGCCGCCTCGTCGGCGTGCGTCTCAAGCTGGGTTGCGATCGAGGCGAGCTCGCCGACCTCATCGGGGTCAACCATGGCCAAAAGAGTGTTGAGCTCGGTCAGTTCCACGTTGCCTCAGTCAAGGCCGTACGGCCGACCCCCCTTCGATTGAAGGACCTGGCTCCCGCGGCCAAGGCCGATGCGCAGGGTGAAACAAGGCGCGAACCGCCTTCGAGCGGTGCCGAGGCTTCGCCAGCGCCGCCTCGGCCGGTTCAGAATGCAACGTCGCCGAACGTTGCGTGGTTCGGGAACTCGTCTCTCAGTATCCCTGTTCTCGGGCCCACAAAATTTCTGACGGTTGTCCGTACTTCCTGGGAATGAGCGATTTCGCAGTGTTCCTGTTTCAGCGCGGGCTGGTGAGCGCAGAAACTGTATTGGAAGCCCTCGACCGCCAGCAGGCGTCGCGCATCCCGATCGGTCGGATCGCCCTTAAGAACAGGTTCATGACCTCCGAACAGGTCTGGCGGGTGCTCAAGGACCAGGCCACCGACAAGCGCCCGTTCGGAGTCATCGCGGTCGAGCGAGGCCTGATGACCGCCGACCAGGTGGATCGCATTCTCAAGCTCCAGCAGGACGGCAGCATGAGTCTCGGCCAGATTCTCATCACCATGGGCGTGCTCACGCGGGAACAGGTCGACGAGGAAGAAGAGGCCTACCGCCGGAGCCGAGAATAGGCCCTCCCTCAAAGTTGGGCCGCGCCCGCCGTTGCTTCACGAAGGGTGGCTAGGGCCGCCATCGGGGAGCGAGAGAAGAAAGGACATCGCCGGAAATGAAGATCCTAATCGTCGACGACAGCAAAGTGATGCGGAAGATCGTACAGCGAACGCTCCGCCAGGCAGGCTTCGGAGGACACACCATCTCGGAAGCGGCCAATGGCGTCGAGGCGTTCGACGCGATCTCGGCCGACAAGCCCGACCTCGTGCTTTCCGATTGGAACATGCCGGAGATGACGGGAATTGAACTCCTTCGAAAGCTCAAGTCGGAGGGCGTCGATGTGCGATTCGGTTTCGTGACTTCGGAAGGAACGCCGGACATGCGCGCGACCGCGGCCGAAGAAGGCGCGATGTTTCTGATCGCCAAGCCGTTCACTGCCGATTCGTTTCAAGAAAACCTCACCCCGGTGCTGGGTTAAAGCCGTGGGAGCCGCCGAAGCGCTGGAGTTCGAGCCGCTGAAGCTGCCGGAGGCGGCTGCGGTAAAAGAGACGCTGTCGCTTATCATCAACGCACCGGCGGAACTCTCTGCGGTTGCGAAAGCGAAGCCAACGCGAATTCGCCCCAACTCGAAGGATTGGTACGGCTGCGTTCTTCTCGGCGATAAGGACGAAGTCCTGGGAGCGATTCTGTCGGACCTCGAGGGGACCGTGCGCTTCGGGGGTCGGCTTCTGATGCTGCCGAAGGTGCCCTGCGACGACTTCATCAAGAACAAGAATCCGAGTGAAGACGTCCTCGACGCGTGTAGCGAAGTATTCAACACCCTTTGCTCGGTGTTCAATCACGTGTCGGGCAACGAGCACGTGCGCATCGCGCCGCTTGGACAGCTTTCCGCCCAGCCGATCGACTGGACGAAGACCGCACGCCGTCGCCTCGAATACAAGGTGAAGGACTACGGTCATCTAGTGCTCCTCGTCCGCTAGAGCGGCAATCGGTTTGAATCCGTAGGGGAAACCAAGCATTTCGCCGTATGCGCGAGTGCCCCCACAGCCTCGGAGCGAGGAGTGCTTGAGGCACTTCGAGCGAGAAGTGAGGAGGTAAGCCGCGCAAACGGTGAA
>JBCCZL010000542.1:0-7067 GCA_039187775.1 Myxococcota bacterium
CCCATTCCGACGAAGAGAATCATCGTCTCGAGCCGGAATGGGGTGGGGCGCCGCGGCGTCGAGCTACGTGGGTATGAATCTCGGGGCGGGGCATGCCCGGCGGGCCCACCGCTCCGGACTGGTCGCGTCGGGCTACGCGTTGCTTACGACCGCGCTCCTTGTCGCCCTCTATCTCGGGTTTTCCGAGCCGATTATCGGGTTCTTCGATCCGTCGCCCGGCGTCCTCCAAGCGGGGGACGAATACCTTCACCGAATCGGTTGGACCTACCTTTTCGTGGGGGTCGCGGTCGTGCTGTCGCAGGCGATGACCGGAGCGGGGGCGACCTTCGCTAGCATGGTCCTGGATGCATCGATCCTCGTCCTCCTCGTCGTGCCGGCGGCCTACGTGGTGGTTGAGGTCTTGCACCTGCCTCGAACCGCGCTCTGGTGGACCATCGCGGTCGGCAATGTGGTGGCCGCTGCGGCCTACGTCGCGTTCTACGGCAAGGGTTCGTTTCTTCGAACGAAGATCTACTAGTCCTTCACCCGCGTGACATTGCTCGCCCTCGGGACGGATCCACCACCGTCCGCCGCACCGACCGCTTCGCTGCCTCCTCAAAATACCTCGGGTATTCATCGTCGGCTCGGCACGACGGCCGGCGGCGCCTCCACCCCGATCACCGACCAAGCTCACGCGGGTGAAGGACTAGCCCGGATTTCCTTCGGCCGGAAACGACTCGGCGGGTCTGCTAGGCTGGGGCGTGGCTCAGATCGAAATCCTCAACCCTCGACAGCTCGACCTCATGCGAGCGTCCTGCACCCTCGCTTCCGAGACGCTCACCATGGTGGGCCATCGACTCGAGCCGGGGGTCAGCACGGAGCAGATCAATACTTGGGTGCACGACTACGTGACCGAGCGCGGCGCTTATCCTTCGCCTCTGAACTACAAGGGGTTCCCCAAGAGCGTGTGCACGAGCGTCAACGACGTCATCTGCCACGGCATTCCGAACGAACAGCAGGTCCTGAAGGACGGGGACATCATCAATGTCGACGTGACCACCTACTTGCCCAAGGAGAAGGGGTTTCACGGCGACACGAGCGCAACGTTTTACATCGGCGAGCCGAGCGACGAAGCGAAGCTGGTGGTGGAGACGTCGCGGCATTGTCTCGAACTCGGAATCGCCGAGGTTAAGCACGGCGCGCGGATGGAGAACATCGGCGCGGCGATCCAGGAGTACGCCGAGGCACAGGGCTGCTCGGTCGTGCGCGATTTCATTGGCCACGGGGTTGGGCGGGAGTTCCATATGAAGCCCGAGGTCAAGCACTACGGTCGACGAGGCCGCGGAAGGCGCATGAAGCGTGGGTGGATCTTCACCATCGAGCCAATGATCAATCTGGGGACCCACGAGGTCGATATGCAGGCCGACGGATGGACCGCCCTTACGTTGGACCGGCGTCTATCGGCGCAGTTCGAGCACACGATCCTCGTGACCGACGACGGCGCGGAGGTCCTCACCCGTCGGGACAAAGCCCTGCCGAACTCCGAAACCCTCCCATGGTCGGACGTCGGTCCGCTTAGCGCACCCGCTGCGTACGCCCAGCGCGAGTCTGCCTAGAGCGCCGGTACTTCGAGCTCCCAGCCCGTCGCGGTCCGCACGATTCGAAGTGAAAGTAGCGAAAGCCCTTCGCAGGGGCCCTCGGTGCAGTAGCCGTCTTCGCGGCGATAGAGGGCGCCGTGGGTGTGGCACATCAGATGAATCCGATCCTGCGACATGACCTCGCCGCTTCCTGAGTCGAGGGGAATCGGGTGGTGCCGGCAACGATTGAGGTAGGCCTTGGGTTCGCCCGCGAGAAGGAACACGATCGCGGTCTGAGGGATGCCTCCGGCGGCGGGGAGCGGGATCAGGGTCGGGATCCCACTGAGTTCGGCCATCGGAATCGAGATCTTGTGGGGTTTCGTCATGTTGGAGGGACGTACATCGCCTGGGCGTCGACGCTGCGCAGCGTGCGCTCCGGGAGCATCACTCCCGTGAGCTTTCCTCCATAGACGCATCCCGTATCGAGGCCAATCGCAAACCGGTGGGTCTGGAGGCCGCGAACCGCATCGTGGCCGAACACCGCGAGGGCCGGCCCTTCGTAGAGGCTTGCCCAAGGCTCGCCTTCGATCCGCGTGGATGGCGTCCCGTCGGCGCGAATGCTCCGAAGGTTCATCAAGTGCTTCGGGTCTTGCGTCGCGAGGGGAACCCCCGGCACCAGCCCGCCATGGACGACCACCGCGTTTAGCGCGGGCAGTTCCAGGAGGAGGGGAAGGGACTCGAGGTATCGCCAGTCCGCCTCTTCGAGCTCGCGGCAGACCTGCCGATGGGTCTCTTTCTTTGGAAGAGTGCCGCTTCGTCGAAAGCGGAGAACGTGTTCATCGTGATTGCCTCGAACCGCCCGAATGCTTCGCTCCCGGGCCCACGCCACCACCTTGGCTGAAGCCGGGCCCTTTGCGACGAGGTCACCCACGAGGATGACCTCTCGGTCGACGTTGTGAACGAGCGCCTCCAGCTCATCAAAACAGCCGTGAACATCCCCGATGACGAAGGCTTTGGGTCCGCTCACGAAACCAGCGTGAGAGCTGAGTTAGGGGAAGCAGGCGAGGACGTCGGCGGAGCACAGCGAGCCGTCGATACCGTCGACACAGTTGCTGTATGCGGTGTCCTCCGCCGCACAGTTCAGCTCGACGCAGGTGCGGTCCATGCATCCGTTTCGTGCGGCGCACGCCGAAAAGCAGTCCCACTGCATCTGGCAGCCGCGCACGTTGAAACAGTAGAGATTGTTCTGGTTCACGCACGCTTCGCAGTCGGGGCTCGGGTCTGCCGCATAGCAGTTGCCGATGCAGATGGTGTCCGATCCGCAGCCCTGAAGACAGGTCAGCGTGGTGGCGGCGCAGAGGGGCATGTTGACGCGCGGGATGACGTCTGAAGGGCACGCCGGGGGCGGGTCGTCGGGCACGCAGCGGCCATCTTCGCACGTAAAGTTGGTCGCGCAACGCCGCGCCGCATCGCACTCGGGGGCGCAGATATCCGCGACACAGACCATCGGTGCAGGACAGTTGGCGGGGCTGCATCCCGTCGAAGGGGCGTCGGGAGTGGCGTCGGGAATCACGATCGCATCCGGGACGTCGGTGCTCGCATCGTTGTCGACCGGCCGGTCGTCCCGGTCGACCGAGGCATCGGCCGGCCGCGGATTCCCGCCGCCGCCACGGCCTCGGTTGCTGGTACACGCGCTCGCCATTGCGACCACTCCAATGAATAAAACCAGACGATAAGTCATATACATCTCCACGGATTACGTCCGGGCCCGCGACATCCCCCTCACCAGGAGTCAAAAGGGCCCAAAAGCGACCCCTCTACATGCGAAACAGATCGCGCGGAGTCAAATGGAGCGGTGCGATTTGCCCCGCTCATGTCGTATGTATCGTTCGTGAATCGGGTGCCGGGGCCGGGTTTGGCCCCGCGCTACGAGTCGATCATCGGAAACGAAGAGATCCCGAGGAACACGAACGATCGTCGGAGATCGAGCGTCGCGATGATTCGCTACATGAAGCAGAGGGCGGTGACCGGACAACGCGTCGCCGCCATCGCAAGGCAGTTTTGCTGGGCGACCGCTTCGGCCTGGCAGCTGGTCTGAAGACACATCTCGAGGGCCTGCCCCGACTGGCCCGCACAGTTGGCCTCGCCGCAACAGACGACGTCACCGAACGCCTGTCCACATCCGCCACTCGGGCTTGAAGCACACGCGGTGACCTCTTGAATGATGCAGTTCTGACAGGCTCCCGGGTTGGGGTCCATGGCCACGCACGCCTGCTGGGCTTGCTGCGTGGTTGCGCCCTGAAGGCAGGTCGCGGTTGCCCGAGCGCACGCGGCTCCCGCTGGCGCGGGGACCATCGCCGGAGGACAGCCGCTCGAGCTGTCGCTACCCGCTTCCGGAAGCGCTCCGTCGGTGCCACCTTCCATGAGCATGATGGCCGAGTCGGGGGTCGTGGATGCATCCATAAGCATGATCGTGCTGTCCCGACCGCCATCCCGACTATCGCCGCTTCGTCCGTCATCGCCACACGCGGCAAGCGCACCGCACGCGAGTCCCAAGACAATAAACTGTACTTCTTTCACCGTTTCCTCCTTCGTGGAGCGACTCGTCCTCCCGAGACGTGGCTCCGCTGGGGCGCGCGAGGCGCGTGGGTCGGCGCGCCGACCAATGATCTCATCGGACGCTATTTCTTTTCTTCCTGGCCCTCGATCGCTTCGAGCGTTCGGCGAATCGCCTTCTCGGCCTCTTCGATCTCAGCTTCCCCGCCGCCCATGTAAAGCCGCCCGAAGGCACCAAAGGTCCGGACTTCCATCAAGTGGACCGGCGATGCCTTTTCGGCTTCGTTGGCCGCGATCGCCGCGTAGGCCGCTGGATAGGTTTCGAGCACGAGCAGAGTCTGTCCTTCGGCGATCATGTCGCCGTGGCGCATGCGATTGATGATCATCTCCTGGTACGGCTCGATGCCGGTGATGATCTCGGACGATACGATGCGCGGTCGAAGGCGGGCGTGCTCCTCGACGCCGAGGAGCTTGAGGATCTCCGCGCCCGCCTCCCGCACCTCGCCCTGGTCGTCGTGGTGGACCTCGAGCAGTCCATACGCGCGTTCGACGATCTGCATGCCGGGCATGACTCGCGTCCGTTTGAGCGCCGCGTCGGTGAGGTTGTTGATCGCGATTCCTGGCGCGATTTCGACAAATAGCGCGGCCTGCCCCTCGAGCGGCTGAAACCCCGGCGCCACAGTCTGAAGGAACCCCGTGAGCTGGGGCTGGAGCGAATCGAGGACGGTAAACGTTCGTAGCTGCATAGCGGCCGGCGGAGTGAGCGGCGGAAACTAGCAGAACCGAAACAAAAAGCGACTCACGCGCACCTCGCACGGCGCAAACAGGCCTTCAGAGCGCTCCCACCCCGCCGTTTGTTCATGGGTAGCGGACGCCGCACGCCTCATGATGTCTCGAATCATTTGCGTTTTTTGTGTTTTGACGGTCCTCCCGCCGATGGCCGCCGAAGCCCAGAACTCCCGACCCCTGCTCCGGGAAGTTCATCGGGCGCTTCAGGCTGGCGATCCGTCGACCACCGACGCTCTCCGGCTGGTGCGTCGACTGACCCACGAGATGCCCCTCTGGGTGGACCCGGCGGAACTTCGCGAGGGACGTTTTCTTCGGGCGATGCTCGCGACCCGCCTCGCGGTGACCGCAGCACTCGCCGGGGACGACGATGGTGAAGCTGCACTTGGCGCGTCGCTTGGCGTACAGCCGAGTTGGGTTTCGGAGTTCCTTCTCGACGAACTCGACGACCTCGGATTCGGGATCTACCGCGAAGCAACCGAGGAAGCCGCAGCAACGTTGCGCTTTGCGCGCGGGGACACCACGAGCCCGCCGGACACCGGCCCGATGCACGAGCTCTGGGTGGTCGATCGAATCCTCGAACGGGCGAGCCATCGGGATCCGATTCCTGTGTTGGCGGAAGAAGGCGATGACTGCGCGACCACGGTGGTGAGCGATGACGCGGACCCCTGCGCGCCGGTGTTCCGCCAGATTCCCGGGGCGACCGGGCGCCGCGCGGTGGCCGCGCTCCAGCGCGCGTGGGACGCCACCAAGCGTCTTGAGGCCCAAGCTGACCGGGGAGATCCGTTGGCGCGGGCTCTGTTTCGGCTCGTGCCTGAACGGCGTGAGGCGCTTCGGCGCGTGTCGCTTCAAGTGGGAGCGGTGCCTCGAGAGCCGGTTCCCACCGCGAGTGCCGGACCGGGCAATGGTGGTCAGACGATCCGGCTCTCGGCGCTGTTCATCGTCGGTCCCGATGAGACTCGGTTTGGGGCGTTTCCCGCGGTGCACCTCAATGCGGCGGGCGAGCCGGAGCTGGCTGCCGGCGCGGGAATCCTTCCCGACACGACGCCGCTGGTCGATGACGACGCGCTCGGGCGAGCGATGGTCTCTGCCGTGGCGACAAGCCGACTTCCGGTCGCGATCACCGCACTCGAGGGCTCGTCGGCGGAGGAGCTTCGACGGCTGCTGCTCGCGGTGTCGGCCGCCGAAGTCGATCCGGTGTTCTTTGGCGGCGACTCGGCGGCGCCGGTGCTCGTTTCTCTTCGCATCGAACGAACCGAAGCTCCCTTCGAACCGACTGCGCAGTACCGGGTTCGGGTGGTGCAGGCGGGTTTTGCGTTTCGTGCAGAGCGCGGCCTCGAAGCGATTCCTCGGCTCGGTGGCGGGGATCGAATGCGCTACGATCTGGCGCGGCTTGAGCGTCGCATCAATGCGGGTCGCATCGAAAGTGCCTCGCTGAGTTTTGTGCCAACCGCCGATGCGGGTGCCGTGGTGGCCGCAGCGCTCCGCCTTGCGCCCGCAGAACGAGCGCTGACGCTGCTTATCCAATAGTACTCGTCCAGTACGCGCGTGGATTCAGTCGACGGTCTTCCCGAGAGTCCCGCGCTCTTCCGGGAGACCGGCGCGGTTCACTGCGTTTACTCCGCCTGGAGTTCGTCCAGGGCTTCGAGGACCTTGTCGACGTGGCCCTTCACGCGGACCTTGGAGAAGATCTTCCGCACTTTGCCCTTGGGGTCGATGATCACCGTCGTGCGAATAATGCCCATCGACTTCTTGCCGTACATGTTCTTTTCGCCCCAGGCCCCGAACTTTTCGAGCACCTTGCCATCTTTGTCGGTGAGGAGGGGGAAGTTGAGGTCGTACTTGTCGATGAACTTCCCGTGGGACTCGAGGCTGTCCTTGCTGACGCCGAGGACGACCGCTCCTCGTTCCTCGAGCGCCTCTGCGGCGTCACGAAAGTCCTGCGCTTCGGTCGTGCAGCCGGGCGTGTTGTCCCGGGGATAGAAGTAAAGGACCACCCACTGTCCTTCGAGTTCGCGCAGACGGGCCTTGTCGCCTTCGCTCGAGGGGAGGGTGAAGGCCGGAGCTTTCTTTCCAACGCTGATCATGCTGCGAAACTCTTCGTCTCCCCGAGGGTGTCAAGAGCTTTCCCCACACCAGGCTCACCCAAACCAAACCGGGGGGGGGGGC
>JBCCZL010000543.1:0-7056 GCA_039187775.1 Myxococcota bacterium
CGGCCGCGATGGTCATCGGTGCCTGTGGAGGCGGCGTGAGTGGCCTGTCCCGAACCGAAATCGGCCAGATCGCCAACGAAGTCGAGACCAGCCTTGACGATTGGCACGACGCTGCCGCCCGTGGTGACTTTGAACGGTACTTCGCCCATTTCTCGGACGCGGGCATGTTCCTTGGCACCGACGCGACCGAACGCTGGTCGGTCGCCGAGTTTCGAGACTACGCCCGGGAGCCATTCTCAGACGGCGAAGGCTGGGTCATGCGGTCCGTGCGACGATCGGTGCGGGTGTCCTCCGCGGGGGATGTCGCCTGGTTCGAGGAGGACCTCGAAACCGTCAACCTCGGACCGTGCCGGGGGTCGGGAGTGTTCGTGCTCGAAGCGGGACGCTGGAAGATCGCGCAATACAACTTGACGATCACCGTTCCGAACGAGCGATTCGCCGAGGTTCGAAGCCTGTTGTCAAACCCGGCTCTTGACGGCGAAGGATCAGGAGCCGGTGCGGATCCGGCCGATGCCCCGTAGCACCTCTTGCAGCGGCACCTCGAACGACGCCTGACAGATCGAGCTGACGCTCGTATGTGCCCCGGCGGCCTGCAAGCCCTCGGCGACTCGAATCATGCGCGGCGGGGGGAACGCGAGCCCCGTTGGCGTCACGCAGGATGGGACCAGCCGGTTGTTGTCGGAAGGATCGAGGCGTTCCTGAACCTCTGGCGCGGCCAGCATGACGGGATAGCTCTCGCCCTCGAGGCTCTGCGGAATGCCCACGATGAAGTTCACCGAGAGGAGGCCGGGAGCGGCGCGGGTCGTGAGGAGCCCATCGACGAACCGCTGGACGGGATGGAGCGCGTCCGGATACTGGAAGCAGCGAAGGTTCGGATTGCCGACATAGATAGCCGTATCCAAATTGAAGAGTTCGGGGTCCATCGCCGAGCAGTCGGCTTCGTCGCTGAGAACGATGATCGCAAGCGCCGATTCATCCGGCCCTCGAAGAAATCCCGCGTTCGCCCCGTCCGCATGGCCGGCCCCACCCGCGAAGCGGATGCCCGAGTCCGACCGGGTGACCGCCTTGAGCATCGCTTCAAGCTGCTGCTCGAAACCGCATCCATTCAGGCCGGGTAGCGCCACGCAGGAGACATCGCTCGCAAACTGGGCATCGCCGCCCGGTTGAAGGGCGGGCTGAAAGTTGAGTACCCGCGGATAGCTGGGCATGCATCCCGGCGACGAAGCACCGTCGGTTCGCAGCACTCCATCATCGCCAGCATTCGGTTCCCCGCAGGTCATGTTGGGGAAGCCCCCCGACCCCATGTCGGTCGTCACGACCCCGACGTTGAGATCCGAAAACCCCGGCGCAAAATCACCGGGGTCGTCGGCGCCATTGCCGTTGATGTCCCCGGTCGTGAGGGCGCGAATGAGCGCAGGAATCTCGCGTACGAGCGAGCGCTGCTCCTCCTCCATCGATCCCGAGTTGTCGATGACCAGCAGCAGGTCGAGGGCGGTGACCGCCGGCGTTGGGATGGGGGTGCGGTCCGCGGTTGCATCCTCGATTTGACCATCGGGTCCAATCGTACGGTCCGCCAATGAACCATCGACGGAGCCGTCATCTGAGCCGCCGACCGAGCTATCGTCGGACGAACGACGTCGGCTGTCGGAGCAAGCAGAGACGAGAACGACGGCGAGGACAGCGAGACGCAAGACGAGGACGCGAAACATAAGCCGTTGGTAGCACGAGGCAGCTCGGGGGCAATCCTCTTCGGCTCGTTCGAGCGTACTCCTGCTTGCTCCCCAGGCGGGTTCTCCTACGGACTACTGCGCCCGGCGTCGCTACGCCGGCGCGCTTTCGCGGAGCTCCATGTACTCATTTTGGGACAGGGACCGCCGGTCGCTCAGATCTTCGCCAAGATCCTGGGCCCAAAGACCTGCCTTTGCGTCGACCCCCGCGGTCATCGTCAAAAGCTCGGAACCAAAACCCGATCCGTAGCTGAACGCCGCGATGCGGGTGCCCGGCTTGCTCCCCGCAAGCGCGCTCGCGACGCTGAGCCAGAGGCTGGCGGTGTAGGCGTTGCCGACGCTTCGATTCCAGTTCATCGACGGGTCGACCAGCCGATCGAAGAAGCTCTCGGTCTTGCTTTCGCTCCAGCCTTCGACCTCTCCGAGATGTGCGACCGCCTTTCGAACCATCTTCGGAAACGGCACGTGGAAACAGACCGCGTGAAACTCTCCGAGCGCTTCCTCCACCGACGTCCCCCGATGAGCGGCGAGCTGACGAAACGTTTCCACGGTGGCTCGTTTATAGCAATCGAGGCTGAGGGGGCCTTCAACGCGCGGAAACGCTTCGCCGACCGGGCGCCAAAAGTCAAAGGCGGGTTCCGAGTACGCAAAGCTCTCGATGTCGATATCGGCAATGCGCGGTTCGCGCACGATGAACGCCACCGCCCCAGCGCCCTGGGTCGGTTCTCCTGGGTCCTTCGGCGCATAAAGCGAAACATCGCTCGCGATCACGAGGGCGGCCTTGCCTCGAGCCGCTCCACTTCGTCGCCACTCGAGGGCCTGGCGGAGAGCCACCGTTCCGCCGTAACACGCGTGTTTGACTTCGTAGCTTCGGAACGCGCCGCGAAGACCGAGCGCTTCTGCGACTGAGCTGCTGAGCGGACGGCTCATGTCCTCGCCGGTCTCCGTCCCTACCGCAAGCAATCCAATGTCCGAAAGCGAGCCATCGAACCGCTCGAGGGCCCGTCGGGCGGCCGCCACCCCAAGGGTTACGGCACTCTCGTCCGGACCACAGAGCGCGATCTCGTTGCAGCCGAGGCCGACCGTGTACTTGTTTGGGTCGACGCCTCGCGCAGGGGCGAGCTCCCGAACATCGAGCGAAAGGGAGGGGAGCTTTAGGCCAATCGACTCGATTCCGGCGCGTTCCATAGCGGGGAGCTAGGGCCATTTTTACCCGGTTCGCAGCAGGAAAGCCCCCAACCGGCACCACCGCCGCCCCAACCGCCGAACGTTCACGGCGAACCGCGAGGAGCGCCCCCGGGCCGGCAGCTCGAACCATGGCAGCGGACTCGAGACACCAGCCAGGTGGCGGGTCGGCTGTTCGGTCCTGGTGCCGCGACACATTCCGCCCGCGTGCCGTCGCCGGTTTCGACGTGGCACACGGCGTGCTGCCCATGGACGCAAGCGCGGCGCGTGGAGCCATCGAGTGTCATCCACCGCCGGCCCGACACCTCGCCCTCGAAGGGGAATCCCATGAACCACTATTCCGCACTGCTCGCGATAAGCCTCAGCGGGGGCTGCGCCCTCGGGATCGAGAACGAGGCGTCCCACCGCTCGACCCACGAAGACGCGCTTGCGCTGGGCGAAGTCGAATGCGAGCTCGCGGTCACTGAGGCGGATGTCATCCCGATGCCCCCGCACTTCTATGACCGCGTGCGGTTTCGGATGGACGTCTGCATGTCGACCCGGGAAAGCGACATGATCACGTTGGCACCCGGCGAGACCCACGAGGGCGGGGTGAGCTACCACTCGCTCCTTCAACGAGAACCGAGCGGGGAATGCGCCCAGTTCCAGTACGAGCTCAATGTGGACGGCGTGGAAGGCCGAGCCACGATCTACCGGATTCCGCTTACCGAAGGGAAACGGCTCGAAGTGGAGGTCTTGGAGGGAGGCGACCGAGTCGAACTGGACTTCCTGCGACGGAAGCCATACCGCCCCTGGCGGGTCGCCATCTTCAATCACTGGTTTCCCCAGGACGACTACCACTACTTCTTCTCCTCGCTGCGGGACGGAGCCAAAGTCGACTTCTGGGATCCAGAAGACAACGACGAGCTCATTCACTGGACGGACGGCGAAGCGTTCGCCGTCGTCCGGGTTCGACCAAAGGTGCTGTGCGCCGCCACCACCGAACTCGCGTACACCATTGTCGCCGCCACGGAGTAGCCCGAACTGCGCGAGCATCGGCACTCCACGTTGGCTTCACCCCGGCGACGGCTACCAGGGGCGGTCAAGCTCCGAATCCCTGTTCCATCCTCCGCGGAGAGGACGACACGGGAGCCGAAGCTCGGGCGGCTGGGTCCTTGTGGACCTTCGTCCGCGGTAGGACTACGCCTGCGCGTTCTCGGCGGTGACGGAAACCTCATCAACGCGGAGGCCTCTCCGGCCTCTGCCGCCCCACGCGAGTGGCAGGTCTCCACGGATGAACTAGCCTCTCCGCGTGAACACCGAGAGCGATAAAGAACTATCCCTGGCGGAAATCAATGCTCGGGGACGATCGAAGAATCTTCGCCGCGCCGTGAAAGGCGCGATTGCAGTCATTCCCGGCGCGATATTGTTTCTGCCTGGGTTTTTTTGGCTCGGATGGACGGGTGTCGGAGGAGCCATTCTCCTTTCCGTCGGCATCGCCCTCGCGCTGGAAAAGTGGGTGCCGTCACCCGAGGACGATGAGTGAGGTTGGACCGATGGCCGCTCGACCACGAGCCCTTCGGGTAGACCACAGGATAGCGGTTCGATATTGCAAGGCTTTGTCGGAAGCGCGGCGCGAGTCGTCAGGTGCTGACCTTCGTTCATAGTCCACCATGCGCCTAGGACAGAATCGGAGCCTCTACTCGGGGATCATTGGACTCGTCATGATCATGTCTGCCGGTTGCTTTCAGACCGGCCGCTGGAATGCGTCCTCCCAGCAAACGATTCGACGACGGGCCAGCTTTGAACTTTGCGACGAGAGCGAGCCCACTCCGCACCTCGTTCCGATGGCAAACTTCGGCGAGCCGACCGATACCGTCCGCCGCGACTGGCCCATTCGCCAGTGGGGCGTGCACTGTGGACGTATCCGCGGCGTCTACGTGTTTACGGGCAGTCACCCCCAGGAACCCGGGGGGGTCTGGGTGCTCAACCGCCAAATCGTACGTCGAAACCCATAGCGACGCTTTCGACGTACCGCAGAACCTGACGCTCGCTCCGGGTGTTCTTCCCGTCGACGCAGAGCCAAGGACACCGGGTCGCCGAATTGAAAGGCAGGTCACGGTCGAGACAGCATTGAGCGCTGGGCGTGCATCAAGGCGGGCTGGGTTTGGCAGGTCTGAGTTGATACGGTGAAGTACATGCCCGACGCCGCCGAAAGCGGTTCGCTCATCACCGTCGTTTGCCGTCTCCGCGAGTTCGTTCAGCAGCGGTGCATTGTCGAACAGCGGCTCGAATCGCTCGCTTCTGACGATGCCGCAGCTGTCGTTCACGATGTCCTCTCCTCGGCGCTGCACGGCAATCAGAAGGCGCGCCGCGCGGCCCTCCCGGTTTCGCTCTGGCTTGCCCACTTGCACGACCCCGGCCACGCGTCGCGTCGCGGCAAACTCGAAGCCCACGCACGAGCCCGAGACTTCAGCCTCTTGGCGATGATTCTTCGTGCGGGGCCTGCGGTCGCCGAGCTCCCTCGAAAAGCCCGTCTCCCTGAAGTCGGCCTGTCGTCCACGACCAGCGTCAGCGTGCCCTATGGCGCCTGGTTCTCCTCGCCCGCGCAAGCGGCCCGTTATCCCTGGGTCGCGCACGAGATACGTCGCCGATGTCGGCACGAAGATCCGGCGTACATCGAGCGGCTTCTCGCGCACGCGGACTATCTCTCCGAGTCTGACATTCTTCGCATTGCGAGCCGAAGGCCGACCACTCCGGCCCACCTCGGCGTGATTCGCCAGAGTCAATGGGTGAAGCTGCAGACCGTTCGGAACGCGCTTGTCGCCAACCCGTTTACCCCCGGAGGGGTGGCCGCGTCGCTTCTCCCCACCGCAAGTATTGCGACGATTCGTCATGCCGCACTCCTTGGCGGGCCCGTCCTCGAACCCCTTGCCGAGGTGATCCTGTGTGCCCGCGACGACACCGCATCGAACCCAAAGACGAGTCATGCGACGCCCGACCCGTCGTAGTCTCTTCACGATGCCCCCTCGCAAACTGATCCTGACGGGAGAATCAGCCATCGCTGTCAGACTGCGATCCGGCAGCTCAACGATCCCAGGTGAGCAGTGTTCCGGAGCGCCGGCCGCACCTACCCGCACGTGATGAAATCGGCCGGAAGCGGCGGAAAGCGATCCGTTCCCTCTCGTATCCCGTCTTCCCAGCGAAAGCCCCGCCCAGTGCTTGTGAAGTCGACGAGTTGGAGACGATCGTCGGCCGCATCGGGGGCTTCTACCAACCGCAGCATCAACTCGTACGACTCCCCCACAATGTCGAATCGCAGCGTGACGTCATGGGAAGACGTCCAATCGACCATGGCGGGAAACGGTGCTCCGCCCAGCGGGTTGGCGCCATCGCAAAGGTCGTCCGGAGAAAGACGGATGAACACGTCGTCGTCCTCGCAGATCGCCACCGCCATCGTGTCGCAGAGCGCTCGAACGGTGTGAAACCGCCATACCCCGATGGCGCGGGCCGAAACGGCCGCATCCACCCCGGGGCCATCGAGAACGGCCGCGTCCAAAGACGCGTCGGAGACTTCAGCGGCTCGGTCGGGAGCGGCGTCGGAGGGCGTCGGACCCTCGACCCCGGAGCGAGCTCCGCAGCCAAGCCCCACGAGGATTGCGAGGATCGCAGTGATTCGACGAAGGAACACGGCGACAACGTAGCATCAATCGACTGGAGGAGCGCCGGACATCGGTTAGGGCGAATCCGAAGCTGAAACTGCATGAAGCTCAAAGCGGGCCTCGGACTCGGCCGAGGTGGCGACGAAGTACCAATCTCCTTCTTGGGTCGTTTCGAACCGCGCACTCAGCGAACAACCTGCTTCCACGCACATCATCCGATCTTCCCCGATCGCCGGCCGTGGCGACACCCGTTCCAGTGTTTGCGAAGACGCCTCTCCCTCCAGGTGCGTGACCTTGACCTCGAACTCGCGCGATGCGGGCAGCGCCACGCGGATGATGGCTCGGCGGCTGAACGCGTGTGAGATACCATCGTCTCCCAACGCCAGAGACTCCGCCTGCTCAGAGAGCTCAGCCCGACGTTGTTGTACCGCTTCGAGCTCGGGCCCCACTTCCGTTGGATTCGATTGCTCCGCCTCGGGTTCCGCGCTTTCCGGCGGCGGCGC
>JBCCZL010000544.1:0-7026 GCA_039187775.1 Myxococcota bacterium
AGCGGGCCCACTTCTCGCCGCCGGTCACCGACTCGAGGAGATAGCTCCCTTCGCCCTGGCCCACCGTCTGAAGCGCGGTGACCGGGGTCACTCCGTCGGCGAAGATCTCGAGGCTCACCGGAATCACGGTGGCGTGGTCGGCAAGCGCACGGAAGGTGGAAAACGTCGGCCGCTGCGGTCCCGCGGGAAAGGAAGATTTCGCCACGTCGGGAGAGTACACCCCTCACAAACGCTTCGCGCCGTGCTAAGGCGAAGGGGCGAAAGGACCGCCCCATGATCGACCCCCCGCTTGCCGAGGCAGACCCAGAAATCGTGCGCGAAATCCGTTTGGAGGAGCGTCGTCAGCACGAAAAAGTCCGCCTGATTCCGAGTGAAAACTACGCGACCAAGGCGGTGATGGAGGCCTGCGGAAGCGTTCTCAACAACAAGTACTCGGAAGGCTACGCCGGCAAGCGCTACTACGAGGGTCAACAGGCGATCGACGCGGTAGAGCGCCTCGCGATCGAGCGCCTGAAGAGCCTCTACGGGGTCGACCACGCCAATGTTCAGCCCTACTCCGGTTCGCCGGCGAACCTCGCCGTCTACTTCGCGTTCTGCAAGCCGGGAGACACGGTGATGGGCCTCGGTCTCCCGTCGGGAGGACACCTCACCCACGGTTGGAAAGTGTCGATCAGCGGGAGCTACTTCAACGCGGTGCAGTACGGCGTTCGGGAAAACGACCACCGCATCGACTTCGACCAGGTGGCGCGCCTGGCCCGCGAGCACAAGCCGAAGCTTCTTTGGTGCGGCACGACCGCCTACTCGCGAATCGTCGAGTACGACAAATTCGCGGAGATCGCGGAAGAGGTGGGCGCCATCCTGGTCGCCGACATCGCCCACATCTCGGGGCTCATCGCCGGCGGGGCACACCCGTCGCCGGTGGGCAAAGCCCAGGTGATCAGCAGCACCACCCACAAGACCCTTCGCGGCCCGCGCGGCGGGATGATTCTCTGCGACGAAGCGCACCGAAAGAAGATCGACAAGGCGGTGTTTCCAGGCCTTCAGGGCGGACCACACAATGGCACCACCGCCGGCATCGCGGTCGCCGCCAAGCTCGCCGCCACCGACGACTTCAAGGCCTACGCCAAACAGGTGGTCGAAAATGCGCAGGCGATGAGCGAAGCGCTCCTCGCACGGGGGATCGATGTCGTGACCGGGGGCACCGACAATCACCTTATTCTCTGCGACCTCACCCCGAAGGATGTGCCCGGAAAGGTGGCGGCGCAGGCCCTCGACCAGGCGGGGATTGTGTCGAACTACAACTCGGTGCCGTTCGACAAGCGGAAGCCCTTTGACCCGAGTGGCCTTCGGCTAGGGAGTCCGGCGATCACGAGCCGGGGCATGGGGATCGAGGAATCAAAGCGGATCGCGAACTACATCGCCGACATCGTTGACGACCCTGGCGACGAGGCGAAGCAAAAGAAGATCGCCGGAGAGGTTCGGGACCTCTGCGACCAGTTCCCCGCCCCGGGCATTCCCGTCGATTGAGATACGTCGAGAGGCGGCGTCTGCCGGCTACAGCGCAATGCCGATGGCCCCCCCGCGCGGTGGTCTCCATCAATGCTCGAGGCCCAAGCCGATTCGCTTCCTCCGTTCCCCCGAGATACGTTAGCCCGCATCGGTCTAGAGCCCCACAGGGCGGGCCGCTCGAGCCTCAGTTCGTCGCCGCGGCAACCTGCGCGGTGGCGCCTTCGACCCGCGTCGGGGCCACGTCGACCGGGCCCGGGCTGCTTCCTCCGAGAAACCCGCCGTAGCCGTCGACGCCACACTCCGCGCGGTCGAGGCCTTCGAGCTCGTGCTCTTCACTCACTCGGATGCCGCCCGGAAGAAGCTTCATGCCAAACCAGAGGATGGCCCCCGCACCGAACGCAAACGCCACCGCGGTAAGCGTGCCGAGAGCCTGGATGCCGAGGAGCTCCACCCCGCCCCCGTGAAACAGGCCACCCTCCGAGGCAAAGAGACCGACCGCCAGCGTGCCGAAGATTCCACCGACCCCGTGCACCGCGATCGCCCCCACCGGATCGTCCACGCGGATGCGGTCGAAGAAGAACACCGCCTCCACGACCAACACTCCCGCCACGGTTCCCACGATGAGGCTCTCGCCCGGACCGATGAGATGGCAGCCCGCGGTGATGCCCACCAGACCGCCGAGCGCGCCGTTGAGTGCCATGGAGAGGTCGAGCATTTTCGTGCGCAGTCG
The DNA here is from genome assembly GCA_039187775.1 of Myxococcota bacterium. GTDB lineage: Bacteria > Myxococcota_A > Polyangia > Polyangiales > JBCCZL01 > JBCCZL01. The sequence continues at coordinate 2,240 of JBCCZL010000544.1, forward strand.
GGTGTGCACCAGCGCCGCGATAAACCCGGCCGCGGCGGAAAGATTCGTGACCAAGATGATCGATGCGATCGGTTCGGGATCCGCGGCGAGCTGACTGCCCCCGGTGAAGCCGAACCAGCCGAGCCAGAGCACCAGCACCCCCAGCGCGGCGAGGGGGAAGTTGTGAGCGGGCATCGGCTTGCTTCCGCCCTTGCCGTACTTGCCAAGGCGCGGGCCCACCGCGATCGCTCCCGCAAGAGCCATCGCCCCGCCCACCGCGTGAACCACCGTGCTTCCGGCAAAGTCGACAAACCCCATCGACGCGAGAAATCCCCCGCCCCACACCCAGTGGCCGACCACCGGATAGATCACGGTCGTCGCCACCACGGTGAACCCAAAGAAGGTCAGAAGGCGGGCTCGTTCGGCGACCGCACCGCTCACGATCGTCGCCGCGGTTGCGGCAAACACCAGCTGGAAGAACAAAAACACGTAGAGCGGGAGATTTTCGGGCGCCCCGCTCACCGTCGCGTCGGCCGCCGGGAAAAACCCGCTCCTGCCGATCACCGATGCGCTCTCGCCGAACATGAACCCAAAGCCGATCGCGAAAAAGCCGATCGAAGCCAACGAGATGACTCCGAGGTTCTTCATCAAAACCATCACCACGTTCTTGCGACGACAAAAACCGCTTTCTACCAACGCAAACCCCGCGTGCATGAAGAACACCAGGCAGGCGGAAAGCAGAATCCAAGTACTATCGACAATGACCCGAAGCTCGGTCTCGTTCATCAGCGAGAGCCTGACCAACCGATGTTTCCGGGAAGTTTCCTCACCGTAAAAACGAAGCGTGCGGCCCGTGCGAGATGCCCCTCGACCGAAAAGGGTGCCCGCGCTCCGAGCGTCTTTCGGATTCAAAGGAGGGGGAGTGGGCCGCTGAGATCGATCCGCGAACCGTCGAGGGCGGTGCCTTCGGCCTGATTGAACGACGTGTCGCTCATGCCCATGTGCTGCATCGCCGACACAAAGAGATGGCTGTGGCCGGGCCCAATATCCGCACCTCGCTGACACCCGTAGCTCGAACACGGCGCCGCCCGGTTTTGCGCAAAGCGAACATAGCGCCCCGGATGGAGACCGCTCGCCGAACCGCCCGCCACCACCGCCAATCCGTCGGCGAGGTCGTGGCCTCCGGTCGCAAGCTCGGTCAGCCAGATCACCATGGTGTTGTCGAGGAGCGTGCCGTCCCCCTCGGGAACCCCGTCGAGGTAGCCGACGAGCGCCGCGAACTGCTCGGCGTGGTACCGGTAGTAGTTCGCCATGTGCATGTACGCGGTGTCCGACGTTCCGTGCGCCCAGTCCTGGTGCACGTTCGAGCCCGACGGTGCGCCAAAGTCGTCGGGCCGAAGCTCGCCCACGTCGAGGGCGATCACCCGAGTCACATCGCAGGACAGGGCGAGCGCGGCGAGCCGGAGGAACTGATCGATCCGCTCGCCGTTCGCATCGAAGGACGGGTCGCAGGTCACGTTTCGCCCGCCCCCACCGAGACGGAGCTCGAGGTCGCGAATTTGATCTCGATGGAGTTCGAGCTTGCGGGCATCTTCGCCGGAAAGACGCGGAATCAACGCGTCGTACTCGCTCGCCGCAAGGTCCAGGACGCTCGCGCGCTCCGCCGCAATCCGCTGCGCCCGGCTCGGCTCCGCGGGCATCTCACCCGTCGGCAGTCCCGCCTGCATCAGGCGCATGAACGCGTCGGCGGGTTCGCGCTCGAGGGGCAGCCAGGCCCCGTCCGCGGCGGTGCTGTAACCAAAGGGATCGCCGTAGCGGCCACCGGTCCCCCACTGCACCGACGGGATCGATCCGGGCGGCGCAATCTCTGCGGCGATGTGCTGGTCGATCGACACCGCGGTCGGGTAAGGATGGATCCCCCCCGGTCCCGGGCGGAGCGGGTTCTGGTAGTTCGCCGGGGTGTTCGTCAAGAGATGCGCCCACGACACCCCGTGGTTGTTGCCGGGTTCGTCGAGCATCGCCGAGACCATCGCCATCCCCTCGAGCACGCTCAGCCGATGGCGAACGTCATATAGCGGCTCGAGAACATGACTAAACTGGCCGCGGTCGAGCCCATCGAGCGAGACCGCTCCGTCCTCGTCGGCGGGCAATCCCGGAACGTCCATCTTCCAGTGCTGTCGGGGTGCCCCGTGCTGGGTGGTGAAGAAGAGGACGCGCGGCGGGCAATCAGGGCTTGCATTCGCCGTCTCGCGGGGGCGGAGCGACGGGAGCAGGGCCGCCGCGCCGCCGAGGCCGAGAAGTCGAAGAAGCCGACGCCGCGCGATGGGGCGCATGGCGAACGGGTTTTTGGCGAACGGGCTCATCGGATCCCCCGCGCAAACTCAGGACTGGTGACTATCGAAATCAAAAGCTCACGAATGTTGCCGCCGGAAGCTTCGAGGGACCGCTCGGCCCGCTGAAGCAGGCACGCGTCGTCGCCCACCGGCGGCCGACCCAAAGTGTAGCGAAGCCAATTCGCGGTCACGCACTGCCGCACCGTCCCGCTTTCGGCGAGTCGCGCCGAGAGCTCGATCCCGCCTTCGAAGGTTCCGTCGACGTCCGTGTTGAAGAGCTCTCCGCTCGCATCGACGGGGAGAGTATTGTCTCGAGTCCGAAACGCGCCCGTCGAGTCATAGTTTTCGAAGCCGAAGCCGATGCCGTCGATTCGGAGATGGCATCCCTGGCACTGCCCGGGTTCGGTCCGCTCCTCGAACAGCATGCGATTGGTCTTCGGCGCACCGTCCGGATCGGGCTCGGGCTCCGAGGTGTCGGCGTCCGCGGGCGGAGCCCCGAGCTCCACGCAGAGGAGTCGGTCCACCACGAACACCCCCCGAAGCACTGGCGAGCCGTTGCCCGCATGCGCATGGCCGGCGAGGAAATTCGTGCGGGTAAGAAAGCCCGAGCGCTCGTCGGTCGGAAGGTCCACCCGAGTCCAGTCATCGACCGGGTCCACCCCGTAGTGGGCGGCGAGGGGTCCGTTCACATAGGTGGTCGGGCTCGTAAAGAGCTCGTTCAGCGTGGCGGTGCCATCGAACATCACGTGCTCGACGAACCGATCCGCTTCCTCCCGTGCCGCCTGGGAGAGCGCGTCGGTCCAGTCGGGAAACGTCGTCGGGTCTTTTCCCTCTTCCAGCATGAGGTCGAAATCGAGCCACTGGCGATGAAAGTCGATCATCGCCGTCCGCGCGCGGGGCTCGTCGAGCATCCGCTCCGCCTGGGCTCGAAGCTGCGCCTCGGTCCGGAGCTCGCCCGCGGCCGCCGCCGCAAAGAGCGCGTCGTCAGGCATGCTCTGCCACAGGAGGTATGAGAGGCGGCTCGCCATCTCGTACGGGTCCACCACGCCGTCGCCTCCGAGCTCGACGCGATAACTGAACTGCGGCGCCTGCATCAGGGCGGCGATCGTGAGCTCGATCGCCGCCTGAAAATCGATCGCCGCGGCCTTTTCCTGGATGAACGCGAGGTAGCGCGCGGTCTCCGCGTCGGTGAGCGGACGGCGAAATGCACGCATTCCAAAGGTGCGAAGGAATGCTCGCGCGCAGCTCTCCTGCTCTTCCGCAGTGGTGAGGCGCTCGCAGGGGAGAACCGCGGCACGCGCATCGTCGCTGGCCATCACCACCTCGGCAATGCCCGAGGCCGTAAGCTCGTAGCGCTCGACCAAGAGCGGCGGGGCGCTCAGATTGCGCGCCACGTTTTCGAAGCCCTTTTCCGTGCTGTCCTCGGGAATCGCCGGCGGCGCGAACGCCACGTTCGGCAAAAGATCCTCGACCGTGTTGAGGTACTCGACGCGGCTCAGCCGCCGAAGCGGGACATCTCCGAGGACCGGGCGATCGTCGGAACAGAACCCCGGGGGCGGATCGAAGGGGTCGATCGCGCCTCGGACGTCGGCCACCTCGCCGGTGCACCCAAGGGCGAGCACCAATGCAGGCAAACAGCGGAAAATCCTCACGGGTTCAGACTATCGAACCGGTCCCGAAGCCGCATTTACAGTTCCTTCGCGCTTGCGAAGGTCCGGAAGGACACGGGTTATTCGCCGGCGACGGTGCCGGACAGAAGGTCGGTAAAGCCTGCCGCGACAGTCCAGCCGCCCACCCCGTAGCGGCCCGCTCGTCGGATCTCCTGCATCCGCGAGAGGCCGACGCCCTGGGTCATCGAGAGATACTCGTCCGCAGTGTATTCCGGGTGATCGTCATCCGACGGCGGCACGTACTCCTCCGGGATCGGGCCACCGGTGCCCACCCGCCAGATCTGAGTGGTGGGCGGGTAGATGTCTTCCATCGATTCTCGGATCGCTTGATGGCTGCGCATATCGCGCACGATCCGCCAGCGCTTGAGCCGGAACCCAGGAATGCCGCGCTGGGAGAGCACCCGCACTCCGCTCGGAAGGTCGGCATCTTCGACATCCCGTTCTTCGAACGCCATCGCTTCGTCGACGCGACGGATAAAGGACACCTGCCGATGATGCTCGCGGCCCCAAAGCGTCGAACGGACCCAGCCACCTTCGACGGTGAGGCCGATCACGATGGGAAAGTCGAGGTCGTTTCGGAATCGGAAATTGAGCGTTGGATAGCTCACCGCCGCGTCGAGCCCGAGCTTGATGTAAAAGCTCGGACGCGAGTGAGGACGCCGGTCGAGGATCGGAAGGCCGGCGAAGAACACGGCGCCGTGAAGCGTGCCGCTGACCTGGCAGGTGCCTCCGCCGATCCCGTCGACGAGCTCGCCCGCGGCGATCACCGGGGCCACGCGGAATCCGTTGGCTTCGTTTCGCTCCC
>JBCCZL010000545.1:0-6994 GCA_039187775.1 Myxococcota bacterium
AACCAGGCCTATACCGAGGCGGTGATGGCGCGGGCGGGGACAGAAGTCACCGAAGAGCTTCTCGTCGCGATGGCCGCCGATTCGTCGGCGGTGGCGATGGGAGCCGACATCTTCGCCGCCAACTGCGTCGTTTGCCACAACGCCCGCGGCGAAGGAAACATCGGTCCCAACCTTACCGACGACCACTGGTTCCATGGCGGTAGCCCGCTCAACATTCACGGGACGATCGCCAACGGGGTCCTCGATACAAATAGTCCGGGTGGCGGCGGCATGCCCCAATGGGACGGCATCCTCGGGGGGCAGGGCACGATGCGGGTGACCGCGTACGTGCTCTCGATTCAGAACACGTTCGTGGAAGGCAAGGCGGCCCAAGGCGAAGTCTGGCCACCGCCCGGCGGTGAGGGCGAAGAGGGTAGCGAGGAAGAGGGCGAGGCTGAAGCTGGCTCCGTCGAAGCTGGCACCGTAGACACTGGCGCCGCCGAAGAAGCGGGCGCGCAACACGACCCCAACGCAGAGGACGAAGCAGAGGACGAAGGCGCGGCGGCCACCGAGGACGGCGCCGAGGACTCCGTCGAGGGACCCTCCGCCGCCCTCGAAGGCGAGGCCCCGTCCGATGCCAATCCCAGCGATCCGACCGGCGAAACGGGAGCGCCGTCGGAAGGAGCTCGGCCGGTGATCGTCCGGGCAGACGAGACGCCAGAGTAAACGAGACGTCGGAGGTCTCCGGACACGTCGAAGTCGTCCGGAGACGTCCGAGTAAGGAGTCCCCCGTGAGCCGCACCCTACCCGTCATCGAGGAACAACGAAGCTCGCTGAGAAGCGACGGGAGCCGCGATTGGGTTCACCCCGCCGACGTCAAGGGCCGCTGGACGACGATCCGGCGCGGAGTGTTCGCCGCGCTGATCGCGTTCTATGCCGCGCTGCCGTGGATCGACGTCGGGGGTCATCCCGCGGTGTTCATCGACCTGCCCGAGCGCAAGTTCTACTTCTTTGGGCTCACGTTCAACGCCCAGGACGCGTGGCTCGCGTTCTTCCTCGTCACCGGCGTCGGGTTTCTTCTGATGCTCATGGCCGCGCTCCTCGGCCGAATCTGGTGCGGCTACGCCTGTCCTCAGACCGTGTTCCTCGAGGGCGTTTATCGACGAGTCGAACGACTGATCGAAGGGCCACGAAGCAAGCGCCTCCGCCGGAATGCCGGGCCCGCGACCTTCGATAAGGTTTGGCGAAAGACCCTCAAGAACGGAATCTTCATTGTCCTCTCCGTGCTCGTCGCTCACATCTTTCTCAGCTACTTCACCTCGCTCGACAGCCTCTTTGGAATGGTTCGGGCGAGCCCCTTTGAACATCCGGAGCCGTTTCTTTGGGTCTGGGGAATCAGCGCGGCGCTCTACCTGAACTTTGCGTTTTTCCGCGAGCAGCTCTGCCTGATCGTGTGCCCCTACGGGCGGCTCCAGTCGGTGCTCACCGACCGCGACTCGATCATCGTCGGGTACGACGAAAAGCGCGGCGAGCCCCGAGGGAAAGCCAGCGACGCCGACGCCGGTGACTGCGTGTCCTGCAATCGCTGCGTCGTCGTATGTCCCACCGGCATCGACATTCGCAACGGGCTTCAGCTCGACTGCATCGGCTGCTCGAACTGCATCGACGCGTGCGACGAAGTCATGGGCAAGCTCGGCCGGGAACCTGGGCTCATCCGCTACGATTCACTGAACGGGCTCGAGCACAAGGCGCGTCGGTTCTTTCGGCCGCGCCTCGCCCTGTACATCGTGCTCGGATCCATCGGGCTGTCGGTGGCCACGCTCTCGATCGGAGGGCGCCAGTCCTTCGAAGCCACCGCGGTGCGGATGCGAGGCGCGCCCTTCGCGATCAATGACGGTCGGGTGCTAAACTCCTTTGAACTTCATCTGGTCAATAAGGACGACGAAGTTCGCCGCTTTGAGCTCCGACCGCTGGACGATGGCCCGCATACGATGAACCTTCCGCCGCTGCCGATAGAGGTCGATGCGCTCGAGTCGCGCCGACTCCCACTTCCGGTGCTCGTTCCCGAAGACCGCTACGAGCCGGGGACGGTTCTCCAACTCGAGGTGACGACCGAAGGCGAAGAGCCAAAAGTGCTAGAGCTCCCGATCCTCGGCCCGGGCTAGATGATCGGTGACGAACACCAACGCCCTACCGAAGCGGTCGAGCGATTGGAACTGGTACTTGCGGCTCCGAGGCCCTGCTGTGTCTGAGGCAGCGGAGCGGACGATTGATCGAGGCCTACGCCATAGGTGCATCGGATGATGGCCAGCAGGCCACGATCGTGCTCAGACCGTCTGCCAGAACAGGAGCCGGTTGCCGAAGGGGTCGCTGATCGTGCACTCGATCGTGCCCCACGGCGTGGGCTCACGCTCCTCCGTCCCCGGCCGGGCGTGCTTGTATGCCTTGGCATTCAGCGCCGTCAGGAGGCCCATCAGGTCGTCGACCTCGATGCGCAGCGTCGCGCCGGGCGCCGCGTCTCCGAAATGCTCGGACACATGAACTTCTGCGTTGCCGAGCTTGAGCCCCATGTACAGCGGTGCGCTTTCGTCAAATCGGTGCTCGAAAGCGATCTCGCAACCCAGGAACTCGATGTAAAACTCACGTGCCTTCGTCTCATCGAAACTGCGGAGGATGGGAATGATACCAATGAATCTGGGCATCGGTACCCACTACAACACCCCGAAGAGCATCGCCACCGGCTGCTCCGAATTGCGGCCTCGGAGAAGCGAGAGTGCCGGACCATCTCGGTTCTCAATGCGGGTCAGTTCTGTCCCGAGAAACCCTGGCTCGACGAAGGGTTGGTTTCGTTTCGCGGAGGTTCGATCGGTTGCGAACTGGTTTCGTTCGGCGCGCAGCGCCGCGCAGCTTTTTCGTTCTCCTTGGAGGAGAGTCGCACGGCGGTTTCGCAATCGCCTCGGCACATTGATTGCTGAGTCTCTATCGCCAGGGCTGAGCCCTCGACGTCGACGCGGTAGACGGCGCGAAGAACAATGAAAGGAGCCCGCAGGTGATTGCCAAAGACATTATGACCGAGGAAGTCCTCACGGTGAGCGCATCGGCCACGGTGGCGGATGCCGCCGAAGCACTCCAGTCCATGGACATTCGGCACCTGCCGGTGGTCGAGGGCAACTCGCTGGTTGGAATTCTCAGCGACCGCGACCTGAAGAGCGTTTACATGCCGAAGCTGGTCGATGGCTCGACGCTTCAGTCGATCGAGGAGCGGTACCACGCGCCGGTCACGACGTTGATGACGCCAGACGTCGTGAAGAGCCATCCCGACGCGACACTGCCGGAGCTGATCGAGCTCATTTTGGAGAATCGGGTGGGCGCGGTTCCGATCACCGACCCATCGACGCAAGCTCTTTTGGGGATCGTGAGCTACGTCGATGTGCTCCGTGCGGCGGGGGAGGCTCTCGATGAGTAGTTCGATCCGCCGAATCCTCTGTCCGACCGACTTTTCGAAGCCGTCCGAGCATGCGGTAAAATATGCGGCGAATCTCGCCAAGGAGCTCGGCGCCAAGCTCCAGCTCCTGCATGTCTACGAGATTCCTACCTTTGCCACGCCCGACGGGGCATTCATTGCCGATGCGGCGTGGGTGACATCGCTTCTCACCAACGCCTCTAAGGAGCTCGATCGAGCGTCCGAGCCGTTCAAGGACGACGAGCTCGATATCAAGACCCACACCGTTCAGGGCTCGGCCCATGCGGAGATCGTCCATTTTGCGGACCGTGCGGAGGCCGACCTGATCGTGATGGCGACCCATGGACGAAGTGGCCTGAGTCGGTTTTTGATGGGGAGCGTCGCGGAACGGGTGGTCCGAACGTCGAATGTGCCGGTGCTCACCGTTCACTCTCCGGAAGGGAAATAGGAGCCTCCGATGGAACAGGCTACCGAGAAGTTTTGCGTGGTCGCGGGACTCGATTTCTCGAACGAGGGAGATCGCGCGCTTCGCGAGGCGATGAACCTCGCCTATTCGCGCTCCGCGTCGTCGCTCCACGTGGTCCACGTCGCCACCAAGGCCGATCTCAAGGCCTCCGGAAAAGCGAACAAGCTCGAGCAGGAAAACGCTGCGCTCGACGAACTCCCGGTCAAGATCTGGCATCAGCTCGGCGAGGTCGCGCGGATGTTCGATGACCGGGCCGACAGCAGTGAAGTGTCGGTTCACATCCGCTTCGGAGAGCCCGCGAAGGCGATTCATCAGCTCGCCGTCGACTACGATGCCGACGTGATCGTTGTCGGCACGCACGGTCGGCGGGGCCTCGAGAAGGTGATCCTCGGGTCGGTGGCCGATGAGCTCGTCAAGACCGCTCGATGCCCGGTGTTCGTGGTGCGACCGAAAGACTTTTCGGGGCTCGGAAAATCCGATCGAATCGAACCGCCGCAGGAGAGCGATGGCTTCTACCAAGGCGAGCGCGAGACTCATATCTATAGCTCCACGCAGGTTTTATCCTGGGGGCGGCCGTCCTGGTTGGGCGGCGGCTATACCTGAAGCGAGGCTTTGCCGATGACCCCCACTCGGATCCTTGTTCCGACCGACTTTTCCGACGCCTCGGGCCGAGCGCTCGAGTTTGCGCGCTCGCTCCAGAAGGCGCTCGGGGTTCCCATGCATGTGCTTCACATTCATGTCGATCCATTTGTTCGCGAGGACGGAACGCGACCGGAATCGCTGTGGCGAACCTCGGAGCAGCGGGATCAGTACATGGAGGGACTTCGAACCCTTCTTCAGCGAGAGGTCGACCTGGCGTTCTCCGACAAAGACGACAAGCCGGAGTGCCATCTCGTGGCTGCGGGCCAGCCGGTGGAGCAGATTCTCAAAACCGCCGAAGAGGTCGGAGCAGACCTGATCTGCATCGGAACGACCGGAAAGGGCGCGATCGAGCGAGTCCTCCTTGGCAGCGTCGCCCAGCGACTGGTTCGCCAGAGCTCGATCCCCATCCTCACCGTTCGATAGCCGAGACTAAGCGTTGGTGAGCTCGTTGACGAGTGCTGGCAACGCCACTTCGGCCGGTTGAGCGGCCACGCGAATCCGCGGATGGGGCGATCGGCCGGAGGGATCGATGAGGTAGAGCTGGGCGTTCCGCTGCAGGCCAGTTTGGAGGATCGCTTCGGTGGCGCCGACCGAAAACGACGTGCCGACAAACAGAACGCTCCGCGCTCGCTTGGCGGCCCGGAGCGCCTCGTCGATTCGATAGTCCCGGTGGCCATCGTATCGCTCGTCGAACCAGAGGACGTGGGGCCGGAGAAGCTCGCGGCAGCTGGGACAACGGGGCAGCTGACTCTCTTTGTGCTCCTTTCGGAAGGCATCGAACTCATCATCACCGCGCGGAAGTGAACCGCGCGGAGCCCCGTGCTCACAGCCTTGCAGTTCGCAACGCATTCGGTCCGCTCGGCCATGGACTTCGATGAGGTTCTGGCTTCCCGCGGCGTCATGGAGTCTGTCGATGTTCTGAGTCACGAGGAGGAAGCTCTGCCCGCGCTCCAACTTCCACGTCTCGAGGGCGGCGATGGCCCGATGGGCAGCGTTCGGGGTTGTGCCGAGAAGTGCGTCGAAGCGTTCGAGATAGAAGCGCCAAGATCCGGCGGGATCCTCTTGGAAATAACGGAGAGTTCCGAGTTCGGTGACGTCCCGATTCCACACCGCGTTGGGCTCGACGCCGCGGAACACCGGGAGACCGCTGGCAACACTCACGCCGGCTCCGGTAACCACCAGGAGCGGCCCTTCCTCCGCGATAAGATCTTCGGCCCAGGCGTTCACGCTCGAGGTATAGCGCGTCCTAGCCCTGGTCTTAGGGTCAGTCGACGCCTCCTTCGACGTGGACGAACTCTACCGCGACCCGGCGACCGAGTAGTTAGCGGAGAATCGACGTGACTTGGGTGCCGCTGCGGCCGCCCGGGCCGAGGCGTTGTCCGGAGCAGTAGGCTTCGAGGATGGTGTTGTAGACGTCGAGTCCCTCTTCGTTCACGTCGATGATCTCGCCGGTCTTGAAGCGCTCGTTGGCGCCGCTGATCGCGTGGAAGACCCCCGACAGCTCGCGCGTGCTGTTGCTGTGGCGGCCATCGCCCGACTCCGTCGAAATGGTGACGAGCGCATTTTCAAGAATGCTCAGGCCGTTCTCATCGGCGAATGCCGGATCGGCAAGCTGCTCGAGGAGGTAGTTGATCTCTCGCATCATGAGATGGTTGTGCGCGCGGAGCTGCTCGTTCTGTCGCCCCTCGTTGAACTGATGCCAAAACTCGTGGCTGCAGCCCCGGTCGCCGCCCTGGCCGAGGTCGCGCTGGTCGTTGAAGTCGTAGATGTCCCGACCGTCGTAGCGGTAGTTGCCGGTTAGCCGGATCCGCTCACCCGCGGCCTGAAAGGTCACTGCGCCAAACCGCACCAGGTCGCACTGCACCGCGAGCGCGTAGCTATCCGCCATCAAGCGCCATTCGTTGGTCAGGTCCGTCAACGTGATGTCGATGCCCTGCCCTCCGGGGTCGGCGGCGTCATTGTGGGGAATCGTCGACTCCGCCGGACGCGTCGGCACCATGCAGGTGTTTGGAACGCCCGGGTCGAACACCCGGTTCTCGTGTTCGCGGATCCGCTCGAGATGCTCGCGCATCCGGTTGCGCGACTCGGCTCCAAGATTGCCGTTGTCGCTCATGTAGTGCTGATACTGGGTGACCACCGAGTCCAGCACGCTTTGGCGAATCCGATTCTGTCGCTCGGCTGCGGGGTCGTCGCCTGGCATCATCATCGGGTCCTGACCAAACACCCGGTCGAAGAGCGCCCGCGGAGTCTCGTAGGGCAGGTCCGCGGGCGATCCATCGTCGTTCCAGCTGTGAATGTACCGCGCGGGTCGGCTGCGTCGGAAATAGGTACCCATCAAGAGGGTGGGAATCGGTCCGGGTTCGCCCACCGTTCGACGGAGCACTTGGTCGATCGACGGGCCTCCCGCACGCGCTTCGCCGTTGGGAGGCTCCGCGGTGAACGCT
>JBCCZL010000546.1:0-6985 GCA_039187775.1 Myxococcota bacterium
ATCGCAGGTTGCGGTGCGGCAGCCATTGGAGCAGAAGTCGTTGTCGACAGTATTGCCATCGTCGCAAAACTCGAGCGGACCGAGCACTCCGTCGCCGCATCCAAACGGCCGCCCGCAGCGGCCGGCCGTGAGCTCGCCACAGCGACGACTCTCACAGTCGCCATCCACGCGGCACATCTGACCGTCGCCACAACCGCCACACGAACCGCCGCAATCGATATCGGTTTCGTCACCATTTTCGACACCATCGGTACAGCTGCCGGTCCAGCGAATGGAAAGCGTTCTCAGCTCATCGTCGCTTACCCTCCCTTCGACATCGGCCACGATGTAGATCGTCTCATCAGCCGGCGCAGTGTAGTCGAGCTCTGGGTTGACGCGGCTCCGGCCGCGAGAGTCTGTGAATCGATATCCGAGCCCGCCCGCTACACAACTGGTCGTCGGACTCCCGCAGCTGCCCCGCAATATGTAGAGCGAGTGAATCCGATGTCCGAGGTTCTCGCTGACCATGCGGAGGCGGATCCGCTCCCCGGCATTCATCGCGAGTCGCCAGATTCGATCGGGACCGCTCTGGCCGATGCCAAAACAATCGGGGCCAGGATCGATATCGTTGAACATGCCATTCAGCGAAGCACCAAGACCGAGCTGATCGCTCGGAGGACGCACGATCGGCTGGGCGTGCGCGCAGCTGGGACCAGGCCCGTGGTCGCACGCCCCGGCAGTACACGTTCCGGGCACCGCGTCGGGAGTCTCGGCACAATTGAATGCTCGAAGCTCCTGGCCATCGCCGCTGCAGTACTCCACTCGATTGGCGTTCGGGCACGTCGCCTGATCCGCCGTACAGGTCGGCGGAGGGAGCGTGGGTCGCACCGACGCGGGAATGAGCTCGATTTCGTAGCGCACCCTCGCACCGATCATCTGCCCGGGCCCGGCCTTGACCCGCACGCGAATCTGGCGTGACCGAGGCGCGGTGTGGCGAGCTTGAGCGGTCCCGCCGGGCATCGAAACCGCCTCCGTGGCGCACGCCCCAGCCACGCACTCGTGATCGAGGTGGATCTGCGCCCGAGCAAGCGGCGACAGCGCCTCCGCCTCCACCACGACTTCGTCCCCCGCATCAAGCCACATCGTGTACTCGTATCCGACGTCCAAGCTAGACAGAATCGCCGGGCAATCCGTTCCCCCCACAAGCTCACCCCGTGCACCATTCCGAATGGCGCCGCAGAGATCGCCGACCGGCCGAAACACATCGCAAAACCCGTCGGCGCATCCGACCTCGCAGGGAACCGTGTGGACAAACCCGTCGCCTGCCCCATTGCAGTATCCGGCCTGGTCCAAGCCAATGCAGGACCACTCGCTCGGAACGCAGGAGACCATCGCCTCGCCGTCGGGCTCACCGGCGTCGCTGTCCGGAACGTTCGCATCCGACTCCACCGCTCCATCGTCCGCAACCGACGCGTCGGCGGCGTCCGGGATCCCGGCGTCCATGGTGGTTGCGCGACATCGACCGCCTTGGCAGCCAAGACCCCGAGGGCAATCGGTGTGGCTTACACACGCCACGTCGCAGCGGAGCGCCGCCTCAGAACCTCCGCACTCAGTCGGAAGGCCCGGAACACAGGTCGCCGCCCCTAGTTGGGAGCATTCGGAGTCGATGTTGCACGTCGACGTGCACACCCCGCATTGGCAGCTGAGGCCCGGCGCGCAGTCCGAGGAGGCACCGCAAGCCTCAAGAAACGCTCCGGCAGAGGCGGGCTCGTTGGTGTCGCACCCTATCAACGCGCCAAGGAGGCACACTCCGACGCACATTCCACCGACGTTCCTCATACTTTCCCCTTGCTCTGCGAAGAGTGTCCGGACCCTGCTTCCACGGCTCACGTCCGTTCGAAGCGGAGGGAGCCAACCGCGAGCCTAGGCTTTTTGGGGATGGGCCTTGGACAAGACTTCCACCAGCTCTTCTTCTGAAACCTCGTCTCCGGCGAGGGTTTCGAGGGCGACGCGAACCTTGGGAGCCACGGTCGCATTTGCAGCGCGGGCGACTCTCTCACGTTCCGAGGGGGTGGTGTCTCCGAGCGCCACGAGGGCTCCCACCCGGACCGCGAGGGAGGCACTCGGGTCTTCCACCGCTTCGAACAGCGTTTCTCGAGGCAACGACTGCTCTCGATAGCGGGCCGCCGAAGCGCGGGCCAGCCGCGCACGCCACTCGGTGACGCTTTCATCGCGTGGCTGAAGCGCCGCCACCGTGTCGAGCGCATCCTGCGCCCGAAACGCATCGAGCGCCGCCTGAAGGCGCTCGAGGAGGCGCGGATGCGTTTCGAGCGATGCGATCTCGAGCTTCTCTCCGTTCTCCCGGCGAAGCCACACCGTGCCGCCATCTTCACCCACTTCACGGACGTCGCCATACGACACAAAGCGAGGCGCCGCGGCGATCCGTTTCCCAAAGAATACGCCGTCGACGCCGACGCGCACCCGCGATCGAAGGATCGTTGGCGCAACTTTCATCACTCCGGCAAGCATCAAGAACGGAGCGAGGAGGACAAACAGCACCGTCACAAAGGCTGGAACCTGAAGCCACTCGAGAAGCGCCACTCCGCCGCCCAGCACGAGCGCACAGAGTACGATCAAGGACGGCAAAAGAAGCGGACTCCACGCCAGATTGGAACCGTCTTTCCGGGACGGAGCGCTGTCCGAGCCGCTCATGGGTAGACGGTAGCCTGCATGGCTCAGAGAGGAAATCCGAGTGCGAAGATCATGACGGTTCGGGGCCGCGCGGGCCCAAGCCATCGCCCAAGCCATCGCGCAAAACATCGCCTAAACGTGGCCCAATAGAGACCGAAGGATCAGGGCGCGGCCACCAGCACCGCCGCACGGTGCTCGGTTTCGCTGCTGCCCGTAAGGAGGCAAGTCCGCGCGTTGGGATCGCCGCGTCCGAAGCCTTCGATCGCCACCGCGACCCCGGTCGCGATGGTCGCCGCGCCGAGGTCGCCGACATTCTGCGGCAGATGCTCGAGGGTGCCGGTCTCGTCCATGATGTCGAAACACGCCCGTGGCCACGCCTGCTGAAACTCGTGGACCCGATAGTCCTCGCCGGTCATATCGGAGATCCACCAGTCGAGGCGGCGCTTCTCTTTGGCCAGCCGGTCGCTGATCGCCCGGCAGGTGCGGGTGAGACCGGTCGCCATGCAGGGGAGATCGTTGGTGAGGTTCGCGGGTTCGCTCCCCGTCGACACACTTTCGATGCGACCCCGGACGGGCCAACCGACCTGCCGCGCGATCGATCGCTGGCACAGCAGCATGAACGCGGCGCCTTCCCCGGCCACAAAGGCATCTTTGTTTTCGCCGTCGAAGATTCGTTCCTGCTCGATCAGCGTCTGCACGATGCCGGTGTCGTAATAGGTGTCGACCCCACCCACGATCGCGACATCCAGAGACCCGCGCGCCAGTGACTCGCAGGCTTCCTGCAGAGCGTAACCCACGCTCGCGTGGCCCTTCGGGACCATGAACGAGCCGGCTTCGGGCACCACATCGCGGATCGTTTCGAGGAGTCCCTGCTCTAGCCGGGCGAGCTCTCGGCGACGAGGCGTGGTCGGCGCGTCGTAGCGCGAGCCCACCCCGAGCACGAGTGCGACGCGCGCGCCCTTTGCTGCGCCCAGCAACTCAAGGATTGGCCAAAGTGCCTGATTGGCCGTCGCGAGGAGCCGATCCACGCCTTGGCTTCGCGGCGGAAGCGTTTGCACCTGGGCCATGGTCGCCCGGTTGCCGTTGTGGCAAATGAACGGCGTCGATGCGAAGGCGGTGATGTCCGCACGACGAAATGCCCAGGTCTGATACGAAGAAAACCCAAGGCCGTTGACCGCGCTCACCGCGCAGATGTGCGGGGCTTTTCCATCGGCGTCGAAGTGCCTCACGGAGATATTCATATCCGTCGCCTCTCGTGCACCTGAATCGCACTGCAGCGACGAATCGGTCGCGGAAGCGGCACCGCAGAGCGCCAGGTCAACTCAAGGGTTCGGTCGTCGCTCGGTCGAATCACGATCGTGTCGAGGGCGGGTCGAAACTCCGTCATCTTCCGATCGATCAAGGCCCCGACGAAGAACGAGAGCTTCGGGAGCTCGAAGCGGATCGCACCCTTGGCCGACACGTTGTTGAGTTCGACGAGCTCACCCCCCCGGGCATGGCTCGTCATGATCAGGCCCGGCGCCGCTGCCTGATGAAACCGCTCATCCTGGTCGAGCGGCGGCAACGGCATGCGCTCTTTCATCCAGAAGTCGTCGTGAGTTCCGGTCATACTTCGCCGAGGCTCCCAGTGGCGACCGATCGCCCCAACCCCCGCCGGCGCGCCGCGATGTTTGTGGGAACGAATCGGATCTGCGGGATCTTCGATCTGCGGCCCCGGCTGATGCACGAGGGTGCTCGCATCCGCGGCAACTCCTTTGCCAACGGGGTTCCGAGGCTCCTCCACGACTTTGTCGGAGCTGTCGTCGAAACCACCGAATGCGTGCTCCCACATGAGCGGGAGCCCTTCGAAGGGCACCGGATCGGTAAGGGTCAGCCCCGTCATTCCCTTGTACCAAACCCGCGGGCCGGTCACCCGAAGCGCCTTCTGCACGCTGCCGACCCGAATGAAGACATCGAGCTCGGTGACCGACACGCCGCCGGGCCCAACCGCCGACCCCACGATCACCACATCGGTGCCCGGCTTGCGGATGCAGATGTCCGACGGGAGCTTGATGCTGCTCTGCTCGGCCTCGGGATCCCAGAGCTCGTCCGAGTAGCGCACTTCGGCCCCTCCGGTTCGGGCGAGCCGATTGTCTTCGGCGATCGAAAAGAGCTCTTTGATGAGCACGATCGCGAGTTGCCGCCCGTCCGGCCCCACCTGGGGAACGAGTTCCACCGTGGCCGACGATCCGTTGCTGAGGGAGGGAAGATCCATGCTACGCCCCAAACCGGCAGGGCCAGCTCCCCGGCGTGGCTTGATTGCAGTGAGCGACAAAGTTCTGCCACTCGCCGAGCTGGCGAACCTGGCGCGCGACGAACGCGTCGGGGTCGAGCGGCAAGGTGCCGCCCGCACGGCAGGTCAGTTCAATGTAGCCAAGCCGTCGATCCTTTCGCACCGCCTCTCGGTTCGATGCTTCACGAAACGAGTGCTGAAAGATGTACCGGCTTCCGTAGCGGTAACGCGTGTCGACGGCAGCGCCCTTCTTGTATCGCTGCCAGAACGCTTGCCACGGTTCGACGTCGGTATTGAGGTCAGGAAGAATTAGGGTGCTGGGTCCGTCGGTCCGCACAAACGGCTCCTCGCCTTCCAGGTACTCGGGCGCCGGCACGTCTTTGGTCAGGCCCGCTCCGGTAATTCGCTCGAGGCCCTCGTGTGCCGCCGCCGCGATCGCCGGTGAGTCCGAAGCAAGCCCGCCCAAGAGGAGGTCCACGGTGCTCGAGTGGCCAAACCAGCCGAGCGCGCGGAACGCGACCGGCTCACCGCTCGCCGCCGCCGCGATCAACGGCCGAAGATCCTCCGACCGACCCACCACGCCGAGGACCAGCGCTGCATCCGCAAAACGCGGGCGGCCCTCCCGCAAGAGATCGAGGGCTCGCCGACGACCCGCCTCGAAGCGCCGTTGGAGCGCGCTGTACAGCGCAGCTTTGGCCACGCGCTCCTGCGGATGAAGAAGGAGGGCGTGAAGATGTTCGGGCTGCACCGGCGCAGGCATCGTTCCAAGGGCCGCGGCGGCCGCCGCTACCACACGAAGATCCGGATCACGGCAGGCCGAAAGCGCCTCGTTCAGCGTAAGAGTCCCCCGGGCGGCGGCCACCCGAACTCCGATCAGCCGGGTGTCCGCTCGGCGCTCGGTGAGCCAAGGCTTGATGCGGAGATCGATGCCGGGGTGGGGCGCGTGGGAAAGCGCGTCGACCACTGCGTCCACCATTCCCGCTTCTTCGAGGTCGCTCACGCGAATGAGTCGGAACACCTGATCGAGGGAGTCGTCGCCGGTGAGCGAACCGAAGAAAAACAGGTTTGCCCAAAGGAGCTCCGGGTCGGCGACCGGTCGTTCTTCAAGCATTTTACTGAGGCGGGCAAACTGAGGCTGGCCGCACGCGATCAGCGCATCGACGCGCCGAACGAGCCGCTGCTCGATCCGTTCGCTGCTGAGCCACGGCTCCTCGAGGGTCTGGCGACGCATCAAGCCAAACATCGCCAGTTCCTCCACGAGATCCCGTGCACGGCTGTAGAGCACCTGCTCCTCGGTGAGGCGGTCGCCGTAGAACTCGCGGGCTAGCGCTTCGTCGGGCTTCGGTTCGGGCGGCGCAATCTCAAGTTCCTCTTCTTCGACTTCGACCTCGGCATTCAAAAGCTCGGCAAGGGCCAAACTCTCCGCCATCTTCGCTTCGAGCTCCTGCATGGAAAGTGGCGCACTCGGCGCGGCTGCTACGTCGGGCATCGGGAACGGCGGCTCGGGGAGCTCGGCAAGCGGAATCGCCGGCCGAAGAACCGCCCGGCGCGGGTCGAGGAGACGCGGGGTGTCGTGACTTGCCGGAAGAAGCGGCTTGTCCTTGGCGAGGCGGGGCAGGTTCACCTCCTCGCCGACGTTCGGAACCACCCGATGGAGTGCGTCGAGAGCTCGGGCCGCGAAGCCTAGGGCGTCGGTGACCGCCGGATCCTCGGTCGCCACCGTTTGGAGCGCCGCAAGGGCACTTCGCACTTGCTCGATGGCGTTCTTCTGATGGTCGCCGAAGGCTACATAGTCACCCAGGTTCGCGTTGGCGCCGTAGGCATGTTCGAGCGCCGAGGTCAGCGCCTGGTCCGCGCCGCGAAGGTCGATGTCCGGATCCTCGATGGAACGAAGTCGCACCAGCGCTTCGTCCAAAACCGCGCGGACCGCTGAAATTTGGGCGTTCTGGTTTGCGGCGGACGGGTTCCCACCGGGGTTTGCCGCATACCCAGGCGGAGTCACCCGCGGTGGATTGCCTCCGTGCTCGTTCACGTCCAGTCCTC
>JBCCZL010000547.1:0-6950 GCA_039187775.1 Myxococcota bacterium
GAGGGGGAAGAGCCGCGCGTACTCGCCGTTATCCCTGACCCAGTGGGTCACTTGCTGTTCGGCGCCGAAGCCGGATGGGAGACCCTCGGGGCTCCCACGGAACAGAGTCAGGCTGTTGCCGGAGTGAAAGTCCTCCCCTCCGCAGCCGCGCTGACACTGGCAGTAGCTCAGGAGGTCATCGAACCCATCGCCATCGACGTCACCCACCGCGGCGAAAGCCTTCGCCCAGGCAGAGCCCGAGCAGAGGGAAGGACCATGAGCTTGAACCACCGTTCGCGTACTTCGGCCGCCGTAGCTCACCTCGGTGCCGTTGTAGTAGTCCCGGGCGCGAAGAGCGACAACGTCGGCGAAGCCATCGCCGTTGAAGTCGGAACCCCCACGCTCGCAGGAACCCTCGCAGGCCCATTCCGTGGCGTCGACAACAAACGCGCGTGTCGGTGCGAAGTCCGAGTGGTTTCGTCGGTTGAGCACCTTGGCACGCCAGTAGTATCGGCCGCTGGTAAGCGGCTGGTCGATCGTCCACCCGTTTGCCGCGAAGACACTTTTGGAGGCCACCGGATCGGCACATTCCTCGTCGGAGCAGACTTCGAGATAGAAGCCGCCGCAGGGGCTATCCACCTGAAACGACGGGGTGGAAGTCACGGTCGCTCCCGCGGCGGGGGCCCGGAGGCTTGGCGGAAGAACCCTAGTTGCCTCGCAGTCGTCGAGTGATGCCGGCGGGATGGGCTCGGGGCGCCCCGTACGCTCGGGCCGTTCGACGGGAGGGTCGGAGTCTTCGGGATGGCTCAATCCGCAGCCGAACAAGACCACGGCAAGCAATGAAATCGACTTGAACATGGGTCAAACACACCGCGACTCTGCTTAACCGCCTACTTAATCCTCACCTGCCGCCGCTTCCGGGTCTTGGGCAGCGTAGGAATCCGTCACGGGCGCGGGTTCGCACTGCGTACTGCCCTGAGGGCGCGAGGGACCGACCGGTCCGGCGAAACAGTCCTCACGGGCGAGGGCGGCGGATGGCTCTTTACGCTCGAGACGCGATGAGGGTGTCCTCCCTTCGGGTGGCCCTTTCCGCTCAGGGTTCGGCAGGCGGTTCGACAGGTTCGAACGGGAGAAGCTCGGGCATGTCGGGATCTGGTTCTTCCGCAGGAGCCGGGTCTGCCGGAGGGTTCGCCGGTGCAGTCCGCGGGGGAGGCCACTGAACGCCACCTTCGATCCCGTTCGGATACAGCGGGTGCATCCCCGACTCGATCATGTATAGGCCTAGGAAGATGTTCCCCAAGGACACGAATACCGCCACCACATTGAGCACCATGCCGATGATCGCGACCCGCCGCCGGTCTCCCTGGAGGCCAAAGACGCAGCAGCCGATGCCGAAGAGAGCAAGGAGTGGCCCGCAGGGCGCAATGCACGCCCCGGCGGCGATCGCGAGCATGCCGATCACAAGTCCTGCGATCGCGAGTTTTGGACCCTTCTCTTCCATGGCGCGAGTCTGCCTTTCCTGTCTCGGCAACGCAAAGGTGCGGCGCCATACCGCGCTCACCTTAGGTCTGATGGCACTCGGGTTCACTATGGGTTGTCCGCCCGCCGGGCCCACGATTCGGCACGAGGATCCGACCCGCGCCTTTCGGATGTTTCGCTCGATCCGAGCGCCGGCGATCGGCGTTCGCGCCGAAGCGCGAGTCGAACAGTGGGGGCAGGATGGACGCATCCGGGGCACGGTGTTCATGTTTGTGCAGCGACCCGAGAGCGTTCGCTTCGACGCGATGACCCAGTTTGGACCCGCGGCCATTCTTACGAGCGACGGGCAACGTTTTGCGCTCACCGATCTGCGGGAAAATCGGTTCCTCACCGGGCCCACCTGCCCGGAGAACATCGCGCGACTCCTTGGGATCCCGATGTCCGGCGCCGACGTGGCGTTGTTCCTGCTCGGCGATACCCCTCAGGTGCCCGCGGAGCGAGAGGAGATCACCGTCAACGGCGACGGCCACTATCTCATCACGCGAACCCTCGCGACGGGCGGGCGGCAGGAGATCGAACTGGAAGTTCGAAAGCAAGACCTCGAGCTTCCTCCCGATGAGCAGCACCTCCGACTCGTGCGCTCCGAACTCTACAACGCCGGCGGAGACACCGAGTGGCGTGCGACCTACGAGGACTACGAAGTCTATCGTGACCCGCGAAGCGAGGAGGGGCTCGGGGTGGCGATGCCCACGAAGATTCGCTTCGAGCATCCCGCCCAGGAGGCTGACACCACCGTGCGCTTTGAGGACATCGATCTCAACACCGAGGCACCTCCGGGAGCCTATCGACAGGATCCGCCGCCGGGCATTCGTTCCGAAGAAGTGGCCTGCCAGTGAGGTTGCCCTCTTCCGCGATCGCCTGTACCAACGGTTTGTGGAAGAGCTGGCAGAAGGCGAACGGTCCCGGCTGGTTGAGCAATTCGGGCAATCCTACGAGGCCGGCCAGACCATCTACACTCAGGACGATCCGGCCAACACCTGTTACATCGTTCAGGATGGCCGGGTCCGACTCGTCAAGCGCATTCGTTCGACCGAGCGATCGCTGACCGTCCTCCGCTCTGGCGATCTGTTTGGCGAGGATGCGCTACTCCCTTCCAGTCGCCGGAGCGCCACCGCGGTCACGTTGACCGATGTCACGGTGCTTGCGCTTGAGCGACCGACCTTTGGGCTCCTTCTTACCCAAAACGCGGATGTCGCCACCCGACTCATCGCGCAGCTCGTCGGCCGATTGAGGAACGCGGAAGAGCAGCTCGAAAATGCGATGCTGCGCGACCACCCCTCTCGGATCATCAATACTCTCCTGCGGTTGAGCAATCAGCAGAGCGACGGCACCCGGCTTCAGATCTCCCCGCTGGAGCTTTCCAGTCGGGTCGGACTTGACGTGGATGCGGTGAAGCGCGCGGTACAGCAGCTTCGGGACGGAGGCTACCTCCGGATTGTGGATGAACAGATCGTCCTCCCGGATCTCGAAGCGCTGCGACGCCTGTACCAACTTTTGGGGATGAAGGAAGAGGTACGCGGGGGATTCCCGTGAGGGTGTCGGTCGGCCGACAGGCGCGTGCGACCGAGTTCTCCCTACATCGCCTCCGCGCCTGACACACAACTGTTTCGAGTTGACTGCCCCCTATCTCCTGAGTACACACGGTGCCTCTTGCGCGGTGCCCATGAGTTTTGTTGGTCCCGACTCTTGCTTACTTACGGGAGGGCATCGGAGGGCGATTCCCCTCTTCAGCCATCCTTGGTCGAGACGGCTTCTGTTTGGACGGCTTCTGTTTGGACGGCTTCTGGTTGGATGGCTTCTGCTTGGATGGACGGCCGCAGCTTGCGGCGGTGGTGCGACGGCCGAGGAGATCGATCGTTCGATGCGTGAGTTTCAGCTAGCTGCGTCCTTGCGCGAGGAGAACAACACTCCCGGTGCGCTCGACCGCCTGCGCCGCGCCCTCGAACTCGATCCCGAAAATGCTCGAGCCTACGTGCTCCGAGGGTTTATCTACTTCGAGGGAGAGTCATACCCCGAGGCGGAGGCCGATCTTCGGAAAGGCGTCGAGCTCCTCGAGCTCCGCCCGGACATGGCGAGCGTGCTTGCGGAAGCGCGAAATCTCCTCGGACTCGCGCTCGCGAATCAGGAAAAGTACACCGAAGCGCTTGAGCTTCTTCGGACTTCGGCGGACGACCCGCTGAACACGGCGCCCTGGGTGGCGTGGGGCAATCTCGGTTGGACCCTCTATCGGGCGGGCGAGCACGAGGAGTCGGAAGCGGCGCTTCAAGAAGCGGTGCGCAACCAGCCTCGTTACTGCCTCGGCTTCTACTGGCTCGGGCAGACGCAGTTCGCGATGGAAAAGCTTGCCGAAGCCGAAGCGTCGCTCACGCAGGCCGTCGAAGCGGATGAGCGGTGCGGCCGCTACCTTCAGAGCGCGTACAAGCTGCGGGGCGAAACCCGAGCGCGGCTCGGCAACCGAGACGCTGCGGTTGCGGACTTCGAACGGTGCGTTGAACTGTCAGACCGCACCGATGACGGCCAAGCCTGCAATCGCTTCCTGGGGATGCACTGATGGACAGCATTGGCCAATATCTTCGCCGCGAGCGAGAGATTCGTCAGGTATCTCTCGAGGAGCTGGCTCAAACGACGCGTATTCCCCTGAAGATGCTCCACCGCATCGAAGCCGATGCGTTCGACGACCTTCCCGGCGAGGTGTTTGCGCGCGGGTTTCTTCGCTCTTATGCGCGGTGCCTCGGGGTGAGTGCGGCGCCGCTCATCGAGCGTTACGACGCTGAGCGGATCGCGATCGAGGAGCCCGCGGCTGCCCCGATCGCGTCGGTGACGCCGCCGGAGCGGGGTCGCCGCTTCGGGATCGCCATCGCGGTCGTCATCCTGCTGATCCTGTTCACGCTGGCGCTATCGATCGTGCTTCGGCCACGGCACCGCGACCAGCCGATCGAGCTCTCATTCAACGCGCAATCGACCGAGCTGCTGCCAATCGGTGCGCAGCCGCCATCCTTCGACGCGCCATCCCTCGACGCGCCATCCTTCGACGCGTAGCCGTCGACCCGCTTCGAGCGCGGATGGTGCAGCTCTCGTTTGAAACCGTCCCCGGAGGTTTCCGGTGAGGGGTAGTGCGCCGACCCTCGCCGTGCTTGTCCGAAGCCTCGACTACCGCGACGCGGATCGAATCGTCACGTTGCTCACCGAGGAACACGGAAAGGTCGATGCACTCGCCCGAGGTGCGCGAAAGAGTAAGCGGCGCTTCGCGGGTGCGCTTCAGGCCTTCGCGGTGCTCCGCGTCGCCGTGCGATCCGGTCGGGGCACCCTCGATACGTTGACCGAAGCCCAGACCGTGGAGGTCTTTCCGAACTTGCTCCGAAGCTATCGGACGGCGCAGATCGCGGGAGCGGGTACCGAGTGGCTGCGAGAGCTCACCCCGATGCGCGAACCGGATCCCCGCCCCTTTCAAAGCGCGGTGCGTTGGCTACGGGCCCTCGCCGACACCGACCGCGAGCTGGAACTGTTTCTTTCCTATTGCATCCGAGTGCTCGCGATCTCCGGGTTTGCGCCGCAGGTCGATCAGTGCGCGCCATGCGGGCGAGTTCCCGCCGCGGACCAGGCTGCCCTCTTTGCGCCCCGGCTCGGCGCGGTGGTTTGCCGGGCCTGCGGGGGCGGGCCCCTCAAGCTGTCAGGTCAAGCGCGGGCGGCGGTGCGGGTCGCTCGGACCGATCGCTGGGAGGAGGCGGCGGACATGCTCGATTCGGCTTCGGTGAGCACGCTCCGGACCCTCTGCCGCGAAGTCGCACGAAACCAGGCGGGAAAAGACCTGCCCGTGGATGCGCTCTTTGCGTAGGTCGGAAACGGAAAGCCGAACCCCCGGGAGACGCGACCTCTGGTGGAGAAATGCCAATCTTCTTGCCATATCCGTTACCATGGGCAGGTGGGAAAGCCCGGTCATCGAATCTTGATCGTCGAAGACTCCAGCGCGATGCGGGCCTTCGTCCGGGCGACCCTCGAACAGGATGGCTCGGCGACCGTGGAGGAGGCGTCGAGCGGGTTTGAGGCCCTTCGAATTCTCCCCCGAGAGAAGTTCGATCTGGTGATCGTCGACATCAACATGCCAGATATCAATGGCTTGGAGTTGGTATCGTTCATGCGTCGGAGCGAGGCCCATGCGAGCACCCCCCTGATTATCATCAGCACCGAGGCCAGCGAAAAGGACCGCCGCCGCGGCCTTGACCTCGGAGCGAACGAATACCTCTCCAAGCCATTCGAGCCGCAGCAGCTAAGGGAGAGTGTGCGCCGCCTTGTCGTCCACTAACTCGGTTGTCCACGAACGCGCGAAGACTAGACACCGGTGGCTGAAGGGGACGACAAAACAGAGGGAGTTCGCGACGAGTTTCTCGCGGAGGCGCAAGAGATCGTCGAGACGCTCTCGCGGGATCTGTTGGTCCTCGACCAGGCGCAGAAGGAAGGAAACCCCGACCCCGACCTTGTGAATGAGGTCTTCCGCGGCGTGCACACCCTTAAGGGCATCGCGGGGATGTTCGGGTATCACCAGGTCGGAGCGGTCGCCCACGCCCTCGAGGACCTGCTGGAGGATCTCCGCCTCGGTCGGGTCAGCCTCACGCAGGAAGTGCTCGACGTGCTGTTTGAGGGAGTCGAGAACTTTCAACGGCTGCTGGGAGGCGCCCGAGGAGGGGAGTCCTACGAAGTCGATCTCAACAGCTACGCACGACAGATCGAACGGGTGTCGTCGCCGGAAGAACCGCAGGAGGATGTGCTCGACGGCTTCGGCATCGACCCGAACGTTCTCGCGGTCCTCACCGAATACGAAGAGCACCGCCTTCGAACCAACGTCGCTCAGGGCGTGCCCCTTTATCGGCTTCGGGTTCGTTTTTCTCTGGCGTCGATCGACTCCGCCCTCGAGGAGCTCAAGGCGGCGGCCAAACCCGTCGCGGAGATCATTACCTACCTCCCCAGCATGGGCGATTCGGATGGGGATTCGATCGACCTGGATGTCCTCCTGGCCAGCGAAGCGAGTCGGGAGCGGCTCGAGGAGCTGCTGGCGGTCGGTGATGCGGAGCTCCTCCTCGTCAACGAGCCCAAGAGCGCGACCATTCCTCCGCTGCCGGCGCCCGTCAAACGGCACACCGAGGCCCCGAAGCGGGTGCCCCAGGAACCGCCGTCGCTCGATGTGGCGCCGGCCACGACCGACGACGAGCCCGATGGAATTTCGTTGCGCTCGGTCTCGAATAGCGTCCGAGTCGACATTCGGAAGCTGGACTATCTGATGAACGTGGTCGGTGAGCTTGCGATCGTTCGCTCGGCGGTCGCGCGAGTGACCGAGCGGGTCCGCGGGCGACCCGAGCAGCGGCAGCTCGCCCTCGACCTTCATCGCATCAATCGGAGCTTTGAGCGACGGCTCGAGGAACTACAGGACGGAATCC
>JBCCZL010000548.1:0-6922 GCA_039187775.1 Myxococcota bacterium
AGAAAAGGCCGCGAGCATGAACTTGTTTGACGACTCGTCCAGCACTCGGACCGACTCGCGCAGGTGCGCCGGGAGCGTCTGTCGGAGGGCGGGCAGCCGATGTCGTTCGGTGAGCACGAACAGCGTCTCACTCTTGTTGCCGTGGTGTCGCAGGTAGCTGCGGAGCGGCTCGGCTCCCGGGCTCCGAAGTTCGCTTCGCATGTCAGGGAGAGGACCGTTGATTTCGTCGCCGGTCCAAAACGTTTCGCCGCGCCAGTAGAGCTGCCATGCGATCAGCCGGTCGGCGAGCACGGTGATCTCCGGTGCGTCCCCATCAAACCGTTCGCATTCCGCCGCGCCTTCAACTAGGGGGGCGAGCGCTGCGAGGTCTTCGGGGAGTTGAACGTCGACGCCGTCGTCGTGCAGCCGGTGGACGCGTCCGATGACGTGGGCTTTCCGATCGTGAACCTCGACGGCGAGGCGAAACTCGTCTCCTTCACGAAGCGATGCGGGGACCGCGAGGGGAACTCGAACGGTGCGCGACCCACCCGAGACGTCGTCGAAGAGGGCGCGCCGCCCGCCATACCGGAGGTGGGCACCGTGGACCCGCCGCGCGTCGTAGTAGGCGCGGACGAGATCGCGCTGGCCCCAGTGAGGCGCGGCGCGCGACATGTATCCGGGGGCAAAACTCACCGCTCCAGTGAGACCGACAACAAGAACCGCGCCGACTCCCCAAGCACGCCACCGCGTGCGCAACAAGCATGCGCCAATGAACGCTGCCCCAAGGCCGAGAGACACCCAACCGCCGACGGGCACGTCCTCGGGCCATGGCCGATCGTAGCGGTAGGTGAAGAGCTCGATGAGCTGATCTGGGGCGTGAACAATAGACGCCGCAACGACCGCAGTGCACGCGGCTCCAAGCCCGACAAGGAGCCACTTGGGGCGCCGACCGGTGAGCGTGTCCTCCAGGCTCATCGCGACGAGGAGCGCGAAGCCTGGGACCGCGGGGAGCACATAATGGTGGAACTTCGTTTCGACGAGGGTGAAGAGTGCGACCCCGGTGGCCGCATAGAGAAACGCGGCGAGTCGAAGTCGGTCCGACGAGGTCGAAGCACCTCGGACCTGAAGTGCGCCTGCGAACGCGATCGGAATGAGCAAGAGAAACGGCCCGAAGCCGATCGCGAGCTGCTCGAGGAAGTAGCGGAAGGTTTCGCTCTGTTCGAGGTTTGCCTCGTGAACCCCGCCGGTGGCGCGGCGAAGCCAGTGTTGGCCAAAGTACTCGGTAATGAACGGAACCCCGTCGCGAAGGCTCATCGCGACGTGCCAGGGCCCGGCCACGAGAAGCACGATGACGATGCCGGTCGCGATTCGGAGACGGGGGATCCATCGTAGGCGCCCGGTGAACCCCAGGTAGAGCACGCCGGAGAGGGCGACGAGGGCGACCCCCGGTGGCCCTTTGCCGAGGATGCTCAACCCTCCGAGTGCGTACATGCCATAGAGGTACAGGTCGCGGCGAGTCGGGCGTCGAAGGGCGAGGCCGAGAAGGAGTCCCAGCAGCCCGATGAACGGCAACACGAGTACGAGCGTCGGTGCGGGGACGCGAATGCCAACCCCGAGGGGCGCTCCCGCGTAGAGGTCGTGGCCGAACACGACGAGCTGAGGCGCGACCCAGACTGCGATCGCGAGCCAAAAGACGGTGAGCCGCCGTCGGCGAATCGCTGGCGCGGGCCCTTCCACGGCGAGGAGAAAGCAGACGAACGCGCCGAGCGCGGTCGCGGCCATGGGCATATCGGTGATCGCTTGCCGGGCAACAAAGAACCAGAACGGCGTTCCGGTGAGGACCGCGGCCGCCAGCCAGGCGAGGCGTCGGCCACGGAGCCGCGCGGCGAGGTAGAAAAGAAACGTGATCCCAAGGGCGCCAAAGAAACAGAATGGGAGCCGAACCGCCCGGGTAGCGTGGGGGTCGGTCGCGAGTTCTCCGGAATAGCCGCCATCCGCCGCGATCCCGTGCAGCTTGAGGCTCAGCGCGATGAGCCAGGGGGTGAGAGCGGGTTTGCTACGAAAGCCCTCTTGTTCCCAGGAGAGCCGAACCCAGTCGTCGTCGGCGAGGATGCGGCGACCGACCTCGCCGTAGTGGGTCTCCCAGGGATCGATGAGGGTGGCCTCGCCGATTCGATGCGAGAAGATGCCGAAGGCAAGTACGAGAACGAGGAGCGGCTCGAAGAGCGAAATGCGCGTCATCGAACCCTCAGCGTGCCGAGGAACGCACGGTGATCGGCGTCGCCGCGCTCATCGAGCACGGCCATGTTGGTCCAGTTCCCGGACGAGCCAAAAAAGAACCCGGTATAGACTCGATAGTCGCCGGGAGGGGTGAGCACTCCGCCGGCAGAGAACGTAAAGCGGTCGACTACGTAGTCCCCGTCTCGCCAGTGGGTGGTGGGGCAGCGCCCTTCGATCGGCGGATGGTCGCCGTGAAACCGATGGCCGAATCCGTCGAAGTGAACGAACACGTCGTAGGGGCGACCGGGCGAGGACCGGACTCGATACGTAAATGTCGCCTCGACCGTCGATCCTCGGCGTGCCTCGGTGGGGAGGTCCACGGCAATGAGATCGATGTGCTGAAATCGAATCAGCGGCTCGATATCATCTTCGGGAGCGTGTCGCTGGAGCATCTCGTGAAGCGACGGAAGCGTCGGTCGATCGGGGGCCGGGTCGGTGAGAAGAAGGAGATGTTCTTCGCTCGCGGCGGCCACCGCGTACTCGATCTCATGGGCGCCGGCGGCTTGGTGAAGCGTGCACTCGTCCTGGCGGGGAACGATCAGCGATGTGGCACGGGGTTGGAGAAACGCGTCCCGGGCCGCCGACGCGTTGACCGGCTGGACGCGGCCGGGCGCATAACGTTCCAACGCGGTCCCCTCGAGACCGTGAACCAGGAGGGTTCCGGTTCGTCCGGTCGCGAGAAATGTCTCGAAGAGGGACCGCGACGAGGCGGTTTGGCCGACGGTGGGAATCCAAAGGTGCGCGATCGAACCGCCGAAGAGGAGGCCCAGGCCGACGAGGGCGCCGGTCGTTCCGCGAGAGGGTCGACGGACCGCGAACGCTCCCGCCACGGCGAAGGCGATGCCGAAGAGGACAGGAATCCATCGGAGTTCGTCGGGCGCCTGCTCCGGATGAAAGAGGTGCGGCGCGGGGCCGAGGCCGGTGAGTCCGCCGGGGTTTCGGCGAAGATCGGAGGCCAGCACGAGGGAGACGAGGAACACCAGTGCCGCGCCTGCGGCCACCGTGCGGCTTCGCGATTGCAGGTAGCGGGCGCACACGAGCGCGGCGGGCAAAGCCACCGGAAGCGGCCGATCGAGAAAGAGAGCGCTCGCGTAGCTGAACGCGTAGGCGAGAAGTGCCCAGCTTGCGACGAAACGATCGGTGAGGTTGCGCGTTGCGAGCAGCTGACTGCATGCGAGGGGCACGACGGCGATGAACGGAAAGGTTCCGTAGACGAGCGGTTCGAGCTTCGGGGCAAAGCTGACGACCGCCGCCCATGAGAGTTCTATGCCGCCCAACCCGACAAGGAGGTAGGCTCCGGCGAGCGCGGTGAGGAGTCCGGCAAGGCGAGGTTGGCTTCGCCCGATTGCGGCGGCGCCAGCAAGATTCACCGCGGCGCCACCGAGGGGCTGGATGAGGGCGAGGCCCGCGCCGCCGAGGATCAGGAGCCCGTCGACGAGCCGGAGGTTCGCCGACGCGGTCGGTGGCGAAGTCCCGTCACCCTCGGTAGCGGAGCGCGTCGTGTTCAGGGGGTGTGCCTTCAGAGGGGTGGTATTCAGGGTGGCTGCCTTCAGGGTGGCTGCGTTCAGGGTGGCTGCGTTCAGGGTGGCGCCGACTCCTCCGGCGAGCAGGAGAGGACCGAGTCCGAGTCCGACGCCGAGACTGAAGGTTCGGGCCTCGTACACAAACTCGGGCATGGAGAGCAGAACTAGTCCCGCTAAGATTCCCGTTTCGTGGTTTGCGAGGCGGCGCGCGGTGACAACGAGCACCAGGAAGCTCCCGACGCCGAGGAGTGCGGTGGGGAGGCGCGAACTTCCGAATCCCAGAAGGAAAGTGAGGTTGGGGGGAAGTTCGTCACGTTCCAGAAGGCCGAGTTCTTCGGGCTCCCAGAGTCCGTAGCCATCCACTCCGACGATGAGGAGGCCTGCGGCAAGGACGAAGAGCAGCGCAAGGGTGACTTGGGGTGAGCGCAAGACGAGCCTCACCCCTGGACCGTGAAGGAAGCGGTACACGTTCAGGCTCGGTGGGCAGGGTTCGGCTGGCAGGGCTCGGTTAGGGCGCGTGCACGCCAGCATCCGCGGTCGCCGAAAGCACGCTGCTGTCGGCGACGAACACCGGTGCGTGGTCGGGAGGTGGCGGACTCGCGGGCGGCGTTTCGTCAACGCCGAACAGTCTGGATGCTGCGAGGGTCAGCAGGAGCGCCGCGGCGGCGAGGACGAGCGGGGGAAGAAACGCGGGGGAGGCGGATCGGGGCTCTGCGGTCTGTTCCTCCGCGAGAAGCTCTCCCAGTGCATGAAGCTCCAGTTCGAGACGGGCTTCATTGGCGAGCGTCTCCGCGCACGTAGGGCAGCGTTCAAGGTGCGTTTCAAGGGCGGGGTCCGGTGCGCCGTCGAGGAGATAGAGCGCGATGGTGTCGGGATCGGGGTGGCTCATCGGTGGGCTCCTAGATCCTCGCGGAGCGTGCTTCGGACCTCGCAGAGAATCTGCCGGACCCGCTGCACGGAGAGTCCGAGCTCGCTCGCGATCTCCGCGGGTCGCTTTCCCGGTGGCTGGTAGGTGAGACGGAAGACCGCTTGCGCGTTGGGGTGAAGCCGAAGGAGGGTTTTCTGTGCTCGCCGGAGCTGTTCGCGGCAACCGACCACTTGGTCCACCGGCGCAACTCGATCCACGCCCACCGCGTCCGGAGCGTCGAGCGAGTGGTGTGGCGCGGCGGAGCGCAGCAGCCGCGCCTCATCGGCGAGGAGAAAACGGGCTTGGCGGATCGCGAGGCCGGGGAGGGCGAGGGATCGAAGTCGGCCTTGGCGTTGCTGATCGATGAGACGGAGCCAAGTGGCCTGGCAGATGTCCCGGGCGCGCTCCGGGCGTGCCCCACGAGCAAGAAGTGAGAGGAACACCTTGCGGTTGTGCTGGGCGATCAGCGCATCCCAGGCATCCCGACTTCCCCGAAGGGCTTGCTCCTCGAGGGGGGTTGCCTCGACGGCGGCCTGCCCTAGCGGAAGATGTAAGACGTCAGAATAAGTAGCCATGCCAAGCTCTCCGGTCCAAGAACGGCCGAGAGAACCAAACCATATCGTCAATCGCGAACAAGGACCTGCGAACCACCGGGGGACGAGGTTATTAATTGCCCCACCACGGCGCGCAACTCCGCGAAATCACATCACCGGGGTGTTCGCCCTTGGCGAACTCGCGCGCGGTTCCCGTCGGGGTGGTATGGGCCCATCCGAAGATCGGCAAACCCGGTGCCGACGGCTCGGGAGCAACAATTTCAAGAGGTTGGGGATCGTGGTGAGGCAATTAATGACCTCGTCCCCACGGTGTTAGGGCGCGGTGAAGACGCAGCGCGTGACGGGGAGCAGGATGTCGGCGAGGACGTAGAGGTAGTAGCGGTTGCCGGAAACGAGGGTTTTGGGGGTGCCGTCGTCGGCGGGGAATCGCTGTGATGATCCCTCTGGGACGACGCCGTAGGCGACGGGCGACTCGATGGGCATGGCAGTGGGCGGCACATCGATGCGCCAGAGGGTGCCCTCCGGAAGATCGAGATTCGGCGGAACGGTCGGGCTCTCCGAGCCTTCCTCCAATACGTACACATAACGTGCGCCGCCGCCGGCCCAGTTGACGTTGCCTTCGGCGTCGACGCCAATGCCCGCCTCGCAGTCCTCCGGTTCGTAGATCCGCTGGGTGTACAGCGGTCCGCCCTCTGGCGGCTCGTCGGCAAAGTCGGCTCGAGTGAAGCCACGCCGCGTGAGCTCTCCCTCGAAGAACGCTTGCATGCGCGCCGGGTCCGATGACGGAAGGCCGACCTGAGTTCGATCAAACCCATTGTTCTCTTCTGGCGGATACGCCCCGAAGGAACTGCTATCGGTCCAGCCCGCGACGAACGCGAGGCCCGACGGATAGAAAGAATCGACCCAGAACTCTTCGGCTTCAATGAACCAGTTCGAGGGGCCGTCCGGCGGGATGTCGTCCGAGTGGCAGCATACGCACGCGCACGCCTCGACTTCGCTCTTCACCCAGTCCAGCTCGGCGAGATACTCGGCGTCGGTTCGGCGCGGGTCATTCGGATCGGTTTCTACCGGCGCGGGAGGCACAGGAAAGTAAGGACGCTGTGTCAGCACCGCATCGCAGGATCCATAGTCCCGATATCGCCGGCCCGGCTCCGTGCACCCGGAGATCATTCCCTGCGTGCAGACCTGACCATCGGACAATCCCACCGGTTCCCCCGACAGCGGCTCCTGACAGACCAGTTCCGGCGGCACGAACACCGATACCCCGCCACCCCCGGATGTGGTGCCATTGTCGCAGACGGGCGCTGGTCGGAAGGTTCCCCCGGCGAAGACCTCGCAGCCGCGCTGCGTGTCCTCGCACTGGTCGACGCCGGTTCCAGGAAAGTGCAGGTCGACATTCAGGTCCGTGCCCACGAAGAGCTCACAGATCCCCAACGTCATGTCGTAGCTGCACTCGCCTCCGGACTGGAGCACTCCACCCCAGATGTTGCAGTCCTCGGTGACGTTGGCTTCGTTCCAGGCGATCCCTCGGTACTGCCGGCATTCCTCCGACATCGAGAACCCGTTGACGTAGGTGCACGTTCCGAACGTAGGTCCTCGGTTGTCGGTCGCGCCCATCATGTCGGGATTGGGAGCGTCGTCGCCCGAGCACCCGATCGCTGCGGCAAGAACAACCAGAC
>JBCCZL010000549.1:0-6913 GCA_039187775.1 Myxococcota bacterium
CCGGGCGCAAGCCGCGGTTCGAGCTGAGCAAACCACCCCGTGAGTTCGTCGGCGGGCTCCGCGCGTTCGTTCAGCACCAGGCCGGCCACGATCAAGTCGAAGGGGCCCGGCGGTAGACGAGTCGAGAATATATCGGCGCAGCGGGTCTCTACCGACAGCGTCAGGTCTTCGGGGGCATGGGCGGCGAGCGTCTCTAGGGCATCGAGGGCGTTCCGGTTCTGGTCGACTGCGGTGAGCCGAACGGTTGCGGGTCCCCGAAGCTCGAGGAATGCGGCGACCGCGAGCCCCATCGTGCCGACGCCCGCGCCCAGGTCGAGCACCCGAAGCGACGAGGGCAGGGCCTGGCGCTCGGCAAGTTCCTGGAGGGGCCCAAACAGTTTCGGCAGATCGCGCAAAAGAAAGAACTGGACGTGGAGGGGAACGAGCTCGGGGTTTTCCAAGGTTGATGGAATGTCCCCGCGGTCTCGCGTGTACGTCTCGCTGAGGGCGCGCAGCGCCGCTGCACGCGCCGCTGGGCCCCAGCTCGACGGTGCGTTCGATTGGACCCACATTTCGGCGGCTTCGATGAGCCAGCGGGGCGTCAGGACCTCATTCATCGACAGCGGTCGCCATGGTACCGTATCCGGGAGTTGCCCATGACCCGTGCTTCATCGAACCGCCCCCCGATTCTCTGGCTCGCCCTCGCGGTGGTGACGACGGTTCTCCTCGGCATCACTCTCTACATGATCTTCTTCTTTGCTCCGATCGAACGGCAGATGGGCATCGCCCAGAAGATCTTCTACATCCACGTGCCGAGCGCCTGGGGGATGTACATCGGGTTTGTGACCTGCGGCATCTGCAGCGGAATCCACCTGTTCACCTCGGGCAAGAAGGGCCGCCTCTGGGATTCGCTCGCGGTGTCCGGCGCTGAGATCGGCGTCCTGTTTTGCATGGCGGTCCTTGTGACCGGTCCGCTTTGGGCGCGAAAGGCCTGGGGCATCTGGTGGACGTGGGATCCCCGCCTGACCTCTACGATGCTCGCCGGCCTCGTGTTTCTCAGCTACCTCGCGCTCCGTTCGTTCGGCACCGCGGGGGCGGCGGAGCGACGGTTTGCTTCGGCGCTCGGCCTGCTTGGCTTGCTGGTCCTCCCGATCATCCACTACGCCACTCGGCGATGGGGGGGACAGCATCCGACGGTGATCACCGACCAGGGAGGAGGCCTCCATCCCGATATGGCGGTGACCTTCGGCGTCAGTTCGGTCGCCTTCGTGTGCCTTGCGATCCTCCTCCTTTGGACCCGAAGTCGAATGGAGCTTTCGCGGCGACGACTTCAGGAGGCGGACATGACTGCCATTCAATCGGGTCTGCTGGAGGAAGCGTGAACCGTCTTTCGCAACCGCATCTTTCGCAGCCGTATCTCTCGCAGCCGTATCTCTCGCAGCCGTATCTCTCGCAGCCGTATCTCTCGCAGCCGTATCTCTCGCAGCCGGGTCTTTCGCAGCCGTATCTCTCGCAGCCGGGTCTTTCGCAGCCGGGTCTTTCGCAGCCGTATCTTTCGCAGCCGTGCCGGTCTCGACCTGTTCGGTTCATTCGGTTGGTTTCGTTTTTGTGCCTTGGGGCGCTCGCGTTTCTCGTGCCGATGCTCGGAGCGTCGCCGGTCAGCGCGCAGCCGGAAGCGGAGGAGCAGCCGGAAGGCGAGCAGACGGTGGTGCAGTCGCAGGAGTTTCGCCCAATGGAGGGACCGGCGCAGGAAGACGTGCCCGGCGGAGCCCTGATGGTGGGGGCGTACGGACTGCTCTTTCTATTCCTGCTTCTGTTTCTCCTTCGCCTTCAAGTGCTGCAGGCCGCGACCGCACGCGACGTCACGCGACTGGAGCAGAGCGTGTCGAGCGCGGTAGCCAAAGGCGGGGCCGACAAGGGCAAAAAAGACCGCTAGCGTTCCCTCGCCCGTGCCCTCGATTGAACACATTATCTATATTCCCGGCATTCTGCTTGTCGGGCTAGCCATCGGCTTTCGTCTCGGTGCCAAGGCGGCGCGAACGGAGCTAGAAAAGCGCGCGAAGCGACGTCGGGAGTAGGTCAGCAATGGATTTTGAACTGAGCAGCGAACAGAAGGCCCTGGTGGAGAACACCCGGAAGTTCGTCAAAGACCGGATCATCCCGGTGGCTGGCCAGTGCGACGAAGAAGAGCGCTTTCCGATGGAGGTTGCCCAGGAAGCGTTCGAGCTTGGTTTGATGACCCCGCTGATTCCCGAAGAGTACGGCGGAAGCGGCCTGAGCGAGCTCGATCATGCACTTCTTGTCGAGGAGCTCGGCTACGGGTGCACGGGGATTCAAACCAGCATCACCGCCAATGTGCTCTGCACCACGCCGATTCTAGTAGCGGGGAACGAAGAGCAGAAGAAGAAGTACCTCGGCAGCGTGACGAAAGAGCTGACGTTCGGAGCCTATGCGATCACCGAACCGGCCGCGGGCTCGGACGCGGCGGGCATTCAAACGACCTGCAAGAAGGTTGGCGACGACTGGGTCCTCAACGGGCAGAAGTGTTACATCACGAACGCATCGTTCGCCCGTTGGTTCATCGTGTTTGCGACGACCGACCCGAGCCAGCGGCACAAGTCGATCATGTGTTTCGTGGTCGATGCGGACACCCCTGGGGTGAGCATCGGAAAGAAAGAGAAGAAGCTTGGGCAGCGGGCTTCGGACACTGCGACGGTCATCCTCGAAGACGTCAAAGTGTCGAAGGACCAGGTTCTCGCGGGCGAGGGCGACGGCTTCAAGCTGGCGATGCATACCTTCGACCGCACCCGTCCGGACATCGCGGCGTCGGCGTGCGGGCTGATGCGGCGTGCGCTCGACGAGTCGATCGCGTTTGCCACCGAACGGGAGACGTTCGGAACCGCGATCAGCAACCACCAGATGGTGCAGAAGATGCTCGCGGAGATGGCGATGCGCTACGAAGCGACGCGAATGCTGACCCACAAGGCCGCGTGGATGGTTGAAAAGGGAAGCCGAAACTCGCTCATTGCCTCTTACAGCAAGGCCTTCGGTGCCGACAGCGCGATGGCGGTGGCGACCGATGCGGTTCAGGTGTTCGGTGGCGCTGGGTATATGCGGGATTACCCCGTCGAAAAGCTCATGCGCGACGCCAAAATCCTCCAGATCTACGAAGGCACATCGCAGATTCAGCGCATGGTGATCGCCCGAAACCTGATCGCGGGCAAGCGCTGAGAGCAGGGTGACGGCGGGGTGCGGCGAGGGATCTTCGGACCGTCCGCTCAAGTGGGCGCAGCGCTGCTTGCGCTGATCGGATGTCCTTCTCGTGAAGGTTCGCCGCCGACCGAGCCGCCACCCCGCACTACGGAAACGCCCGCCGAGCCCCAGGCACCCGAAACGCCCGCGTCGGCGCAGGAGACCCTTCGTACGTTGGCGGTCGAGTCTTTTCGGCCGGTGGGAATCGACGAAGTTCGCTTTCACGTCCGCTTCGCTGACGGTCGTGAAGGCACCTACATCCCGTCGGAGGCGCGGCGACCCCGCCGGGGCCAGGCGGAAGTGGCCGCCGCGCGCCTCGCGACCTATCTCGAGATCGCCGACCGAAGGGTGGTGCTCCGCGAGTTTTCGCTCGATGAGATCGAGGCGGCCCTCGATGAAAGCGCGCGGCCCGCCTGGGGTGAGCTCCGAAGCCAGATGCATGTGGTCGAGGAACGGGTGGTGGGGGCGCTCGGCCCCTGGGATACCGGGGTGCGGGACCTCCGGCGAACCGAACCCGATCGTCTTCAGGGGATGACCGCCCGGCTTCTCGGCATGGATGTGATCGCCGAAGACGACCTCGAGCTCTACGCGTCGCTAAGCCAGATGGTCATTTTTGACCATTTGCTCGGCGTTCGGCGCCGGGACGTGGTGGTCGACGGTGAGGGTACGCTTCGGTTCGAGAGCAATGGAAGCGCGTTTCCGGAAACCGTCCCCTTCGAGCAGCAGCGACTTCTCCGTCGCGACCTGATGCGGACACGGCGCTTTCCCCGCGGGCTCCTCGAACGGCTCCGAAGCCTCACCGGCAGCGAACTCCGTCGAATCCTTGCGTCGGAGCCGACGCTCCTCACCGAGCCGCAGCTCCGCGGGGTCGAAAACCGGCGCGATGCCATCCTCTCCTACACCCGGTCGTGGATCGATCAAGCGGGAGAAGAGCGGATCGTGGTGTTCCGATAATCGGCAGCGGTAGGCTATTCTCGTCGCGGTGACGGGATGGGAGACGATACTTGCAGCCTGTGGGGGCCTGGTGCTCGGCTTTGGCCTGGGCATGGTCCTCACCCGTGGGCGCGAGCTCGACGGCGCCAAACGGCTCCGGCGGATTGAATCGCGGGTCCGCGGGTCGGTGATTCCGGTCCTCGAAGCCCGAGCGATGGAGCTGGGCCTCACCAAGGAGCAGCGCGACTCCCACGAGACCGACCCGCTCGAGCTCGCCGTCAGTCTCTCGACCTCGATTCAGCAGTTTGAGGACAACAACAATGTTGCGTTTTCTGACACGCTGGAAGTGTCGCGCGCCGAACTGAAGGAGCCTCGCTCATGACCAAGCCGACAGCGGACAAGCTCGGAGAACTCCTCGGAATGGTCGTGCACGATCTCCGAAACCCTACCGCGACGGTGGGGGCGAACGTGTCGTATGTGAAAGACGTGGTGGGGGATCGAGACGATGATCTTCGTGAGGCGCTCGAGGATGTGGAGATCGCGCTTTCGGATCTCATGCGTGGCCTCGAGCAGCTCTCGTGGATCGGTCGTTGGCTCGGCGACAAGCCCGCGACCCAGTCGTCCGACGGGGATGTGGCGGTCACTCTGCGCTCGCTGAAGGCGCCTTCTGCGGAGATCGACCTGGTGGTCGAGGCGCCGGAGGAGTCCCTTCGCGCGAAGGGCGGTGGGGTTGGCCTTGGAAAGCTGCTGATGGTGCTGCTCGCCAACTCGGTGCAGCACGCACGGGGAGGGAAAGTGACCGTCAACGGCCGACGGGCAGGCGACCAGATCGTGATCGATATCGTCGACGGGGGCGCGGCGGTTGCCGAATCGCTCCGCGAAGATGCGTTTACCCTCGAAGGGCAGGACAAGCTCAAGGGGCGGGCCGATGGCCGCTACAGCCGGGTGGCCGGGCTCTTTTCCGCGCGCCTCGTCGCCGACGCGATCGGCGCGACGGTAGAAGCCGGAGGCTCGGACGGAGCGGCGCTCTTCCGAGTGAGTCTTCCCGCAAGCTGATCCCCCGACCGCTACAGCAGTCGATAGGAGTGGACTTCGATCGACTCGCCAACCATGCCCACGGTGACGTCGGCGGCAGGCCGCTGCCCTTCCACTTCGGCGCGTTGGCCATCCTTGAGGAGTTCTTCGGGAGCATCGAGAAGTTCGATGCTGCGCCCATCGTCGGTGATGAGAGCCCAGAGTCCACCCTCGAGGCCGAGCTTGCGAACCGTTCCTTGAATCATCCTACTCCTCTGGTCCTTGACATGGGCCGATGCCCATTGATTCATACATGCCATGCTGGAGGAGACCACGCTAGCCAGGCATTTGGACGCGCTTGGCTGGGAAGCCCGACCCCATGGGGATCGGACCTTCCGCTGCGCGCACGAGTCCGACGAGGGCGAGGTCACGGTCTACATTCGGCTCACGGACAATTGGCTCATCGCTTCGGTGGTGCCGTTCCTGTCAACGCGTGGCAAGAACCCGTTCGAGCTCTCCCGTTGGC
The DNA here is from genome assembly GCA_039187775.1 of Myxococcota bacterium. GTDB lineage: Bacteria > Myxococcota_A > Polyangia > Polyangiales > JBCCZL01 > JBCCZL01. The sequence continues at coordinate 5,705 of JBCCZL010000549.1, forward strand.
TCCTCCGCCAGAACCGGGACATGTTTCAGGCGAAGTTCGCCTACGACGAAGACGGCGACGTGGTGCTCACCGTGGAGCTCCCGACCGAGTCCCTCGATTTCTCCGAGATCAAAGAAGCGCTTTCCGGGTTGCTTCGACACGCGGTCAACCACCGAAACACTCTGCGGGCGGCCGCCGAAGCCGCCCGCCGTGGCTGAGGGATCGCTAGGCCACCATGGGAGTGCCCGGCGGTTCGCCGAAGCGAACGTCGGGGTGCCAACTTCCGACCTCGGGTACGAGGAACGCGGAGCGGGTGGGCGTTCCGTCGAACGCGATGCCGACCACTCGCGGGTCGGCGGAGTCTGCTTTTCCGGCGCCTGTCCAAACGATGCGGCCAGGAAAGGTGTACTCCATTCCGCGCCGGGGTTCGGCGACGCGAAGGACGGTACGGCTTCCCTTGAGGACCGCGTGAGGAGTCGTGATCGCCACGCCTCCCGGCGAGATGTTTCGGAGCTTCCCCGATGCGAAGCCCCCCGGCACGGTGAAGTGCACGGGTACGCGCCGACCCATTCTCACGCTTCGTGTGCCCGACGATCCGTGCGCATACTCGCCACGAAGGAGCTGAGCCAACCCTACGAGCCGGGCCTTCTCCACTTCCGTGAGGGGGATGTTCATGTCCCGGTTCTTTCGAATCAGAAGCTGATACTCGTAGATGGCGTCGAGGAGATTAAACATGGCGTGCTCGGAAGGTAAAAGGGGCTGCAGCTGAGAACGAGGACGGCCTCCGGTTCTTGGGTCGTAGTGAGACAGAGCTTGCAACCGTCATGCCCCGGGACGGAGGGCTCGATCATTTTGTTTTTTCGCAATAGGACAGACATCCATGTCGTGGTGCGCATCGCTTTATGCGGTAGCGACCTATGCACTAGTGACCATTGCGGTCGAGGCCTACGCAGTTATTCCTTCCCATAACGGCGGGGCAGTGCATCACTTACAAACCCGATGGACCTTTTTGAACATGCCGCCGATCGCAATACGGACGGGGCCCCCCTTGCGGATCGAATGCGACCCCGAAGGCTGGAGGACGTGGTGGGGCAAAAGCAGGTGGTCGGCGAAGGGAAAGCTCTCGAACGAGCGATTCGTCAAGACCGGGTGCCCTCGATCATCCTGTGGGGCCCGCCGGGAACGGGGAAGACCACGCTTGCTCATGTGCTTGCTCATGAGACGAAGGCG
>JBCCZL010000550.1:0-6903 GCA_039187775.1 Myxococcota bacterium
GTTCCATCCAAAGCTGTTCCGTGGCGCACCCATCATGTGGAAGAACGTCGTATAGAGATCTCCAAGCGTTCGTTCGTTGCCTTGGTAATCGATCATCTGGCCCTTCACGAACGGCGTGTTGGCGCCACCAAAGAGCAGGACCGGCAGGTTGGCCGTGCTGTGAGAGCTCGCCCCGAGGGACGACGTCCAGAACACGATGGTGTTGTCGAGGACCGTTCCGTCACCTTCGGGAATCGCGTCGAGTTTCCGGAGAAGATCGGCGAGGACATCGTAGTACCATTGACACGTCACGAAGCGATCCATGTCGGTGCCTCGGTCGTGATGGATGACTCCGTGCCACCCGAAATCCGGAGCAAAAAGATCGGTGCCGCCGTTGAGGAACGGAAACTTGTTGTTCTGCATCGTGCTGTAGTGCATCGACGCTACCCGCACCGCCTGGCAGCCGAGGGCCGTCGCCACCACGCTGTTGTGGCTTTCCGCGATGAGGTCGTCGTTTCGACCGTTGCCGTCTTCGAAGTTGCTCGGAAACCCGCTCGGAAGGGTGAGCGTTGGGTCCTCGCAAACGGTTTCCACCATCCGCGAGAGCTCCTCTTGCACCGCGTTGATGTGGTCGGCATGTTGCTCGAGGCGTCGCCGGTCTTCGACTCCCACGCGGCCGGCCAGAGCCCGGTAGTTCTCCTGCACCGTCCCCATGATTTCGGCGCGCCGAAGCGCCAGCCGATCTCGCGGTGACAGCATCGGCTGCGGCGTCGAGTCGCCAAACAGCCGGCCAAACGCCACGCTCGGATCGGGTTCGCCATCGTCGTAGCTCGCGTCGAGCCGGAAGTTGCGTCGATGTTCGCCGTTGCGGGTGCCGGTGCGAAGCACCAGCGGGAACCCGCCGAGCGCATCGCTCAGCACATAGTCGAGCGACGGGCCGGCCGCGTCGGAGCCCTGCCCGAGCGATGGCGCATCCGGAAGCAGGTTGCCTCCTCCATCGAGCGCGTCCGCGTGCGGCATGCAGGTGAGCAGCGTTCGCGACGACGCGTTGTGCCCATTGCTCGACACGAGCCTCGAAACGAGATTGTCGATGCCTCCCACGATGCTCATCCGATCGCGAAACGCCTCGAGCGGTGAGAGAATCGACGGCAGACTGCTCAACGCGCCCGCGGAACCGGGGAGCCAGGCACGCACGTTTCCGCTGGGCATGACGCTATGACCCACGCTCACCACCACAAAGCGCAGCGGGGGCGTGGAGCCTTGGGCCTTGGCGCGGCCCGCCAGGGACTCGAGCCACGGGACGCCCGCGAGCGCGCCACCGGCTGCTGCTCCAGCGAGAAGGGTACGACGGGAGAACTTGCGGGTAGGGCTCATCATCAGTTCTCCTCCGGGTCGGCGCGGAGAATGAAACTTTCGGAAGTCACGATCGAAAGAAGTAGCTCGAGAAGGTCCCCGCTCGGGGCCGGTTCGTTGGCGAGGCACGCCGAGGTTTCGCTTTCGGTGCCCGTTCGGCCCATCGCGTAACGAAACCACTGGTGGTTGGTGCAATCTCCGAGCGTTTCGTTCGCGGCGAGAAGCGCGCCGAGTTCCGCAGTTCCGTCGAACGCTCCATCGGCGAGCCCGGCGATCTCGCCCGCGCTGTCGATAGGCTGGCCGTTGTCGTACTCGGTCCGGAACCGGCCGAGCTCGTCGATGTCTTCCATGCCGATGCCGATCGGGTCCATCAGTCCATGGCAGGAGCCGCACGGATTGACGGCGCGGCGCGCATCGCTCCGTTCGCGGACCGTTGCGTCGGGAGGAAGCATCGGGTCCATCTCGGTGGCGCCGGGCGGCGGGAGCTGAAGCTCGTCGCAAAGAAGCATCTCCCGGACGAAGTGACCTCGGCGAATGATCGAAGTCCCGCCCTCGGCGTTGATGGCATTGGCCACTGCTCCCCGACTGAGGATTCCCGCTTGAAGCTCGGGCGGCAGAGTGACTTCGACCCAGGTGTCGTCGTCGGGCGGCGGCGAAGGAAGCCCATAGTGCTCCGCGAGCGTGCGGTTCACAAAGGTTTGAGCTCCGCTCACCAGGCCCGAAACGCCGTCTTCCTGATCGAAGATCAAGGCTTCGACCACGCGGCTGAACTCCTCTTCCCAAGCGGCCGCGAGTTCGGAGCGAACGCGCACCGAAAGGTCGACCCTCGACACCCAGAACCACTCGCGGAAGAACCCAACCACCGCTTGGCGGGCGGCGGGCTCCTCCAAAAGGCGCAGCGCCTGGGCCCGGCGAACGTCGGCGTCCCGGAGGTCACTCGCGTCGACCGCAGCAAGCAGCGGCGGATCCGGAGGGCCATCGAGGAACAAAAACGCAAGGCGGTTCGCGATCTCTTGCTCCGTAAGGGTGCGAAGTGCCGGCGCGGTGTTTTCCCCGGCTTCGATAAGATACAGAAAGCCCGGCGACTGAATCATTGCCGAGATGACGCCGGCGATGGCGAGCTCGGGCCCGAGGGCATTCTCACCAATCACGAGTGTGTCGTAGAGCCCTTGAAGCCGAGCCACGTCGGCTCCGTCCTCTGCGCCTCGGAAGAGCTGCGGAGCCGCGTCGGCGATGAACGCGTGCGCACACGCTTGGTCGAGGGCGTTAGGCGCACAGGGAAGGATGCTCGCGAGATGGTCGAGGGCCTCCAGCCCCACGCTGTCAGCGGCCTCGGCGATCTGCTCGGCACCGCGAACCGTGATCACGTTGGCGCCAGGTTCGGTCGAGAACCCGTAGAGGGTGTCGGGAGCGGGAAATCCGCTGATGTCGGGTCGAAACCCGAACGCTGCCTCGAGCGCATTCTGAAGTTCGTTCGGCGCAAGGCGCTGAGACTCACCGGTCAGGGCCCCTGATTCGTCGCAGACTGGGCCCGGAGCGGGGCCGGGGTTGTTGGGTCGAGGCCCAAGAGGCGACGTGCCACCCGGCCCGGTGAACGAGCCCTCGCATCCAATGGTTAGCAGTAGAACCGCAAAAGTTAGGGAGCGCACAGGGCTGGCGTCTGCAAGAGGTGCTCCATTCGACAATCGGCTGAAGTATCTAGTAGGGAACAGCTCGGGGGCGGAGGTCGGAACAAACCGCGTTCAGGCTTCTTGGTCGGTTCGTTCGGCTGGGTAGGCGCGAGGAAGCGCGCTGGGCACCCGGATGGCACGTCCTTCCGCGCGGCCAGAGTTGGCTCTCGGGGGAGAGGCATGAGGCGGTTCGTTGCCGGACCGTAGCCGCGCTCCAGGACGCGCCGTCCGAGCGCTGGCTCCGCAGGCCAAGACGTATGGGATTGAAGGCGCAAGGTGGGCGGGCCGGCATTCGCCGCCCCTCGCGCGGAATGCTGCCGCGGGTTGCCTGTTCTGCGGTACCTGAAATTGGGTGTGGCCAACCTCACAACTTTTGGGGACGAGGTAACTTGTTGCCTCGCCATGATGCGCAAGTAGCTGAAATTAGGTGTGGAGGGTGGGACTCGGCACATCCGCGGGGCGAACTCGGTACGCGAAGGAGCGAACAACTTTTGGGGACGAGGTAACTTGTTGCCTCGCCATGATGCGCAAGTAGCTGAAATTAGGTGTGGAGGGTGGGACTCGGCACATCCGCGGGGCGAACTTGGTACGCGAACGTGATTTCAGGGGGTTAGCGATCGTGGTGGGGCAATAAGTTACCTCGTCCCCGAAAGTTGTGAGGTTGGCGGGCGAATGCGAGCGACGAGCCAAGAGGAGAGGTAAAAGTAGCTCTGGCTCTGGACCGAGTTGGGTTTAGCGACCGAAGCTGAATGACAGGGCCGCCATCGCCTGTCCGAGTTCGCGTCGCTCTCGATGACTGGCCCGCCCGAAGAGTGCATCGACGGCGGCACCGATCCGTGCCACAGCCGCGGTGCGGTGGAGGAGGGCCGGCGTCTCGACCTCGCCGACGAAGGCCACGTGCGCGTCGAGGGCCGCCAGAGCTACGTCCTTGTCGCCGTTCTGAAGTGCCGTTCCCGCCATGTCGAGCGTCGCTCCGAGATGGGCGTCAATTGCGATGGCGTGCGCGCGGGGCGAATCGCTTCCCGCGTACACCGCTCGGGACCCGGTCCGCACCGGCTGACCCGGCGTTCGGTAGTTCACGCGTACGTCGGCAACCTTCGCGGTGTCCGGGGCGATCCGAACCCTCGCGACGACCCGGCGTTCGGCTCCTGGCGAGATGTGCGGGAGCCGGATTGCGATCCCGTTTCGCCGGTGCTCGGCAACTCCGCTCGGGTCGCGCATCTCGACCAGTTCGACTCCCACGGGAAGCGCGACATCGACCTGCACATCGACGGCAGCTGCGAGTTCGAGTTGATCGAGTTCCGCTCGGAGCGTGGGGGCGAGCGAGGCCGCATCGCGCGACACGTGAAAGCCTCCGCGTCCCTGCACCGCGATGGTCCGGAGCAGTTCGGCATCGAACTGATGGCCAAGGCCCACCACCGTCGTGCTCGTTCGAAACGAGGTGCGGGCGCGGAGCGCGAGGCCCCCGAGCGCACGTCCTTCGAAGGCTCCCTGGGTAGGAACGCCGTCGGAGACGAGAATGACCGCGGTTCGCTCACCCGTGGGACGGCGTCGCGCGGCGTCGTAAGCGATCTCGAGGCCAGCTTCGATGTTGGTGCCGCCGCCCACGCTGATGTTGGCCAGCGCGGCGAGCGACGCGGCGCCATTGCCCACCCGAGTGGGGGCCAGCACTTCGACACCACGCGACCCGTAGGCCACGATCTGAATCGAGTCCGCCGCGTCGAGTTCACCGATCAGGGTTTGCGCGGCACGAATGACTTCCTGCCAGCTCGACTGCATCGACGAACTACGGTCGAGCACCAAATGCACACTGAGCGGAGCGCGGCCCGCGGCCGCCTGACCACCTGCCGCGCGGAGTACCAAGTCGGCTTCCCCCGCGCCATCGATCATGTCGACATCGACAACCTCGGCGGTGACCGTGATCGAACCGTCGGCCACCACTGTCGACGACGCATCGGCAGCCGCGATGCTGAGCGGGCCGATGTCCGAGAGCCGCACCACCGCGCCGTCGACGCTGAGGCCACCGTTCATGAGGAGCGACAACGAAGGACGAACCCGACGCGTCGGGTTACCGCGAGCGCTGATCGCCATGATACCCGGTGCGTTCGTCGTCCGGGGCGCGGCCCCCGCTCCGGTAGCACCCACGGAGATTCCCCCGTCGATGCTCGCCGATGCATCCACGGTTCCCGAAGCGTCAAGACCAGCGTTGGCATGGGTGCCACTTGTCGCCCCGGCGGACCCGATGCTCGCCGTACCTGCGCCGGCCGCACTTTCGCCGGCCGCACTTTCGCCGGCCGCACTTTCGCCGGCCCGGTCATATCCGGCGCGGCCGTCACCCGTCGCCCGCGTCGAGCGGGCGACCGAAGTCGCGACGGCCGAACTCCCAGCGGTGGTTCCCACGTGGCCCGCTTCGCCGCTCGCATGACCAGATGTCCCGTGTCCTTCCGCGGCAACCGCTCCGTGCCCGGAACCATCCACGCGGACTTCGCCGCCAAGCTCGCCCTCAGCGTCCAACTCCACCACTTCCGCGCCCCGAGGGTCGCCGTGCTCCACCACCTCGACCCCGCCTTCGGCCTCGGCGCCGGCGACCAAGGCGGGGAGAGTTCCGTTGGCCTGAAGCGCAAAGTGAGGTCCCTCTCCACGGACATGGAGCGAGCCGCAGCCCGCAAGAAATAGAACCAAAGGAAGGAGTCGCATGGTCCGACCCATAGGAACAACCATGCCATCGCTTTTCCCGGCGATATTTTCGTCTATTCCGCAAACGGAAGTTCACGATCGGGGTTCGACCGTGAACTTCGAGCGGGGTGACAACGATGTCGGACCGGCGCAGAATACGTGAACCATGCGTTCTGTTCTTTTCTTGTCACTTCTCGGTCTCATCCTTGCCATCGGTCTCGTCGCTTGCGGGAGTTCGAACGAACGCGAACCCGACGATGCGATGCCCGAACGAGTGATGACCGGCCCGGGTCCGATCCCCGCGGACGACCTCTGCGTGGCCGTCGCGGAGGCCTACTGCGGCGCCAACATGACCTGCTGCACGCGGGCCGGCGAATCGTACGATACCTTCGAAGCGTGCCGAAACGACCAGGTCGCGAAGTGTGGAAACCCCGACATCGGCCTTCTCAACAAGACCCGCGTGGAGGCCGGTGAAGTGCTGTTTAGTCAGGGACAGGCCGGTGCCGCTCTCGAACGAATCGAGGCGGCGATCGCGTCCTGCCGACCGGTCAACATCATCGACGAGATCGACCAGGTGTTTCAGGGTCAGACCACCACCGGTGGCGCATGCAGCCGCTACTCCTGCCTTGCCCCGCTGGTATGCCTCGGCGGAGAGATCGGCTTTCGCTGTAGCGATCCTCCGACCGGTGGCGAGGCCTGCACCTCCAATGAACGCTGCGGAGAAGACTTCTACTGTGGTCCGGAGATGACCTGTGTCGCCAAGGTCGGCGCGGGCGAAGACTGCGGCGACGACATCGAGTGCCAAAGCGGCCTCTGCGCGAGCGGGTCGTGCAATCCGACCGACGCGAACACCTCCTACTGCGCCCGCAGCACGACCACAATACCGTTCACTCGCTGACGTCCGAGTCCCGCGACTCCGTCGGCTCCGAGGGCAGGTGGTAAGGGCCGGAGATAAGTCCCGTGCGGCGGGCGTGGCCGAGGAGGAGCGCAATGCAGCGTTCGATCTCCGCGTCCTCGGGATAGTGCGTCTGAGCCATGCGGAAGAGGAGCAGAAGATCGAGGTAGCGCTTCTGTTCGAGCATTCGCACGACGAGGGCCCGGCCGGGGCGTGGATGAATGACGTGGGGCGGCGTCGAGTAACGACGCTTTTGCGACACCCGGGGAACGCTCCCCGGCTGCGCAAGGGTCTTGGTCTGCGGGGGCGGGGTGCACAACGCCCACCTGA
>JBCCZL010000551.1:0-6860 GCA_039187775.1 Myxococcota bacterium
AAAATGGTCAGGGGGTGCCGTGCATGGGCTGGTGCTCCGAGCCGGTTCGAGTTTGCCAGGTCGCAGAATCCACGACCTCTTGTCGAAACGCGGCGTGGCAGCTGGTGCACGCTTCGAGGGTATGGGCGGTGGCCCCGAGGGCGGACGCCCCGTCTTGCCTTTCGGCGGCTTCGCCGATGCCCGCGGCGCGGCGATGGAACTCCAGCGCCATTTCCGTGAACCCATCCGCTCCCTGCCCCATGTGATGGCACATCCGCTCCATCTGGGGCGACGCTTCGATGAGGCGGGAGGCGGTCGCCACTTCGTCCCAGTCTTCGCGGGCGAGCCCGTCGGTGATTCGGCGAATCGCGACCAGGTGTTCCATCATGTTTTGCTTCTGGTGCCACGCCATCATCGGCTGGAGGGGAACCGGCTGGCGAGGGTCCATCTCTGCCAGCTCGCGAATCGGCGCGTATGCGTCAGAATCCGCGGTGGAGGTCGACGCTTGGTCTTCGGTCCCGACCGAGCCGAGCTCCGCCGGGTCTGCGGATTCTTCTCCAACGTCGGGTGAGCCACATCCTCCGGCGAAGGCTACCGAGGCAACGGCCCAAGGGATGAGCCTCGCCCGGGTCATGCGGACTCCTTTCCGCGGGCCGCGTCGCGAGCCGACATCGCGTCGACGAGAGCCTCGAGCGCACAGACGACGTCGGCCGGATCCGAAGGGAGCTCATCGAGGACTTCCAAAAAGTGGCCGGTACTGGACGCGTCGACCTTTGCGGCGAGCCGCGTTCCTTTGGTCGAGAGCTTGATGAGTCGCGCTCGACCGTCGCGGGGATGAGCGTGGCTTCGGATTTCCCCGAGCGATTCCATCCTCGTGCACAACCGCGACACGTTGGTCCGGTCGATGTTGAGGCGCTCGGAGAGCGACGTCACGGTCATCGCCCCGTGCTCCCGAAGCTCCAGGAGAGCCCACGCATGCGGGGCGGTTAGCGGGGTTCCGCACGGACGGCGAGCGTCGTCGAGGGCTGCGTGGGCGACGATCAGCCGGCGCACTGCGTCCCGTAGATCTCTCGGGTCGACCCGTGGTTTGGAAAGGTCCCTTCGCATCAAGCTCCTATCGATGTTTCCGAATGTGAGTGCGTTCGCACGTAAAATGTGTGCGAACGCAAGCAAATGTCAAGTTATCCCTCCAGCGCACTCCCCGGAGTGGACTCCGTGCAACAAACCCGGGTGACGAAGGCCGCGGCTGGACGCTCGTGGCCGTTGGGGGCATGCCGGGCGGAACCCGACGCGGATACCCTTGGAAAGAAAACGTCGCCCGACCGTGCGACGGCCGACTCTGCCTCTCTCGGCTCTGCTTCTTTCGGCTCTGCCTCTCTCGGCCCAGAAACCGAGGGCTTGGCGCCTACTCGGCTTTCAGGTAGCCCGACTTCAGGAGCTTCACCAGGATTTCGGAGGTCTGAAGATCGCTGGCGAGGGACTTGTTGAGCACGGTTTCGACGTGCCCGTAGTTGTAAGAGAGCTGAAGGACATCGAGCTCGTCGGGGGACAGCTCGCGAAGCGGCGGAATGAGGGGCATCGCGAGCGACAGCTGGGCGGCCATCGGAGGCATATCCGGGCCGAGGCGTCGAACCTCATCGATCTGACGCATCGCTTCCATGAGGAGCGCCTCGGTGCCCATTTCCATCGGTTCGAGAAAGTCCCGTTCCTCCGGCGCCTCCATGTCGAAGGTGCCGTCTTCCCACGTCATGATTCGGATGAAGCTCTTTTGTGGGGAAACGTCGAAGTTATCGTTCACCGCGGCGTAAACGACACCGCCCTTATCTAGGAAGATCTTGCCCACGTCGGCGTCGGTCCGAACCACCAGCACGCCGCTCTTCTTCGATGCGGAAAACAGCTGGAGGAGGTCGGGCAAGGGAACTTCGGCGATCGACCCCGTCATCGTCCGGACCTGGGATCCCCGCCGGGCCGGGGGCATTTCCTGGAGCGGCGCGGCCTGGCCGTCGGCGGGGGCCTCGGCCGCGACCAGCTTGATGATGCTCGTTCCGATGAGGATCCGGTCGCCTTCGTTGAGGCGGGCTCGCTTGATCTTCTCCCCGTTGACGAAGGTCCCGTTTGTCGACCCAAGGTCCTGGATGAAGATCTGGTCACTCGCCACGGTGATCTTCGAATGACGCCGGGACACCATGTCTTCGACGAGGACCATGTCGAGCTCGCTGGAGCGGCCGATCACAATCTCCCCCTGCACGGGCAGCGGGAACTCACCTCCCTGATACTTCCCCGAGATAAACCGCAACGCGAAGGCCTTCGCGGCCTGCTGCGATGGGGGAGGACTCATCTTAGGGGCAGGGGGCTCCATTCGGCGGCGCCGGACTCACCAAGAGTTTCGATAGGTTAAGTTGTTTGCATCCGACTGGTCAAGACACCCGCAGCGAACACACGTTCGAAGGTGCCGGAAACCATTTGGTTTTCCAACCATGATCGACACCGGTCGCGAATCGGCGCAAAAACTCGGCCGGCAGAGTCGAAATCTTCCGTCGTTGTCGTTCTACAGCGACGGGTCGCCCGATCGCCGGCCAAACGGCCGCTGCCGATCGGGATTTTTCTCCGCAAAAATACTAGCTTGCCGCCATGGTGGTCGCGGAAGCCCGAACCCTGGCGGAGAGCCGGCGTGGGGCGATCGCTTTGCTGCTCGCAGGGCTTCTGGTCCAGGTCCTCGGCGCGTCCGTGGCGGAAGCGCAGGTGGCCGCCGATCCCCGGGCTACCTGGCGGACCGTCGACACCGAGCACTTCGTCGTCCACTACCACGAGCCCCTCGGGGTCATCGCACGCCGGGTCGCCGCGGTCAGCGAGCGTGCCCACGCGATCTTGTCCGACGTCTTGGACCACGACCCGGACGAGCGGACGCACGTGGTGCTCACGGACGACACTGATTCCGCCAATGGGTCGGCGAACTCGGTTCCATTTAATCGAATCCGCGTGTTTGCCACCGCCCCTGGCGATCTGACGGCCCTCGAGGACTACGACGACTGGATGACCGAGCTCATCGTGCATGAGCACACCCACGTGCTCCACCTCGATACGATCTCGGGGATCCCCGCGCTGATCAACGCGATCTTCGGCAAGGTGTTTCCTCCGAACTCGATCACCCCCCGCTGGTTTATCGAAGGCGTGGCAGTGCACCAGGAGTCGGGCCACACCTCCGGTGGCCGGCTCCGCGGAAGCCTCTTCGACATGTTTCTCCGGATGGATGCGCTCGAAGATCGGCTCCTTCGTCTCGATCAGATCTCCAACGTCATTGACCGGATTCCCTTCGGCAACGCCTGGTACCTCTACGGCTCGCGGTTCGTGAACTACGTCCTCCGAAAGCACGGCGATGACGTGCTCGTCGACATGATTCAGGACATCGGAGACAACCTCATCGCGTTCGGCATGAACCGGACCGCGATTCGCGCCACCGGGCAGAGCTTCGAAGAGCTCTACGACGAGTTCATTTCGGTGACCCGCGCCCGCTACGAAGCGGTCGCCGAACAGGTCGAAGCGGAGGGCCGGGTCGAAGGAGAACGGATCACCTGGCACGGGCTCGACGCAAAGGGGCCGCGGTTCGTCGACGAGGAACGGATTGTCTACTACGCGGCGAGCGGCACCGAGACGCCGGTGCTCCGCACCATCAACGCGACGACCGGCTGCGAGCCTGAGGATCTTGTTCGTGTGGTGTCGACCCTGCCGAGCCCCCATCCGGCGGGGGACAGCATCTTCTACTCGCACGTCGAACTCCTTCACAACCGCTACTTCTTCAACGACATCTTTCGCTACGACGTCGCAGAAGGAGAAAGCGAGCAACTCACTCACGGTCTTCGCGCGAGGGAAGTCGATGTCTCACCGGACGGTCAGCGCGTGACGTTCGTCGTGAACGGTGCTTCCACGAGCCACCTCGCGATCGCGGACATTCGCAACATCGAAGACACTCGCCGGATCGTCGTGCGAAATCGAAGGTTCGACCAGATCTACACCCCCCGCTGGAGTCCCGACGGTCGAAGCATCGCGTTTAGCCGTTGGCTTCGCGGAGGGTATCGAGACGTCGCGATCCTGGATGTGGCCTCCGGTCGGGTGCTCGCGGTCACCGACGACCGCGCGCTCGAGACCGGCCCCAGCTGGTCGCCTGACGGGCGTTGGCTCTTCTTTTCGTCGGACCGGAGCAGCATCAACAACATTTACGCGTTTCACCTCACGTCGGGCACGACCCATCAGGTGACCAACGTGATCGGAGGCGCATTTCAGCCCGAAGTCTCTCCCGACGGGGGCCGTCTCGTGTACGTGGGTTACCACGCGCTCGGCTACGACCTCTATTCGATGCCGATCGAGCTCGGGGAGTTTCCCCTGGCGGAGCCCTACATCGACGATCGCCCCGAAGCCTCGGAGACCGACGAAGTCCTTCCGCTGATCAGCCGACCCTACAACCCGCTCGAAACCCTCCTGCCGCGTTCGTATCAACTCGAACTGACCACCGACGGATTTGGAAACCAACTCGGCATCGTGTTTGACGGAGGCGATATCGCCCAGCACTACGGCTACTCGGGGCGGTTCGGGGTGAGCCTCGAGAAGGGGACCGTCAACGCCAATCTTTCGGTGGCGATCAACCGGGCCCCGGTCCCGTTCTTCATCAACTTCTTTCACTCTCAGCAGCCGAGTACGGGGCTTGTGGTGGCCGGGGAGAATCGGCTTTGGCTCGCCGAAGGCTACGGGGCGAGCGTGGGGGTGACCTATCCACTTTCGACGCTCTTTCACGCGGAGAGCATCAGCCTCTCCTACGGATTGAGCTGGACCCGGCCCGGGAGCGAGTTTGGAGGCCGTCTCGATCCGAACGATCCCCCGCCGCAGATTCCCCAAACCGGTCGCACCGCGAGTATGGGGTTGAGCTGGTTTTGGTCGAATGCCCAAGTGCAGACCTTTGATGTCTCGGTGTCCGAAGGGCAGAGCTTTGGTGTGAACATCTCGTTCGCCCACCCGATGATCGGGAGCCGGTTCTCCTTCATCAGCGCAAGCTGGGCAACGACGCAGTACTTCGAGAACCCGTTCATGGAAAACCATATCTTTGCATTCCGTTATGCAGGGGGCCTGGGGGGAGGATTCGGCGTTGGAGGTTTTCCGCAGACGTCGTTCATCGACTCCGTCATCAACCTTCAGCCGATCGGTGGTGTGGCGCTACGGGGCTTCCGGCCGAACTTCCGCATCGGCACTCAGTTTCACCTGCTCCAGAACGAGTACCGGTTCCTCATCGCTCGACCGCAATGGTCGATCGGGCTCCTACCGCTCTACCTAACGCGCCTTCGAGGGGTGGTGTTCTTCGACACCGGAAACGCATTCCAGGGGAAGTTCGATCTCTCCGATTTTGCCGCCGGCGTCGGGGGAGAGCTTCAGGCGGACATGGTGCTCGCCTACACCCAGTTGTTCACCGTTCGGGTTGGGCTCGCGCGAGGGCTCACCGAGGCCGGAGAAACCCAGTTCTACCTTAACGTCGGTTCCTGGTTCTAGCCCGCGGACGCTGACCCGTGGTCAGTCTCGGTGGTAGTCGAGAAGGGACTGGTACGCGTTGGTGAGCGACTGGGCGAGCTCGGTTGCCGCCTTGTGACGATCGGGATCGTCGGCGTGCTTATCCGGGTGATACTTCTTCATGAGTCGCTTGTACGACGCCTTGACGTCGTCGAGCGATGCGTCCGGTTCCAGCTCCAAGTTGGCGTACCATTGGTGAAGCTGCTTATCGAGCGGCGACTGGTGGGCGTTGGCATTTCGACTTCGGCCCGACGCCCGGTCCCGCCGGCGCCGCATCAGTTCTTCTTCCAGCTCTTGGTCACTTAGCTCGGCAAGGGTCTTCCGACTCCTTCCAAACGTGCGCTGCCGTAGATCGCTCAACGAGGCCCTCGCTGCGTTGGATACCTTCCGAAGCACACCCATCGCCGCTCAGTCACTAGGCTGGGCGGTGAGCAAGCGCTCGATGAGGTGCTGGGAGTATTGGCTCAACCGGGTGAAGACGACCCCCATGCCCGGCGGATCGCTCGCGACCCGAACGACCTCACCGACTCCTTCGATCGTTTCGACGTCGTCCATGATCACCGTGAATCGAAGGTTGACTCGCGTGCCGATCGGCAAGGGCTGCTTCGACTTCACGAACACCCCACTCCGCGAGATGTTGGTCACATACTCGTGGATGAATGCATCGAAGGACTCGAACTCCTTGTTGATCGTCACGCGTTCGCCGCGTCGCTTGTCGGACTCGCTGGCGTGCTCCTCGTCGTCTCCTTCGCCCATCCTTACCCACCGCTCAGGTCGAACTGTTCGAGATGATAGTCCTTCCGTGGCTGCAATTCGATCCTTCGCTGAAACCGCGATGCGGTCTCCGAAAGCGCGCCCTTCTCCTCGCGCTCCAGCATGTCGCACACCGCGGGGTGGGCGTTAATGATGATCTTGTACCCCGCCAGAAGGTCGCGCTGACGCCGGATTTGCCGAAGAATTTCATGGCAGACCGTGCTCTTCGACTGGAGGAACCCGGTCCCGTCGCAATAAAAGCAGGGTTCGTACATCGTCCGGCCAAGGGATTCCCGCGTTCGCTTTCGGGTCATTTCAACGAGGCCGAGCTCGCTGATTCGAACCGCGGTGGTCTTCGCTTTGTCCTGCTTTAGGGTCTTGAGCAGCGCCCGGTAGACCTTGTCTCGGTGCCCTGCCTTCTCCATGTCGATGAAGTCGAGGACGATGAGGCCGCCAATGTTCCGAAACCGAAGCTGGTAGCCGATCTCCTTTACCGCTTCGAGGTTGGTCTGAAAGATCGTTTCTTCGACATCCTTGCCTTTGCCGGTGAAGCGGCCGGTGTTGACGTCGATCGC
>JBCCZL010000552.1:0-6856 GCA_039187775.1 Myxococcota bacterium
AAGAAAGGTAGGCGGCCACCCAGAGGTTGCCCCAAGGATTGCCTTGCCGCTCGGTGAGGTACCCTTCCGCGTCGTCGAGCGGTCGCCAGCGGATGCCGAGCCCAACCATCCAGTACTCCTGCGAGCTCGCCGCAATCTCGTCGGACCGTTCGATCTGCCGGCCCACGCCAAGAATAAACTCGGCGGCCCAAGGACGGGAAAACTGCCAGTCGAGGGAAGCCCAGCCCGCGGGGATGACCCGGTCGAAGCCGTCGTCGCCGGGTGGCGTCAACCGGCCGGCGATCGGAGCCCCAAAGCCTGGCTGAAGATGCAGGTTGAGGTCGCCGCTCTCGGCCTGGACCGGAAGCTCCGAGGACCAAACGGTGGCGCCGGCGAGGACAACCAGAAGCACGGATCGAAAGCGGGACACGGGAGCCCATTGTACGGAGCGGAGGGCCAATTCGACCAAATTCCGGCTGTCCCTTTGTGACAACCCGAGGGCCGGGCCGCAAACTGGCCCGAGAACAGAACTTTTTAGGTGGTGCGCCGTCGATCCCCAAGAGGACATTCGACCATGCGCTACCTACAACGATACTTCGAGCTTCGGGCCCGCTATCGCGCCCTCTTCTGCCTTCGAAGCGCCTAGCCACTCACGGGCCAAGTCCGAAGGCGACTCCTCGCGACCTCCGAGTGGAGGGCGGCAGCGGTGCTCACACCCCGCGCGGGGCCGGCCCGGCGGCTTCAGAGGGCGCGGCTGTCGCTTCGGCAGGCGGAGCTTGCTGAGCCGTCTCTTCGGACGTCTCGCATCCATCGGGGCCAACCTCTACGCCTCGCGGCGTGTTCGCGCAGCTGTCGGCCTCGTCAGTGACCCCATCGAGGTCCTGATCCCGGAGCTGACTCGCAGCCTGAACCGCCATCTCGACGTAGCGGGAGGGAACAATCCCCATCCAGAACACCGAAAGACACGCGATCACCAGGGCGAACGCAACGTACCCGCTCTTCATCGGCACCGCGTGGGGAGCCCCGGGCTGCGGCTCCTTCATAAACATGTACACGATGACCTTGAGGTAATAGTAGGCACCGACCGCACTGGTGAGCACGCCGAGCACCGCAAGCCAGACCATGCCTCCGCCGGCTTCGACCGCGGCGCTAAACACGTAGTACTTCGCGAAGAAGCCTGCGGTGGGCGGAAAGCCCATCAGCGTGAGCACGCCGATAATGAACGCCAGCGCGGCAAACGGATGGCGCCGGCCCACCCCGGCAAGGTCCTCGTAGCTCACCGCCTCCTTGCCCTTGCTTCCCATCAGGATGAGCGCCCCGAAGGCGAGAGCGTTCGAGACGGTGTACGCGAGGAGGTAATAAAAGACCGCCGAAAGGGCCACTTGCTCGACCCGCACCGCCGCGGCCACGCCGACAAGGATGTAGCCGGCGTGGGCGATCGACGAGTACGCAAGCATGCGCTTGACGCTCGTCTGAGCGATCGCCGCGAAGTTTCCATAGATCATCGTGACCGCGGCGAGCCCCGCAACCACCGGTGGCCAGCCGGTGGCCGCGCTCGCGCTGAGCTCATCGGAAAAGCTGATCACCAACACCCGGACCAGCACCGCAAACGCGGCCGACTTCACCGCAACGCTCATGAACGTCGTGGCCGGCGTCACCGCACCCTCGTAGGCATCGGGGGTCCACTGGTGAAACGGTACCGCGCTGACCTTGAATCCGAGGCCGACAAGCACGAGGAGCATCCCGAGGATCACAAGCGTGAGTTCGGCTTCGCCCCCCGCGATGGCGGCTCCGATGCCCGCAAGGGAAGTGGTGCCGGTCCCTCCGTAGAGAAGCGCCGAGCCGAAGAGGAGAATCGCCGCCGCGAACGACCCGAGCAGGAAGTACTTCACCGCGCCCTCCGCTGCGCGGGGACTCGTGCGTCGAAACGCGACCAGCGCGTAAGCGCCAAGCGACATCGTCTCAAGGCCGATGAAGATCGAGAGGAGGTCGACCGCGCGAGCGAGCACCATCGCGCCAAACGTCGTGAAAATAAGCACTACGTAGAACTCGCCCCGCTCGAGGCCGTGCTCCCGGAGATAACCGCCGGCGAGGAGCGCAGTAAATGCCCCACCCGCACAGATCACGGAGTCGAAGAAGAGGGCCATCGAATCGGTGGCGAGGTACGCGCTCACAAAATCGGGGGCCTCAGCGGTGGCGCCGCTCACCCAGAGCCCGGCGGCGCAGCCTGCGCCGACGACAAAGACCACAAAGGTCGCCGTCGCCACCTCGGCTTTCTCCTTCACGAAGGAGTCGACGAGCATCACAAGAAGGCCGCCCCCGACCAGGGCAAAAAGCGGCGAAAGGAGGAGCCAGAGACTCATCATTCCGCTCCTTCATCAAGCGTGGTCATGTCGACAACCCGCGACGAGACCGGAAGAATCCGCTTCGAATCGTCCTGATTCTGCGTCTGAAGCCGACCCTGAAAATCTCCGATGTATCCCTCCACCGACGGCCGCATCGGTTCGAGGAACGTGTTCGGGTAGAAGCCGATCCAGAAGATCAGCACGATCAGCGGGGCGAGCGCCGCGCCCTCCAGCCAGGTGATGTCCTTCAGCTTCCTGTTCTCTTCCTTATCAAGAGGCCCCCAGAACATCTTGAGCACTGCGTGCAGCATGTAGATCGCCGCAAAGATAACGCCGGTAGCGGCGAACAGCGTGAACCAGCCCGGCCACGGCTGAAGCGCATCCGATGCGAACGTTCCCGCGAGGATCATGAACTCGCCGATGAACCCGTTGGTGCCGGGAAGGCCGATCGAGCTCATCGACACGATGACGAAGAGGGTCGCGTAGATCGGCATCACCTTGGCAAGGCCGCCGAACTGGTCGAGGTCTCGGGTGTGGCGGCGGTCGTAGATGACACCGACGAGAATAAATAGCGCTCCCGTGGACACGCCGTGGTTCACCATCTGCAAGATCGCCCCGCTGAGGCCGCCGACGTTCATGGTGAACATTCCCAGCACGACGAACCCGAGGTGGCTCACCGAGCTGTAGGCGACCAACTTCTTCACGTCCTTTTGCACCCACGCGCAGTACGCACCGTAGATGATGCCGATCACCGCAAACAGGCAGAGGGTCGGTCCAAGGTAGTGGGCGGCGAGGGGGAAGAGCGGCATCGCGAAGCGGAGAAACCCGTAGGTCCCGAGCTTCAGCATCACCGCCGCCAGAATCACCGAGCCACCAGTGGGCGCTTGCACATGGGCGTCCGGAAGCCACGTGTGAAACGGAAACATTGGCACCTTGATGGCGAAGGCCAATGCGAACGCCCCGAAGAGCAGCAGCTGGGCGTTGTAGGGCACCACCACTCGGCTGAGTTCTTCAAGGTCGAAGCTGTAGGCGCCAGCGAGCTCCTTGTAGGTCACCACCATGTAGAGGATGGCGATGAGCATCAACAAGCTGCCGACCATCGTGTAGAGGAAGAACTTCACCGCCGCGTACACGCGCTGGGGTCCGCCCCAGATGCCGACGATGAGGTACATCGGCACGAGCATGAGCTCCCAAAAGATGTAGAAGAGGAAGAGGTCGAGCGCGACAAAGGTCCCGATCATCGCGGCTTCGAGGAGGAGAAACGCGATCGCGAACTCTTTGATCTTCGTATTGATGCTGAGCCACGAAGAGTAGAGTGCGATCGGCGTCAGCACGGTGGTCAGCAGCACCAGCCAAAGAGAGATCCCGTCGATGCCCACCTTGTAGGAAATCCCGAGGGACTCGATCCACGGGGTCTGCTCGTGAAAGTAGTAGCCGAACTTCGAATACTCGGGTCCGAGCAGGAAGAGCGAGACCACCAGCTCGACTCCCATCACGAGGAGCGCGTAGGTCCGAAGCGTCTTCACGTTCTGCCGCGGAATAAAGAGCGCAAGAAAGGCTCCGAAGAGCGGAATGCTAATCAGCGCAGTCAGCAGATGACCGGTCATCGGACACCTCCTCCGGGGATCGAGGGCGCGAGCCGTGAAGCCTGGGGTTCGACCGGCGACGGGCTCGGTCGAGGTTCGATGACCGTCTCGATCTCCCCGCCGCTCACGTTGCCGAACGCGTTTCGAACTTCGACCGCTCCGCGAACGATCGCGCCGACCCGCACCGAGGCAGCGCCAAGCTGAACCAGCTCGCCGACCGAGAGCTCTTCCTCTTCGCCGGCCACCTGGCCCCGAACTCGAGCCCGCGCGTCATTGGCGCGGAGTAGAATCCGGTCGTCCGCAGGGTCGTCGGGATCTCCGAGATCCGCCCGAAACGTCGGCAGGCGGCCCTGGCTTTCCTCGGGGTTGTTTTCCCAACCGCCGCCAAGGATGGCGGGGCTGACCACGTAGGGATCGCTTCCGAGCTCCTCTTCGGTTCGGTTGGTACTCACACTTCGAAGGATGAGTGCGTAGCCGACGTAGTCCCCAACCTCGTAGCTGGTCACTTCAATGCTCGCGTCGTTGGCACTCCACTCGGTGTCGAACTCACCATCGCCGGTGTAGTCCCACCGGTATTCGTAGCCGTGGCCTGCCGCTGCGGTCAGCCGCACCGCTCCGCCGTCCGGCTCTGCGCGGAGCTGCGGGTGCGGGTACGTGAACCACCAGCCGATGACGAGGACTCCGGCCACCATCACCGCCGCGTAGCCGTAGACCAGGCCGGTTTGCGCACGGGTAAAGATCCATCCGAGGCCCTGCACCGCCGCGGTGCTCGCCCTCGCGAAGAGACCGTCCACTGCGTATTTGTCGAGGGTGGCCGCGAAGAGCGCCAAGACCTTGATCGGACGAACGACCACGAAGTCGTAGAGCTCGTCGACATACCATTTGTTGAAGAGGACCTTGGTGAAGCCGACGGCCCGATTCATCGAAGGGACCTTGCCGCCCTGGTAGTACATCACGTAGGCGAGACCGATTCCGACCACCGCGGCGAGAATGCCGCCACCCATCGCCAGGATCGTCGCCAACCCTTCGTGGGGCACATCGGGCATCGCGAGGACGTCGTGAAACCAGTTGTGCCAGACGTTCACGTGCTCCCCGAGAAAATGAGGGAGCCCAAGGAAACCCGCGAACACCGCGCCGAAGGCGAGCACGACCAGCGCCAAGCGGATCGCAAACCCCGGTCGATGGGGATGCTTGGCGTAGCCGTGGTCGTCATGGCCATCGTGATCTTCGTGGGCCTCCGCGGCTTCTTTGGCTGCTTTCTCGGCTTCTTCGGCCCCTTTTTCGCCTTCCTCGCCCTCTTCCTCTTCCACGGCGATCACCGGCGGCGGGTCACTTCGGTAGATCGAACCGGAGAACGTCACGAAGTAGAGACGGAACATGTAGAACGCCGTCATCGTCGCCGCGATCAGCAGGATGCCGTAGGTCAGATAGCCGACCCACTGGAACCCTTCCGGGTAGTAGCCGTTCGAGTAAAGCGTCCCCAGCAGGATCTCGTCCTTGGAAAAGAAGCCGCTGAAGAGAGGAACGCCAGCGATCGCGAGGCAGCTCAGGAGGAACGTCATTCGAACGACCGGGAGCTTCTTGGCGAGGCCACCGAGCTTTCGAATGTCGGCATCCCCGTGCGCGTGGATCGCGTGCATCACCGCACCCGCCCCGAGGAAGAGACACGCTTTGAAGAACGCGTGGGTGAACACGTGAAAGAACCCGGCTGCGAAGGCCCCCGCGCCAACCGCTGCGAACATGAACCCGAGCTGGCTTACCGTCGAGTAGGCCAAGATCTTCTTCATCTCGTTCTGAGCGAGAGCGATGCTCGCCGCGATGAGCGCGGTCAACGCGCCGACCACCGAGATCACCATCATCGCGGTGGGCGACAGGATGAACACATTGCTGAGCCGGCAGCAGAGGTAGATGCCCGCGGTGACCATCGTCGCTGCATGAATGAGGGCGGACACCGGCGTCGGCCCCGCCATCGCATCGGGTAGCCACGTGTAGAGAGGAATCTGCGCGCTCTTCCCCGTGCACCCAAGGAACAAGAAGAGCGCAGCGACGGTGGCGGTCATGCCGATCTCGACCCGGCCCAACGAAAACTGTCCGGTGAGGCTGAACGTCCGCTCGTTGATCTCCGAGAACTCGAGGCTCCGAGTCGCCATCAGCAGGACGAACATCCCGATGAGCACTCCGAAGTCGCCGATTCGGTTGACGATGAACGCCTTCTTGCCTGCCGCCGCGTAGGCCGGGGTTTGGTACCAGAAGCCGATCAGCAGGTAACTGCAGAGCCCGACCCCTTCCCAGCCCACGAACATCACGGGCATCGAGCTGCCAAGGATCAGGATCAGCATCGACGCGGTGAACAAGTTCAGATACGTGAAGAAGCGGGCAAACCCTTCGTCCTCCTTCATGTACTCGAGGGAGTAGATATGAATGAGGAGCCCAATGCCCGTGACCACCAGGGTCATGAGGCCGCTCAGGGCGTCGAAGACGAACGCGACCCGAACCGGGATCTCCTGGGCTCCGATGCTTAGGCGAAACCACTCGTAGACGTCGTTGACGATCGCGGCGGGGGCATTGTCTGTCGCGGCGCGGAGCTGAACGAGCTCAATAAAAAGAACGATCGCCAACAGGAAGGCGATCGCGACCGAACCGACGCCGACCGCACCTACCAAGCCTCGGTTGGCAGTGCGACCAAAGACGCCATTGATAATGGCACCGAGGAGCGGCAGCAGGACGATCCATAAGAGGGCGCTTTCGTACATGTCCTGAGCTCAGTGTTTGAGTAAGTCCGCTTTGTCGGTCTCGACGGTCTTCTTGAGCCGGAAGAGACTGATCACGATCGCCAGTCCCACTGCGGCCTCTGCGGCGGCCACCGCGATGACGAAGAAGGCGAAGATCTGTCCGACATGGTTGTCGGGAAGGTAGCGATTGAACGCCACCAACAGCACGTTCACC
>JBCCZL010000553.1:0-6849 GCA_039187775.1 Myxococcota bacterium
GAAGGCCCCTGCCCGATGCTTCCCATCGCCCGGCACTGGTGCCACTTTGAAACGCTTGGCGCCCTCCCCCCCGCCGCGGCGGACCTCGCCGGGCGCGCGGGCCTTCGAGAGGAGCGCCTGACCTTCAGCTACCTCACGCTTCGCCGCGACACCCTGCGCCTCGAAGCGTCCGCTGGCGCGACGCGGGTGGTGAGTGGACTCCTCCCCTCGAAGGGCAAGCTTGAGATCTTGGGCTGCGACCATCGCGGCCTCCGTCGGATCCGCCGCCTGAAGCGAGATCGGAGCGAAAGCAACGAAGGATTCGCGGACCTTCGGCGCGGAGACCGGATCCGGTTTTCGACCGAGGAACTGCGAATTGGAGCTAAAGATCAGGTCCAAGTGACCACCGGCCTCGCCCATCCCCTCAAAAAGCCTGGCTGACTTGCCGTTCTTTTTGGCCATGGGCGTCGCATGGTTTGATGATGAACCGCCAGAAATGCCGGAAATCGAGCTTCGGACGGGCGGACTTCCGCTTCTTCCCGAAGGCGTCGCCTGGCCCACCTGCGCACGCTGTGAACTCCCGATGCTGTTCCGGGCGCAGGTTCCGCTGAACATTACCCCGATCGCTTCGTACGACGACCCGCGGGTGTTGCTCATATTCGAGTGTTATGCGAGCGGCGACACGGCCTGCGACTCGGGCCAGGCGGTGGTGGTGTCGGGGGGCTTGGAGCCACGCCCCGCTCCCCCGCCCTCGGCGTTCGATCTGATGCTCCACGACCGGGGGCCGAACCCCTCAGCGGTGGATGCGCTGGTATTCGCCATCGCCGACTGCCCCGCGTCCACGCTCCCGTCGGTGATCATGCAGAACGCGCCGTCGTCGATCGTCAGCGAAGCGGTACGCGCCATCGAAGAGGCAGGCGGTCGTGCCGAGGCACTTCCATCGGCCGCCACCGTGCTGCCCTGGGTCCGCGGCGGACGGCTCGTGCCGTTCGACGACGGAATTCCCGGCCTCAGCAAAACCACGCTGCCCCCGCTTGCGGAACTTCGAACCGGGGGAGTCCCGGCTTCGATGCGAGGGATCCTTGGCGGAAGCGCCCCCGGATATCGGGACTACGCGGTATCGTGCCGCTGCGGCGAACCGACCCGCACCGCCCTTCGGCTCCTTGCGGATCGTTCGATGGAGGGCCCCGCGCTTCGCCCCGCGACCATTCAGGTCTGCCGGAAGTGCGGCGCCACCCGAATGCTCCGGACCTGAGCTCTAGCCCGCATCCGAGGACTAGCTTCGGCGGCGGCGGAACCCGAGGAGCGCCACGCCACCGACGAGCGCGGCGAGACCGAACAACCCTCCGGACCTGCCGTCGACCGCCGCACAGCCGCCGCCGCTCCCATTGCTGAATCCGAGGACGCTCGGATTGCTCTCGCCGCAGGTGCTCGCGCAGCGGGGCTCCGTAGGCCGGTTGATCTCTTGGTCGACCGAAATGAAGTTATCGATGTCTGCGCCAAGATCGGCCCGGAGGACGAGATCCTGATCGAGATTGTCGACCGAGAGTTCCGTCCGAAGCTTGGTGAGATAGGGGTTCGCGATCGCGCGGGTCACCACCGCGAAGTCTTCGGCGGAGGTGTGCTCGACGTCATCGTCATCGAAGCTGCGATAGTTCCGGAGCAGGCTCTCGAACCGGTTGTTCGGCTGCGCGAACTCCGCGATCCAGGCCCGCTCACCCGCTTCTTCGAGCGTCCGATCGAAGACGTCGCTGTAATTGAAGCTTGCCGTGTCCCAGTCGTACACGAGGTTGCTCCGGTCGATCTCCGCGACCTCGAAGTTCGAAACGCCCCATCGGCCTTCGCCAAAGATGTAGAGCTGGAGCCCGACCGTGCCCTGCACCCCCGCCGCCACCATGCGAAGGGGAAACACCGGCATGAGACCGGGAGTCGTGATGCGCACCGGCTGCATCTGATTCACTCCAGCGCCGGGCTGAAGCCTGAGCGCCGCGAAGTTCGACCCTTGGTCCACATAGTGCTGGATCGTTGGAATGAGAAACTCGCTGACCGCGTATCCGTTGTCCTGGAGCCACTTCACGAGCGCTTCCGGATCTTCGGAACCGATGGTGGCCGTCTCGTACGGCCCGACCACCGCCTGACCGAAGACCGTCACTTCAGGGTCGGCGGGGGGTGCGTTGCTTCTACCGGCCGCCGCGGCCAAGTCGGCGCAGGGATCCGGGCATGCCGTCTGGAGCGGAGCGAAGGTGCCCTGAAGTTGAATCTGGGTCGCCTGGTCCAGCGCCTCGAAGAACGCATTGTCGGCAACCTCGACCAGGTTCTCCCCCTGAATCGGAAGCACCCACGCGAAGTCCCGGGGGTCACCCGCGTACTCGATCCGATCCCAGAGCGTGGTCTCCGTCGCCGACACCGCGACCGCCATCGTGTGGCCCGTCACCACGGTCACCGTTTCCGATGGCGCAAAACAGCCTCCACAGGCGTGGGCCCGCTCGGCTGCGCTCCAACTCGCCGCCGCGAGCAGCAGCGCGCCTCCGATCTGAAGTCCTCGTCCCATCTCAACCTCCCGAACCCGACAGCTCGACGCCCTCGACACCCTGCACCCGTCCCAAGCGCCGGAAGAGAAGCATATTCGGTTCCAGTACCTTTTGCCCGGGATCGGCGGAAATGGGCGTGTCCAAAAACGCAAATCGCCCGATCTGTGCCTCCCTGTGTCGCCGGCGCTCGCGCCCCCGGCGGCCGGCTGCTAGGGTGCCGCCGCCATGACGACGCCCGCTCTCGACCGTCGGTTTCTATTCGTTGTGGGCAAGGGGGGCGTGGGCAAGACCAGCATCAGTGCGGCCCTGGCGCTCGCCGCCGCAAAACGCGGCAAGCGCGTCCTCGTGGCGATGTGCAATACGAAAGAGCGCATCAGTCATTTGCTCGAAACCGACCCGGTGGGTGAAGAAGTCGGCACCGTCGCCGAGGGGGTCGACGCGGTCAATATGTCTCCCCAGGCCGCGCTTCGAGAGTACGGCGCGATGGTGTTGAAGGTGCGCACGGTGTACACCGCGGTGTTCGAAAATCGGCTGGTGAGCGCGTTTCTTCGCGGCGTCCCCGGCATCGAAGCATGGTCGATGCTCGGCAAGGCGTACTTTCACACCAAGGAGACCGACGAGCAGGACCAGCCGAAGTACGACCTCGTGATCGTCGACGCCCCCGCGACCGGCCACGGCCTCGACATGCTCCGGGTGCCCCAGGTGCTCCTCGACGTCGCGCCGCCCGGCCTTCTTCGACGCGAAGCGGAAGGGGCGATGGAGCTCTTTCGCGATCCGACCCGGGGCGGCATCGTGCTCTGCACCATCCCCGAAGACATGCCAACCAACGAAACGCTCGAGCTACACGAGGCGCTGACGGAGGAGCTGGAGCTCCCCATCGCGAGCCTCGTGATCAACGCGGTCCTTCCGCCGCTGTTCGACGACTCCCATCGCCGCCTCATCGCCGAGCTTCAGGAGAAGGACGGTGCGTCGGGGCCATTTCATTCGCTCCTCGAGGCGGGACGACGCCGCGCCACCCGCGAGCAGATCCAGACCGAGTCGATCCAACGACTCCGCTCGGGAATCGAGGCACCGGTGGTGAAGCTTCCGCAGCTCTTTGTGCCCGAGTTTCGACGGTCCGCCATCGAGTCGCTATCGCACTGCTTCTAGCTGCCGGAGCTCCGCAAAATCCCAGGGCCTGATGTCCGGCCCGCGGATTTTCTGAATTCTGTGCCAATCCTTGGCGCAGTTGGCCGGTTTTTGAAACAATCGAAACCACATGGCCGGGCCGGAAGCGCCTCTCGAGGAAGACCTCACCATCTTGATGGTGGGGGATGGTGACCCTGTGCAGGAAGGGGTGGGCCAGGCCCTCGCGCGGCGTAGGGCCACCGTGGAGACGTCCCCCGTGGTCGGCTGCGCCCAAATGGCGATCGCGATCGCACCGGACCTCGTGCTGCTGGTCGGCGATGCCGCCGACGACGGTGGAACCGCGGTCCTCGGTCGTCTATCCGCGTCGCCCCTTGCCGCGATCCTCCCGGTGGTGCTGCTCGCCGACGACGAAGGGATCGGCGATCAGGTCAAAGCGTTCCGCTTCGGAGCAACCGCGGTCATCAAGCGAAGCGCATCCGTCGACAACATTGCCCGCCGGGTCGTGGACCTTGCGCGAGAGATCCCCGAACGATCGGGCCAAGCCACGGGGGAGCTCGGCGAAGCCACCCTCGAAGACTTTGCTGCGATGCTCACCCGGGAGCTTCGAAACGGGATCGTCTCGGTCAAAGACCCCGCAGACAACAACACCAAGGTTCGGATCGTCCTCGGGGAGGGCCGAGCCGTCGCCGAAGCGGTCGAAGGGTTCGTCGCCAAAGTCCGCCCTCTGATTCGAAGTGCGGAGGTGGTGAAGTGGGAGTTCCAGGAGCACGCCGGTGGCACGCTCCAGCTCCTCGGTGCGGACGCGGAGATGGACGAATCGGTGTCGATCGATGGACTCCGCGTACTCCTTGCCGACGACGATGTCGCGCGCGCGGACGCGGTGGGCTCGGGGCTTCGAGGAAGGGGCGCCAACGTCGTGATGATCGATGTCGGCGGCCAGCGCCTCGAGCGCGCGCGGGGGATCGATCCTTCGGTCCTCGTCATCGGGGAAGATGCGATCGCAGGGAGTGGATTCTCCCTCATTCGCCGCATGCGGGATGACCTTCGCCTTCGCTGGGCGTACCTCCTCGTCGTCGCCTGGGACGATATTTGGGGCGATGAGACGCAGCTTCCGGCGATCAACGCGCTCGTTACGCGGCTCGCCCAGCTCGCCAAACCCGAACACAACCTCGCAACGCTCGCCCATAAGGGCAAAACCTTCGATGCGCGACTCGAAGTCACCGGGCCGGCGCGAATGCTCCGCGTACTCGCCGATTCCAAACGATCGCTCCGCCTCGTCGTGTCGAGTCGGCGCGCGAATGTGCAGATCGACCTCAGCGATGGTCTCATCGCGGGGGCTGCCGCCGAACTCACCGAACCTCGGAGCGAGGGGCCCCGAAAGCTCCGGGGCTCCACCGCCCTTGCAACGCTGCTCAGCCTCGGGTCCGGCCGGGTCACGGTGGAGCCTTCGACCGTGCCTCGCCACGCCAACGTGATGGCACCGGTCGACGCCGCGCTCAGCACCGCCCAGTCCGAGTCATCCCCGCTTCGACCGTCGCGCCTCGTCGAGGCGACCCCCGAGGCCCAACTGGTCGGTGCCGCCCGAATCACTCCCCATCCGAACGGTGCAACCATCAGCGCCAAGACGGGATTCACGAATCCCGGCATCACTGCACCGACGGCCCGCAAGCGAGGGAACACCCTCAAACCGCCCGCGCCGCCACCGCCTTCGGTCTCCCTCGGCAAGAAGCCCCGAAAGCGGAGGGCAACCTCGGTGCCTCCACCGCCGCCTCGTCGTGCCCGGAAAGCGTCCGCTCGACCGGCCTCGGCAGGTGCGAAGTCTCAACCACCGCCGCCGCCCCCGCGAAAGCGGAAGCGTGAGCCCACGTTGGTCGGAATGCCGGTTCCGGTGGGGGCGAGCGCCCGTCCCCGAGAAGAGACGACTCGCGACTTCGACCTCCCGCAGGGCCGTCAGCCGACCTCGGTTCCCACCGTGCGGCCGGCCCCCCCGTCCGCGTTCGACGCTCCGACCACGCGCCTGCGGTCCGTTCCGCCGAAGGCAGCCGACGATCCACCGACCGCACCCGAAGTGGTGCTGCCGGAGGCGATCCCTCTGACCTCCGAAGCCACCCAGGTCGACCATGCCGACGAAGATGCGATCACCGCACATCAGGTCCGACTTCCAGAGAACCTGGGCGACGCCCCGATCCCCGGCGAAGACACCCGCACCGAAGCACCTCGACTCTCGGAAGCGCCCCCCCGGGCGATCGCGGAGGAGACCTTTCATCCATCGGGGCCACCATCGTCGATTCCTGCACCGATGGTCGACGCGTCCACCCTTCCGCTGAACGATGGAGATGGATTCGACGACCCGCCACCGGCCGAGCCGTTGGAGCCCCAGCCCACCTATGTGACCAAGCCCCAGGGTCGCTCGTTGAAGTGGCCGCTGCTCGGAATCGCGGCCCTCGCCCTTGGTGCGGGCATCTTCATCGCGGTCCTCCTGCTAAACGACGACGACCCGGTGCTCGCCACCTCTCTCGACGGTGAAGCCGACGACATCGCGACCGACCCGGAGGAGACGGGGAACCCCCCGGAAACGCCAACTCCGGACCGTGACCAGCCCGACGAGCGCTCCACTTCGGAGGGCCGGCCCCCGGCGCAGACCTCGCCAAGGCAGGAAGAGCCCGAACCCCTCCCGCCAAACTTTCTCGCGAATCTCGTCGGCGAGGAACCGGTCGCCGTCGAGCTCCCGGATGTTCCCCGTCGAATCGAGCGGCTGACCCGGCGCCAGCGGCGCATTCAGGGCCGGGTTCTCCGCCGACAGGCGAGCCGCGCGATGGCTCGAAACCAGTTTCGGAGGGCTCAGGAGCTGTACCGGAACGCGCTGATGTACGAACCAGAGGGCGCCGAAAACTACAAGGGGATGGCGCTCGCGCTTCACCGACGAGGAGAGCAGGAAGCGGGCCTCACATGGCTCCGTCGGGCCATCCAAATCGACGATGACAACGCCGACTATTATGTGCTCCTCGGAGACGCGCTCGGAAGCGGCGGCAACGTGCGAGGAGCACGGGCGGCGTGGGACCGGGCGCTCGAACTCGATTCGCGAAACCGAGCGGCGCAGCGGCGCCTCGCACGCCTCAATCGAAACGCCGGCCGAGACGGCTAGCCCCGCATCGGTCACCAGTCGGCGTGTCTCGCGCCCGAAAGCACCGCATTCCCACGGCCTTCTCCC
>JBCCZL010000554.1:0-6815 GCA_039187775.1 Myxococcota bacterium
CCCGCGCGCTCGCCGGCCTGTATCACCCCAATGTCGCCAATATCATTGACCGCGGCGTCGAAGGAAACGTCCCGTTCCTGGTCCTCGAGTACCTCATTGGCGCAGACCTCAAGCAGTACGCCGGAGCGCGGCTGATGTCGCTCTTTGAGCTCCGCCGCGTCGTCCTCGAGACCTGCGCGGGGCTGACCGCGCTTCACAACGCGGGCCTCGTCCATCGCGACATCAAGCCAGCCAACCTGTGGCTCCGGCTTCCCCTCGCCGGCGGTCAGAAGTTCGACGGCGACAAGCATCGGGACCCCGCCGCGGTGTCCCCGCTCACCACGGTGGTGATCGATTTCGGCATGGTGCGCGCCCGACAGGTGAGCGCCGAGGTCGGGGGGCGCTTTGTGGCCGGGACTCCAGGTTACATCGCACCCGAGCAAGTGTTGGATCCGGTGGAGCTCGACGGTCGGGCCGACGTGTACGCCCTCGCCGGCACTATCTTTAACGTCACGACGGGCCGCACCTTCTTCGACGATATCTCGGACGCACGCCAGCGCATCGTGGCTCACATGAAGCGCGACCCGATGGAGGACGAGCAAGCCTTCGGGGTCTACCCCGCGGCCCTTGTGAAGCTCCTGAAAGCAGCCACCGCACTCGACTGGCGCGACCGCCCCACCCCCGCGGAGTTCGGCGACGCCTTCACCGCGACGCTGTGAGTCAGCCCGGGCTAGATCGGGCGAGATCGCTGAAACCCCTACAGATCGATACGAATGCGGACGGTCCATCGTTTGCCCCGAATCGTGCCAGCCGAGCCGCGCGATCGCGACCTGACGACAGGTCCGCGGGGGCATTACGGGACGAGCCGGGTCCGGAGCCGGGAAAGGCTCTCGCGCTGTGCCGGACTCAGATTTCGCGCGAGCTGCGCATCGATTTCTTCGACCGCCTCGGAGCCAAAGATCTCCGCCACGGCACGTCCCGCCGGTCCCGGACGACGTTCGTTCATCGCCGCGCGAACCAGGTCTGCCCGCATCGGGGCAAACGCGCTCGCGGATGGATCCGCCCGATACGCCGCGACGTAGTGACGGGTCGCATTCTGGTGCTTGCCCTGGAGACGATGGTGGCGGGCGAGCAGGAGCGACGGCCGCGGATCTGTCGGGTTGGCTCGGCGGAAGCGCACGACAGAGTTGACCTCGGTCCGACTGAGCCATCGACCTCGTAGAATCTTGCGCCGCGCGCGCCGGATTTCTGGGGGGAGCCCTCCGAGTTGAACAAATGGGTTCGGATCGTCTTCGTCGGCCGCTTCTTCCGGAACTGCCGGGGGTGGAGACTCCTCTTGGCTGACGGGTCCTTCGGCTTCGGGGTCGGGCTCGAAGTCCTCGTCAAGGGCGGTCACCAATCCATCCGGGGCGCGGGCCGGTGCATCGAGGACCAACCAGAGCCCCACCCCGATGAGTGCGACCAGACCGAAGACCGCCACCGCCCCACCCACCACAAACCCACGGCGAACCGGCGGCGACGGCGCAGGGCTCGCTTCTTCGTGAGGACTTCGCACCTTCTCGAGCATCGAAGACGTGATCGCGAGGGTCGACTCTTCGCCACTGATCGGTTCGGGTCCTTCCACCGCACTCATGGTCGCCGCCGGATCCGGCAGCGCTCGAAGGGACGCAAGCATCACCTTTGCGTCGGCAAATCGAAAGATTTTGTCTTTCTCAAGGCCACGGCGGAGAAACGTGTCGAGTTCTTTGGTGAGGGTCAGCCCGGGGCGCAGCGTTTCCGGGGCTGGAAGCTCTTCCGTAAGAAGCGCACGAATCGTCTCGATCTTCGTCTCGCCTCGATAGGGTGCGCGTCCCGTCAGCATTTCGTAGAGGACGGTCATGAGCGAGTAGAGATCGCTTCGGCCGTCGACTTCGTCGGATGCCGCCTGTTCCGGCGCCATATAGGTTGGCGTTCCGACCACCATTCCGTTTGCGGTGAGGCTCGGAAAGTCCCCTGGGGACGACACCGCAGTTTGGCCAACCTTGCCCAAGCCAAAGTCGAGAAGCTTCACGTGCACCCGGGCGTTGGCGAGCGGTTGAAGGAAGATATTGGCCGGCTTGAGATCCCGGTGAAACACCCCGGCGGTGTGCGCCGAGTCGAGGGCGAGGAGAACCTGCTCGACGATCTCGAGAGCAAGCGCGACGTCCACGGGGCCACGCGCCATTCGCGCCCCGAGGTGTTCGCCCTCGAGGAACTCCATCACCAGGAAGGCCATGAACGTGCCTTCATCAAAGCCGCTGTCGACGACTCCCACGATGTTCGGGTGAGAGAGGCGGGAGAGCATGCGAATCTCTCGGTCAAACCGCTCACGGAGCCCCGGGTCGGTGTTCAGCCGCGCGTGCAGCACCTTGACCGCGACGGTGCGCTTCAACCGGAGATCCGTGGCGCGATGTACCGCGCCAAGGCCTCCTTCGCCAATTCGCGGCCCGATCTGGTAGCGGCCCCCGAAGGTTCGGCCTTGAAGGTTCGCGGACAGGGTCGGCGCATACGCTTGCTCGTCTCGCTCCATCACCTGCGCCCTTGTGAAACCCTTTCGCCTCTTTTTCGATTCTTCTGACCGGTAGCCCGAGCTTCGAAAAGCTGCGTCCTCCGACCTCAGCATGGCCGATCATTCGTGTTCCCGTGGCCGCTGGCAACGGTCAGCTCTGGCACATCGGAGAGGCGCTTTCAAAAAATCCGGTCTCGGGTACTTCATGCAGAAGAGACTGGCCTCGTCGCGAGCGATGGGTGCCCCCAGACCTCTGCGAATAGAACACCAACCCACCTGTTAGGTTCTGAGCTCGATGACTTCGCCCCCTACCTTTGATGCTCCGCTTCGATTCTACGGACTGGAGGTCGGGTGCCGGATGACGGTGCTGAACCTCAACGGCTCGCTCCTCCTTCACTCGCCCCTTGATGTCGATCCTAAAGCGGTCGAAGAGCTGGGTGAGCCACGGTGGGTGCTCGCGCCCAACCGGTTTCACCACCTTCACGTGGGGCCGTGGCTCGAACGTGGCCTCGAAGGCTTTGCCGCACCGGGCCTTTCGGAACGGCGCCCCGACCTCGATTTTGCGCAAGTGGTCGACGAAGAGTGCGAGCCGTTTGGCGACGAAGTGCTGATGATTCCCCTCCGGTGCTTTCCCCTCGCGAACGAAGTGGTGGTCCTGCATCGGCCCTCCCGCACGTTGATCGTGACCGACCTCGTGTTTCACTTCACGCCGAGCACGCCGTGGCTGACCCGTTCCGTGCTTTGGTCGTCCGGCGCGTATCCCGGCCCCCGCGTGTCGATCGTCGAGAAGCTCCTCACCAAACGCGAAATTGCCCGCGAAGAACTCGGTCGCCTCCTCGACCTCGACTTCGATCGGCTGATCATGTCCCACGGCGCCCCCTTCGAAACCGGAGGAAAGGACGCCCTCCGAGAAGCCTACCGCTGGCTCGGCATGTGAATCGCGGGCCTTTCGACGATTCGGGGGGGACTACTCGGCGGGGGGTTCTTGGTAGAGGAGATCGCCGCGGAACTGAAACGCGAGCGCGAAGTATGGGACGCCGGTGCTCACGCACTGGTCGCAGCCTCCGGTGCGCCATCGATGCTCGAGGTGCCATTGGCAGATGAGGAGGATCGTCGGTTGAGTGATCACTCCGCGACCGTTGGGCTCGAAGTTGTAGGCGGCGAGAAGGCCCAGGCGATGAAAGTCGTTGTCGGGCTCGGCGTTCGGATCTTCGGTCGGGAGGAAATCGTCGTCTTGGTAGAACACGTGGCCGTAGGACCAGCGGAGCCCTGCGGCCAAACCGAAGTCGGTGACGTAAAGGACGTCGAGATCGTTTTGAACGAACCAGCCCTCGTCGCTCATCAGATTGTCGAAGAGCTGGTCGTAGAACACCCGGTCTCCATCGCGGAGGTCAAAGTCCTGGCGAATAAAACGAGTGTTGTTTCGCGCGGCGATCGGTCCAACCTTGATCTGAGCGAGGGCACCGATCGTCAGAACCGTTCCCGACGTCGAGTAGCCTTCCGTCGCCGGGTCGTCGCCTCGAGCTTCGATGGCATCGTCCGAATAGTCCGCGTTCGCCGTCGGAAAGGACGCCATCAAGTTAAAGGTGCTGAACGTCCCCATGACCTCGTACTGTGCGAACAGAGACAAGACGGACAGCGGCTGTACTTCGATGCGGGGACCGATCCGTCCCCAGGCGGGACTGATCGCCCCGGTGAGGCCTGCACCGACGAAGTTGTTGATCGCCACCGGCGAAGCGCTCTCGAAAAGACGAAAGCGCGCGGTGAGAAACGATGTGTGGATCAGACCGAGCGGATTGACGCGCGCCGCGGTCAGGTGCTGGTGGTAGAGCTGAATCGGTGGCGGCGCCACCGGTGGCTGCGCCTCGGCCGTCGTCGGCCCGAAGATCGCCAGCCCCAGGATCACCAGCGACAGGGTTCGACGAGCCAAGCTCGCCCTCCCGCCACTTGAAATCCGATGTTGTTGCCTACACCAAGCCATCCCACGCATGCCTCCACCTTCCAAGGCGGGGTGACCTGCGTCAATAAAGAAACGTATCGGTGACAGAGAGTTTGGCCCGATAAGGTCGGTTTTCCCCTCGGAGAAGACCCCAAAGCCTCTCTGATTCACCGTCCAAGACGCTAGTCTAGAAGCTCCGAACGCCTCGCTCTGCCACCGCCGAACGGGCTTGAAGGGGGTCCGACGGCATGCGCCGAAAGCCGATCCGAGACACCGCGCCCGCGACCCCGGAAAGAAGCGAATCTTCATCGAGCGAGGGACCCCGCGCCTCCGGATCGGATTCGCTGGGTGGCACATCGCTCGGCTGCTCGAGGAGCCGCTCCCGGGCGCGCTCTAGGTCCTCTTCGATCTGGTTGGCCCATTCGGTCTGAACGCCCGTGCGCTCGACCATCATCAGCGTGAGCTCCCAGTAGCGGATGGCATTTCGGATGAGCGGCTTGACCATCTGCGCCAGTCGGAGCCGGTATTCGTTCAGGTATACCTCGAGGAGCTCGCCCGCGAGCGGCTCTCGCGGGGGCGGCGCCGGCGCGTTCATGATCGCGTGCCAGAAGTCGTCGTACATCGCGCCGATCCGATAGCCCGCCGCAGCCGCCCAGTGGGCGTTGGTGAGCGAAATCGTGTTGAAGTACTCCTGCTGCGCGTTCAGCAGGAGCTGCGCCCGGCGCTCGAGAACTTCCCGCTGCACTTCGACCGCCGCCACCGGAATCGGAATCGACGCCGACTCGAGCCGAATCGTTTCGGCGAGCACGAAGTTCGCCGCGGCGGCGAAAAACTCATCGTTCACGCGGTCGTCTTCGGAACGGGTGCGATAATAGAGGATCGCCGAACGAGCCCCCTCCCGCGCTTCATCCACCGATTCCGTCCCCAAAAGGCCCTGGGCCCGCCGCGCCATCGCCTCCATTCGCTCGTCGGAAGAGAGGTCGGTGATTTCCAGCAGCTCGTCCGCCACTCGGACCGCCTCCTCGAATCGCTCCGCCTCGATGTAGAGCTTCGCGAGCTGGAATCGGGCGTGTTGCTCATCGCGCGGCTCCCCTCCCTCGGAAAGAAGGCGCTCGTAGCGGAGGATCGCCTCCTCGGCTTCGCCGGTGTCCTGGAGGCAATAGCCCGCGTTGTAGAGCCCGGCGGAACGGTAGCGACTCGATGGGAACTCGTCGGCTAAACGGTCGTAGAGCGCCACCGCGTCGCGGCACTGGCCGGAGTTGAGCAGACCGAGGGCTCGGTGGAAGAGGGTTTCGGCATCGTAGCTTTCGAGATCGAAGCCGTCTTCGGACGGCCGGGCCACGATGCGAAGCTCTTCCATCTCCACCACCTCCTCGTCGACGGGACTTCGCACCGTGGAAGCAGTCGCGCCGCAACCCGCGGCCAATACGAGAGAGAGAGAAACGAGACGCATCAAGGGTGGGACACCTAGGCTTTCCACGAGTTCCAAACGTCGCCTTTCCGGAAAACCTGAGGGAAGCCGGTGGGGCGCAACACCGTAACATGAGGTGACGCGACGGTTTCGCTCCCCGTAACAGCGTAACAGCTCCTGTTACGCTCAAAAGCGTAACGCCGACGCCCTTATCGAAGCGATCGCGGTGACGCTCCGTCCGCGCTTCGAGAAAAGTCCTTTGGTTTCGGTCGCTCACTCGTGCCTCCGCACATGGCACGGCCGCTGCAGAGCCTAAATGCGGAACCACTGGGGAACGAGAGAATGACTGCAATGCATAAGTACGGACACGAAACTTGGACGGACGCCGAACTCCTGGAGCGCATGCTCGCGCGGAAGGGGCAGGCTTGGCGTGAGTTTCATCGACGCTACGACCGCCTGATCTATCGCTGCATCCACAAGGTGACGGGCCGCTTCACCAGCGTCGTCGGCAGCGAGGATGTTCGCGAGATTTACGCGATGTTCCTCATGAACCTGACCGCCCGGAACATGCACAAGCTTCGAAGCTTTCAGCCGGAGCGCGGCAACAAGCTGTCGAGCTGGATCGGGCTTCTCGCCACCAACACCGCGTGGGACTACCTCCGGAGCGTGGCACGGCAGCCGCAGACCACTCAGCTCGCCGACGCGGCCGAGGTCCGGACCACTCAGGCTAGCGCGGTCGACCAGCTCATGGAAAAGGAGCAGTGGCGCCTTCTCAACGAGGCCATCCTCTCCTTCTCCAGCAAGGATCGAGATTTCCTCAAGCTTTACTACGTGGACGGGCTCTCGCCGGAGGAGATCGCCGAGAAGATGGATATCTCGGTGAAGACGGTTTACAGCAAGAAGCACAAGATCCGTTGCCGCCTCGAGCGCGCGGTCAACGACCACCCGGACTTCGCCGC
>JBCCZL010000555.1:0-6807 GCA_039187775.1 Myxococcota bacterium
CGCTGCGAGCCTCGAGTTTGTCCGGGAAAGCCGGCTCCTTGGGACCGGGGGTGGGCTGCGTCATGCCGCGTCGACGCTTGCCCCTACCGAACCGTTCGCAGTGATGAACGCCGATATCGTGTTTCGTCCAGACCTCCAGGGCGCCCTTGCGCTCCATCGCCGCCTCGGCGCTATCGCCACGATGATTGTTCGGCCGGACCCCGCCGCCGACCGCTTCGGCGCGGTCGAGCTATCCCGCGCAACCGGACGGGTCGAGCGACTCCTCGGAGACACACGTCCTGGAGCCGTAGCGCCCCTCGAGAAGTTCATGTTTACCGGCGTCCACATTCTTTCACCTGAGGCGCTGGCCGATCTTCCTTCAGAAGGGTGTATCATTCAAAATACGTATCGACCGTGGATCCGACGTGGGGCGGTGGTCGCAGGATTTGTCGACGAGAGCCCCTGGCGAGACCTCGGGACACTCCATGCCTACCTCGAAGCCAATCTGGACTTCGCGAACGGCACCCTGACGTGGCCGGGCATTTCACCTGAAAGGGGCAGCCTCGGGTCGCCGACTCGTCATGCCGCGAGGTCGGTGGTGGGCGACCGGGTGGCGTTTTCCGAAGACGCGCTGATCTCGGACTCGGTGATCTGGCCCGATACCCCGGTGTCCGGGGCGCACAAGCGTGCAATTCTCACTCCTCGTGGAGTTGTCTCGGTCGATTGACAGGGCGGTTTTTGGGCGTGGGTTCTCGCACAGGCCTGGTTCGACTGCTATCACGGGGGGACGGGTGCGAAATGTGGGTGTCCACGCCTCGCCTTGGGATGGGCGGCGCGTGGCGGAATGACGTTGGATGGTGTGATGAGTTCTCTGCGAGTGCTTTGGCTTAGTTGGGTCGCCGTTTCGGTGCTGGCCGCATGCAGTCCGGGCCGCACCGGCAATGAGGGCGGTGGAGACGGCGGTGCGAACGACAGCAGCACCACGAACCCCTGCAGCCCCAACGGTCCGAGCAAGGCGTGCTCCGGTCCGACCGAGTTCACCTGCAACCCCGACGGCACGGTGGCGTCCACCGTCAACTGTGCGTCGAACGGCCAAGTCTGCGCGCCGACCCTGGGCTGCTCGGTGTGCGTTCCGAACCGCGGAAGCTGCGCCGGCCAAACCGCCCAGATCTGCAATGCCGACGGAACGGGATTCGCCACCTCGGAGATGTGCGACCCCGCGATGGGGCAGATGTGCAACGGGACCAGCGGACGATGCGAGAGCGCGTGCGAGGCTGCCGAATCGTCCAACTCATACATCGGCTGCGAGTATTGGCCCGTCGTCACGTCGAACGCGTCGGTCGCCGACGAGTTCGAGTTCGCCGTCGCGATCACCAACCCTCAGACCGTCCCGGTCCTCGTCACGATCGAGCGAAATGGAGCCACCCTCGCGACGACCACGGTCGGCCCGGGCGCCCTCGAGGCGATTCGGCTGCCTTGGGTAAACGAACTCAAGCAAGGGGGCCAAACCGGCTCGGGCATCGTCCGCGGCGGCGCGTATCGACTGCAGTCGAGTCTCCCGGTGACCGCGTATCAGTTCAATCCGCTCGAATACCGGATCGCGCGGGACTGCGCCTCGGAAGCTGCGCGAAATCAGGTTCCGAACGACTCGCAGTGCTTCGCCTTTTCCAACGACGCCTCGCTGTTGCTTCCCACCCATGTGCTCACGGGAAACTACATCGCCCTCGCGCGTCCGACGCTGCTCAACGAGATCACCATCCCGGGGCGTCCGGCGCAGACCGGAGCGAGCCCCGGCTTCATGACAATCGTGGCGGTGGAAGAGGGCACGACCACCGTCAATGTGACCTTCGCGGCGAATGTGATCGCGGCACCGGACGGCTCCGTCGGCGCCTTCAATCGGGGATCGACCGGCTCCTTTGACCTCAATCAGGGAGATGTGCTCCAGCTCATCAGTGGCGTTCCCGCGAGCTGCAACGGCCCCCAGGAGACGCTCCCCGATGGCCGGACGATCCGCTACTGCGACGTGAGCCCCGAGTTCGATCTCACCGGCACGGAGGTCCGCGCCACCGCCCCGGTTGGGATGATCAGCGGCCACAACTGCGATTTCGTGCCGTACAACCGCTGGGCCTGCGACCATCTCGAAGAGGCGATGTTCCCTCTCGACACTTGGGGAAAGGACTACATCGTCAGTGCCAGCGAGCCACTCCGCGGGGAGCCCAATGTGATCCGGATCGTGTCCGGCGCCGACAACAATGCGCTCACGTTTGATCCCGCTGGTGTCGCCGAACCGATGACCCTTTCGCGGGGGCAGGTCGTGGAGTTTGAAGCGAGTTCGGATTTTCGCGTGGAAGGAACGGAAGCGTTCAACGTCGCCCAGTTCCTCGTTGGCCAAGACTACGGGGGATTTGGCGCGAGTGGTGAGATGGCCACCGGCGACCCAGCGTTTGCCCTGGCGATTCCCACCGAGCAGTTCCGGAACGAATACACATTCCTTGCCCCGAATACATTCATTCAGAGCTTTGTGAACGTGACCGCTCCGAATGGGGCGTCGGTCACGCTGGACGGCAATCCGGTTAGTGGATTTCGACCGGTGGGAAACACCGGCTTTCAGACCGCCCGCGTCATGATTCCCGGCGGCCAGCACAACATTCAGTCCACCCAAGGCTTCGGCATCGTGGTCTACGGCTTCGGTTCCTACACGAGCTTCTTCTACCCGGGTGGCCTCGACTTTGAAGTGATCAACATCCTCCAGTAGGGCCGGAAATGCGAGCAGCCCCGCTGCGCTGAACCGCTATTCTCTTTCCTGGAGGATGCGTCGATGGTCAGAACAGCCCACTCGGCTTTGGGGCCGCTCGTGCGTTTCGTGGTGGTCGGCGTGGTTCTTGGGGGATGCGGTGATGACACCGTCGTCCTGAGCACGATATGCGAGAGCGACGCGATGTGCGACGACGGGCGCTTTTGCAACGGCATCGAAGTTTGCGATCCCACATCGCCATCGGCGGACATCTTTGGGTGCGCCACCACGGCTCGCCCATGCATGGAGGGGCAGATCTGCGCCGAAGTCGCCCAGGCGTGCGAGACGATCTGTGCGGTCACGACCGATGCGGATGGTGACGGCGTCGAGGCGGTGGAATGTGGAGGCTCGGACTGCGACGACAGCGACCGACGGCGCGCTCCAGGCAACCTCGAGCTCTGCGACGACGCGGGGCTCGACGAAGACTGTCTCGAAGAGACTTTCGGCACCCTCGATGCGGACGGAGACGGGGAGGTGTCCGATCGCTGTTTCAACGTCCGGAGCGACGGGACCGAGGTGCGCGGGACCGACTGCAACGATGGGCGTGCGAATGTCAGCCCCGGCGCGGACGAGGTGTGCGATGAAGTCGACAACGACTGCGACGCCACCATCGATGAAGGGGTCGATGAGGCCGGCTTTTCCGACGAGGACGGCGACGGCGATGGTGATCCGGCAGCGCCTCGCCGGGGTTGTCCTAGTTCGGCCCGCTTTTCCACCCGCGGCACCGATTGCGACGATGCGGATCTCACCCGGAGTGGCCTTCAGGTCGAGTTCTGCGATGCGGTGGACAATGACTGTGACGGCACGGTCGATGAAAACCCCCGCTCGGTCCCGTGGTATCCCGACGAAGACGGCGATCTCTACGGAAACAACCGCACACCCGCTGATGAGATCATTGTGTCCTGCGCACCCATTCCCGGCCGTTCGGTCCTTCCGGCGGACTGCGACGACGGCGCTCGCCTCATCAATCCCACGGTTCGCGAAGCGTGCAACGGGCTCGACGACGACTGCAACGGAACACTCGACGGACTGACTCCGGCAGGAGATGGTGAGGACGACGATGCCGACGGGGCGGCGGATATCGCATGCCTCGTCGGGGGCACCGACTGCGACGACAACAGCGGTTTCGCCGGACCGGATGGGGTGCCGGAGTTCTGCGAGGACCGAATCGACAACGACTGCGACGGCGTGGTCGACGAGGTGGCGCCACCGACCGACTGGTACCCGGACGCCGACGGCGATCTCTATGCCACCGGCATGGGAATGGCGGTGAGCGACTGCCGACGCTTGCCGGGCCGGGCGTTTCGAGTGGGGGACTGCGACGACAGCGACCGAGCCCGAAACCCGGGAGCCGCCGACGGCTGCAACCAGATCGATGACGACTGCGACGGCGCGATCGACGAAGCCGCGATCCCGCGCCGAGCGTTCTATTCCGACGCCGACGGCGATGGCGTGGGGACGATCGACGAGATCGTGTTTGCCTGCGGGGACGCTCCCCGAGGGTTCAGCGAGGCGATCGGCGACTGCCTGCCCACCGACCCGACGGTGGGTGCGCGCTACGAGGATGTTGACGGCGATGGGTTTGGAGGCGCTCTCCTTTCCATGTGCATGTCCGGAGAGGATGGGACCTCGGTGCCCGGGGACTGCGATGACATGAACGACCAGGTTGGCCCCGCCGCCGCGGAAGTCTGCGATGGCGTCGACAACGACTGCGATGGCCGGACCGACGAAAACGGACGGGATGGGTGCCCTCCGGGAAATCTCTGGGACTGCGTGGCGGGAGCCTGCGTGCTGATGGACGCGACCTGTCTTTTGAGCTTTGCCGACTGCGATGGCAATCCGAGCAATGGCTGCGAGGCCGACACTGCGGCGAGCCCTGACGACTGTGGACGGTGTGGCCGTCGCTGCGGATCGGGCCAAACCTGCACCGCCGCCACCTGCGAGGGAACGGTCGAAGACAT
This sequence comes from Myxococcota bacterium, assembly GCA_039187775.1. Lineage (GTDB taxonomy): Bacteria > Myxococcota_A > Polyangia > Polyangiales > JBCCZL01 > JBCCZL01. The sequence continues at coordinate 4,735 of JBCCZL010000555.1, forward strand.
CGTCCGAGGCGATGGCCACGTGTGTGTCCGAAGAAGTACCGGAAGCGTGGTGTGTTGGGGCTCCTTCGAGAGCACCCAGTTCTTTTCCCCCGGGAGTCAAGTGCAGGGAATCGGGGCGATCGATGACATGTGGGCGGGCCGAGGAGAGCATTGCTACCGCGCCGGCGCGATCGTCTATTGCGGTGGGTGGTCCGGCGTAAATCGAGCCGGTGAGCTTGGACTCGGGTTCGCGTCCACGGGGATGGCGATGCCGGTGCCCCTCACCGCGCGGCCCACGATGGGCATCACCCAGCTCGGCCTCAGCCCTGGCCACAGCTGTGCCATTCGACCGAGTAGGGCGGTGGAGTGCAGCGGACTCAACACCCAGGGACAGCTCGGGGATGGGACCCTCGTTGGGCGGGCCACGCTAGTTCCGGTGACCGGTCTCACGGAGGTGACCGACGTCGCGGTCGGTGAGGGGCATAGCTGTGCCGTCCGGATGAACGGCGAGGTCCGCTGCTGGGGGAGCAACCGGAGTCGCCAGGTAGCGGATACCCCGCCGATTCGGCACCCGCTTCCGGTTGTCGTGGGCCTCGCCAACACCTCCGCAGACCCCGCCGTAGAAGTGGTCACGGGCCTAAGCCATAGCTGTGCCCTTCGGGCATCGGGAACCGTGGAGTGCTGGGGCTCGGGGAACTTCCTCGGCGACAATCTTCCGGCGAGCAACGTGGGGCCAAATCCGGTGGTGACTGCGAGCGGGCCGCTGCCGCCGGTGCGCGCGGTCGCGACCGGCCCGAACGCCAGCCACACCTGCGCGCTTCTCCGGACGGGCGAGGTGTACTGCTGGGGCATGAACAATGTCGGTCAGCTTGGAAACGGAACGACGAGTTCGGTAGCGACCGACTTCGCAGTACCGGTGCCGGGAATCGCCGGCGCCACGGCGATCGCCGCGGGCGGTGCCAGCAGCAGCACTGGGGGAAGCTGCGCGGTCACTCCGACCGGTGTGTTCTGCTGGGGAGGCAACCCCAACGGCGAGGTCGGAATCGGGACTTCGTCGATGCGCGAGACGATGCCTCGGCGGGTGATCGATCTCGATCCCGACTCACTGTGATCCGGGAGGCCTCTTCGGCGCACACCATCGGCGAGCGGTGAGCGATCCGTCGGCGAGGCGAACGTATGAAACGAGTCCGTTTTCAACGGTGAGCGCGCCCCCACGGCGTTCAACCCCCAAGAGTTCGCTCGGGATGGGAAGCTCCGGGTTGGCCAGAGCCACGCGGTGAAGCCGCGTATCACCTTCGTTTTCCGCAAGGACGACAAAACCTCCGCCCTCACTCGTCACTCCGATCGGGGTCGAGATCAACGGGGTCGTCACTCCGGTCGCGGGAGCCCCAAAGGTCCGCATTCCGCCCACCGGCGTCAGCGAGCTCGGATGGATCGCGAACGCCTGGCCCAACACCCTATCGCTCGACCAGACAAGGAGCGCGACGGGCCCGTCGGGTCCGACTTCGACCGCGAGATCAACCGTTGTCGCCGGAACGCCGGCCGCAAACTGCTCCACTGCGAGGCCGGCGGGCGGTGCAATGCATCCCGTTTCGTTGCGCGGTTCGTCCCGGCAGTTGTCGGGGTCGATGCCTTCCGGGTCGAAGGGAGCAATCCGGCGGAGCGCGGGTGTTCCCGAGGGACTGACAACCGCAAGGAGAAAGCCCCTGCCGTCGGGGATCGCGCGAACCACCGCCTTCGTCCCGGCGAGTGAGGGCACGGTCCACAGGTTTCCGGGGCGGACGCCAAGTTCGATGGAGCGCCCGTCGGTGAGCGCAAAGGGAATGAGCCGAACGACCGAGCCGTCGATAAACGCCACGAGTCCGCTCCTCCGAGGGCGAGCCACGTCCTCGGCGACGTCGCTCAGCGCGATGCTCAGCGCCGCCGGCTCGTAGGGAAATCCAAACGCGGCATTCGAGGTTCGCGGAGGCAGGGCAACCTCCAGGTCGTCGACGACGGGACCCACCCGCAGCACTTTGGGCTCCTCGGTGCTCACAAGGGCCACCGCGATGTCGTCGGACGCCTGGGCCACCGCGGCCACCGTACCCACCGCAC
>JBCCZL010000556.1:0-6707 GCA_039187775.1 Myxococcota bacterium
CTTGCTTACGCTCTTTACGATACGTTCGTACCTTCGGCCCTTCGCCAAGCTCCGCAACAAGCCGCTCTACATCATCGCCGAGGTCCTCGATTCGGAGAACGTCCAACACGCGCGGGCGGCCGGGGCCGACGAGGTCATCGAAACTCGAATGGTCGGGTATTCGCTCCTCGCACACGCGGTGACCTACCACGGGACCGCCGACACGCTGAGCCGAGTGGTCACTCGGGGAGCGCACAATATCTATGTCGGAAAGATTCCCCTCGAGCTCGAGGAGCCTTCGACCTTCCGTGAAGTCATGCGGGAGCTACGCCTGGCGGACAAAGGCGTGATGGTCATTGGTGTGAGGAATGGTCAGGGGAGTGAACAGCTCAACCCACCTTCGGACTATCGAATGACCTCCGACACGGTGCTCATCTACCTTGCGCAGCGACGGGTTCTCGAGACGCCCTAGCGAACTTGAAGTTCGCCCGGTGGTGTCCACGGCGAGAGTCGGGTACCTTTATTCCCTTCGGTGGGGCTGTGAACAATACATCGACGCTGCGGCTTGGAGCGTCCTTGCCGCGGAAGTTTCTTGGAGCTCACCCACTCCCTCCCACCGTTCGGCTTCGGGGAGTGTGGAGATGAGCTCTAACAGCGACCTGGGCCGAGGTGCAGTCGAGCATTCAACAAACAGGGGGGAGAGTCGGCGGGTAGACGGGATTGAGTGAACTCATGGGTAGGGAACTTCCGCGAGTGACGGGGCGATGATCGATTCGCTTCTCCTCGTCGAGGATGACGACCTCGATCGCGCCGTGATTCATCGTGCGCTCACCGACTCGGGGCTGTCGGTAGAGATCGACGAAGCGTCGACGGTTGCCGAGGCGCGAGAGGCGCTTTCTACGAAGACCTATCACTGCATTCTTTCGGACCTCTCCCTTCCCGACGGGGAAGGCGTCGAGCTGATTCCGCTCGCCGCGTCGAGTGCGTTTGTCGTTCTCACGGGAACCGCCGACGAGCGCGTTCGCGCGGTGCTCGACCAGGGCGCCCAGGACTACCTCCTAAAGGATCGCATGGAACCCTACTGGCTCGGTCGTGCGATCGAGTACGCGGTGGAGCGAAAGCGGCTTCAGCTGTTTCAGCGCGAGGCCGAACATCAGGACCGGCTGGCGAGTCTTGGTCAGCTCGCGGCGAGCGTTGCGCATGAGATCAACAATCCGACCGCGTTCGTCGCCGCGAACATCGAGCTCATCGAGAGCTGGACCCGTCAGATCGAGGGAGATGAGCTTCGAAAGGAAGAGACCCTTCAGGCGCTCTCGGATTGCGCGTCGGGACTTGAGCGGATCGCACGGATCGTTCGCCAGCTCCGAAGCTTTGCTCGCCACCCGTCGGAGATCGAGCCGGTCGCCAAGATTACGGTGGCCGACGTGGCCAACTGGTCCGCGGCCCTCACCCGAACTCAGGTAGCCCATGTGGCTCGCTTCGAACGAGACATCGCCGAAGACGGGCATGCGTTTGCGGGGCGACCAGGTCGGCTTTCCCAGGTGTTGACGAACTTGATTATCAACGCGTCGCAGGCGGTGAGTGGAGCGGCGGGGCGCGCGGTGGTCCGTCTCACCGCGAAGACGACCGAGCGCCATGCGGTGTTTCTTATCGAAGACTCGGGGCCGGGCCTTACGGAGGAGATGAAGAAGCAGGTCTTTCGACCGTTCTTCACCACCAAGCCCGCGGGACAGGGAACAGGCCTCGGCCTCCCGGTGGCCCGAGAGATCGTCCGCGAGCACGGGGGAGAGCTCACGCTCCTCGATTCGCCTCTCGGCGGGCTGAAGGCGGTGGTGCGCATCCCGCTGGCGAACGGTCTGACCCCGATCCAGGTCACGGGCGATGGAAGCGTGGACTCTCCGACGAGTCCGCTGTCGCTGCTCGTCGTCGACGATGAACCTGCGCTTCGTCGGGCCTATGCGCGCCTGCTTCGACCTCACCGGGTGACCGCCTTCGACGCCCCAGAGGCCCTCGAGTGGCTGGCCGACGAAGAAAACGCGGCGAGCATCGATGCTGTGATCTGCGATGTGATGATGCCGGACCTCGACGGGCGCGCTGTCTATGAGGCGGCCAAGAATGTCGCGCCTCGGCTCGCGGACCGCTTTGTATTCTGTTCAGGAGGCGTCTTTCGTTCCGACCTGAAGGACTTTCTTCGATCGCTCCCCGGTTCGCCGGTGCTCCTCAAGCCGGTCAATCGAGATGCGATTCTTGCTGCCGTGGCGCGGGTACTCGACCTGACCCGATAGTCGCCGGCCTTGTTGCTTCTTGGGGACATGCCGACGAAGCCGGCCATGGACCGAGCCCTTTTTGAGAGGGTGTCCCCTCGAGGCGGTGTCCCTCGAGGCGGTGTCCCTCGAGGCGGTGTCCCTTGAGGCGGTGTCCCCTCGAAGCGGTGTCCCCTCGAAGCGGCTGTACTTTGTTGCTGGCGAGCCCGCGACGGTTTCCCTAGCCTCGGCGCCATGAGCGGAGACAAAATCGAATTCGAAGTCGACGGAACCACCTTTGAGCTTCACGCCGAAGCTCAGGGCGCGAACAAGCGGCCGCTGGTGGTGATCGCCCACGCGTGGGCGGGCCAAACGGATACCGAGCGCGGTTGGGCGGCGGACCTTGCCGAGCAGGGCTACACCGCGGTTGCCCTCGACGTGTACGGCAAAGGAGTGCGAGGCAACACGACCGAAGAATGCTCGGCACTGATGACGCCCCTGGTCGAAGATCGGGACCTTCTCCTTCGCCGCCTGCATGCGGGCATCGACGCGGCCAAGCAGCACGCCGCGGCGGACGGCAGCAAGGTGGCGGCGATCGGGTTTTGCTTTGGGGGCCTTTCGGTGCTCGACCTCGCGCGCACGGGCACCGACCTGCGTGGCGTGGTGAGCTTTCACGGACTGTTCATGCCTCGGCCAAACCCGCCGAAAGACGTAAAGGCGAAGGTACTAATTTGCCACGGCTACGAAGATCCGATGGCCGACCCAGAGGCGTTCCTTGGCTTCGCGAAAGAAATGAACGATGCGGGGGTGCAGTGGGAAGCCCACATCTATGGGCACGCCAAGCACGCGTTCACCAATCCTGCCGCGAACGATGAACAGCTCGGAACCGTCTACCACCCCGTGGCGGCGGCACGCGCGAAGACCGCGATGACGACGTTCCTCACCGAACTCTTCGCCTGAAGCTAGCCCGGTGTTTTCGCCTCGGGCGAAGATCCGCGCCTTCGAAGTGATGTGGACCATCGGCGGGACGGAGAGAGGTTGGCGTTTCGCCTGATCAACCGTGCGGAGGAGGAGTTAGGCAGAGCGTTTCGCTAGCCGCGGGTCGCTTGGCCTGTCCACTCGAGCGCGTTCTGCTCGACGCCAGGATGCGAGTTTCCGGACGAGTGCCTGCTCCACTCGACCCCGTTCGCGGGAGGGAACGGGAACCCGAATGAGCATGTCGACAGTTTCGGAATCGGGAAACTGGAAGAGCACGCGAGGCTTGACCGGACGGGGGGTGAGCCCGTGGGTGCTCGCCACCGCGCTGAGTTGAGCCTGGGCCGGTTCGATAAAGTCTGCGCAGACTTCTTCGGCGGCAAGTCGAGCGATTTCCGCGGCTTCTTCGAACGGCTCGTCGAGCTTCATGGGGACCCGAACGACGTGAAGCACATAGTCGCGAGGTCCGGACTCGTTGATCACCGTGTTCAGGAGAAACACGCTGTTCGGCACGCTCAGGTACCGGCCGGTGCGCTGGTGGCCGGGGCCAATCTCGAGGACGGTCGTCGCGATCACCCCGTGGTCCACCACGTCGCCTCGGATCCCGTTGACCTCGATCCGGTCGCCCACCTGAAACGAGCGAGTGCTCGCTCGAGTCATTCCACCAAGGACGCAAAGAAGGACTTCCTTCGTGGCGATCGCAAGAGCCGCGGCCACCGCAACGATCGAGAGCGCGAGCTCCCGAAGCTGACTCGCCCAGACGACCACCAGGCCAAACAGGAACAGAAGAATCGCCAGCCGCTTGACCTGGGCGAGCCATCGCATCCGCACCTGTTCGGTGGACCAGGCCGCGTCCCGCACGAGCCGAAGGCCGACGCTTCGACCGAGGAGCACCAAGAGGGCGAGAATCAGCGATGCGACCGCTTGGCCGCTGTGCTCATTCGCCCAAAACTCGTTCCAGGCCATCACGATGGCCGGACCAGTTAGCACCCCCGCCAGCGGCGTGCCAGTCGCTATTCGCCCCGAAACACCGGCTTCCGCTTTTCCATGAACGCGGTCATCGCTTCCTGAAGGTCCTTCGACTGGAGGAAGGCCGCGTTCCAGGTCGCGACGTAGCGAAGGCCGTCCGCGACCGACTTATCAGCGCAGTAGTTCATCACGTGTTTGATGCCCTGCACCGAAAGCGGCGGGTTGTCGGCGATCTCCTCGGCCATCGCTCGCGCCGCCTGGAGGAGCTCCGCCGGGGTCGGGTAGCTCGCGTTGACGAGTCCGATCGCGACCGCTCGGTCCGCATCGATGTCCTTTCCGGTAAACGCGAGCTCTCGGGTGTGGCCCTGGCCAATGATCGGCGGAAGCCGTTGAAGGCTCCCAAGATCTGCGACCATCGCGAGTTTGATCTCGCGGACGCTGAAGCGGGCGTCCGCGCTGCAGAGCCGAATGTCGCACGCCGCGATGAAATCGAGGCCGCCGCCGATGCACCAGCCGTGCACCGCCGCGATCACGGGCTTGCGACAGGACTCGACCCGGTCCGACGCAGCCTGAAGCTCCCCCACGAGGTCGAGGAGGCGAAGCCGTTCCTTCGCCATCGCGGGACCCATCATGTGGGGACCGAGTTCGCCGGTCATGCCCTTGAGGTCGAGGCCATAGGTAAAGTGATCGCCCGCGCCGCGCACGATGATCGCGCGAACCGTCTCGTCCTTGTCGAGCTCTTCGAACGCCGCCGGCGCTTCGCGCCAAAAGTCAGGCCCGAGGGCGTTCCCTTTGCCTGGGCCCTTGAGCACGACCTCGGCGACGTGACCTTCACGAACGACTTCGAGCGCTTTTCGTTCCATGGGCAAATGATAGCGCTCCCCGGGGCCTTCGTCCCTATACTCCCGTTCCGAAACTCCGTCTCCACACTCGGCGATCGCGGTGGACTTTGTAGTGACGATTCAGGGCGGCGCGGAAGCCCATCTCGCCGACGAGCTGCGAGGCATCGGCGGCATGAATCAGGTCACCGGGCGAGGCGCGGTTCACTGCGAGGGCGGCCTTCGGGACCTCTACCGAACGATTCTCTGGTCCCGCCTCGCCAGCCGGGTCGGGCTCCCGCTGCACGCGGGACCGGTCCGGGATTCGGACGAGCTCTACGCGCAGGCGCGCGACCTTCGTTGGGAAGATCACTTCGATGTGGGAGCGAGCTTCGTGGTTGAGGTCGGGGGTTCGCACCCGTCGCTCTTGCATCAGCGCTTCGTGGTACAGCGCATCAAGGATGCGATCGCGGATCGGTTCCGGGACCGGTGCGGCCGGCGTCCCGACGTAAATCGGAGCCAGCCGGACATTCGGGTCTACGCTCATCTTTCGGCGGAGCAGGTGACCCTTGGGCTCAATCTTTCCGGCGCGTCCCTCGCCCATCGCGGCTATCGGCGAGTGTTGACCGATGCCCCACTCCGGGAAAACGCGGCGGCTTTGGTCCTTCGCGTTGCGGGGTATCGAGGCACGGAACCGCTCGTGGATCCCATGTGCGGCTCGGGAACCTTCGCGATCGAGGCGGCGTGGATCGCGGGGGATGTGGCGCCAGGCCTCTTTCGGGCGGAGCGGCAGCCGGAGCGCCTCGGCGTCTCGCGCTGGGCCGGCCATGATCCGGCCCTCTTCGAAGAGCTTCTCGAGGAAGCGCGAGCGCGTCGCGTCGCCGGGCGGCAAACGAAGCCCGACATCATCGCCGCGGATCGCTCCCTCGATGCCGTGATGGCGGCGAAGGCCAATGCGGGGGCAGCCGAGGTTCTTTCGTCGCTTCGCCTCGCGCGCCGGGCCTTCGAAGACCTTGTCCCACCATCGACCCCCGGCGTGGTGGTGGCGAACCCCCCCTACGGCGAGCGGTTGGGGGAAGAAGCCGAACTCGGGCCGCTGTACCAGCGCTTGGGGAACACGCTGCGGCAGCGCTATCTCGGCTATCGAGCGTTCGTGCTCACCGGAAGCCGGGCCCTTAGCAAGCGGATCGGGCTCCGCGCGGAGCAGTCCTACGCGCTTCGCAACGGTCCGCTCGAGAGTCGCCTCTTCGAGTATCGGATCTCCAGCGAGGCGCCGAGGAAGAAGGCGACGCCCGGCTGGCAGAAGCCGGGGCCGGAAGCGGAGATGTTCGAAAACCGTCTCCGGAAGAACTGGAAAAAGTGGCGACGCTGGGCGGCGCGGCAGCCCACGAACGCATTTCGGATGTACGACGGGGACATTCCCGAGTTCAACCTGAGCGTCGACTTCTATGCGGGTCGAGTGCGCATCGAAGAACTCGGTCGACCCAAGGCGGTGAGCGATACGCTGGCAGAGCACCGGCTCCGGGACGCGCACGCGGTCGTGGGCCAGGTCCTTGGCGTGGACGACCGATCGATTTCGCTCCGAGCGCGTCGGCGGCGCGGCAAAGCCGAGCAGCACCAGCGACGGGCCGAGCACCGGACGTTCCACCAGGTGGAGGAGCACGGCCTTCGGTTTCTCGTCAATCTCGAAGACTATCTGGATACCGGGCTCTTTCTCGACGAC
>JBCCZL010000557.1:0-6695 GCA_039187775.1 Myxococcota bacterium
CGGTAAGGTCGCTGCCCTTGGCCGCCTGGCGAAACACCGTCGTCAAGATCCGAGCGTCGGCCGGGCGGTCGCTTGGCACGCGCTCGAGACACTTCATGATTACTCCCACCCCCGTCGGCCGAAAGGAGCCGCTTCCCGTCGACGTGGTGAGAGTAATCATGAAGTGTCTCGAGCGCGTGCCAAGCGACCGCCCGGCCGACGCTCGGATCTTGACGACGGTGTTTCGCCAGGCGGCCAAGGGCAGCGACCTTACCGAGCGCTTGGCGCGGACGATGAGAGACACTTTCGAGGAAGAGGCGCGAGCGTCGGTGAACAAGATCCAAGAGGGGCTAAGGACGAAGGCACCCTCAGAAACCGCTCCCCGCCGAGATCGCGGATCGCTATGGCTCGCCGGCGGGGCGCTAGCCGTCGTCGCGGCAGCCGGAGCCGTCTTGGCGGTGACGTACGGAAGTGATATCGGCGCCGCGGAGTCACAGGCGGCCGCTCAAGATGAGCTGGTTGGCGCGTCGCCCGCGGGAGCCTCAGCCCGGAACCAGGAGACGGAGACCGAGGGCGAGGCTCAGGACCCGCGCGGATTTCGTCCACCTGAGGAAGCCACAGTGACGCTCTCTGTCGATCCGTCGGTGCGGTACGTTCTGGTCGACGACGTGCTTCACGCCGAGCGTCCGGTCGCGCTCTCGCTGGGCGACGATGAGGAGTCGAGCGTGCTTCTGGTGGGAGTCGACGGCCGGGAGGAGACCCGCCGGATCACCCGCAACGACGATGGCCACGAGCTTCGGCTCCCCCCTCGAAGAGCAACCGCAGACAAGCAGCAAAAGATCCCAGAGCGCATCCGGCGCAGGGAACGCGCCCCGCCGCGAAGGCAACAAGACGAGGCTTCGTCCAGCGTGATGGGTCGAAATGGGCTTCTCACCGTTCCCCTCGACCTGTCCATGTAGTGACTCCACCGACTATCGATCACTTCTCGACGTCGCAGTGGTTCGTATTCATGCTCGTGCCTGGTGGGGTACATCCTTCCGCTGGCCGGGTTTTGTCGACCCGCCTTGCCCTGAGGAAGCCTCGCGCTGTCTTCGAGGGGTCGATATGCTTGCCTTCGAAAGACGTCGCCGACGTCGGAGCGGAGATGGCGAAGCGCTGCGGCACAGTGGGCTTGTGGAGCGTCGGGTTGGCCTTGGTGTGGGGCGGGCTCCTGCTGAGCCACGCCTGCGCGCAACTGGAGGGAGCGGCGGCGGAGGTCGATGGGCAGGCCGAACCCGAGCTGACCACCGAGGAGCGACGGCTGCGTCTGGAGCAGGCGATGTCGGTGTTCGAACGGCACGACTACCAGGAGGCCCTCGACATGTTCCTGGCGGTCTACGAGCACCTTCCCCGGCCTGAGGTGATGTTCAACATCGCCGTCTGTTACGAGCGACTCGGTCGACTGCGCGACGCGCAAGAGGCCTACGAGAGGGCCGTGGATAACGGGCTCGAGGGTGATGGCCTGCTTCGAGCCCAGCAGGCGATGACCACCATTCGGCCTCAGCTTGGGCGAATCCAGATTGCCGGTCCTGAGGGCATGCGGGTTCGCGTGAGCGAACAGAGCTGCCGTCTGCCCTGCACCCTTACCGTCGACCCCGGGGTGTACATCGTGAGTGCTCCCGACCAGCGGCTGGAGGCTCAGCGGGTCATCGTGGAACCGGGCGGGGAGAAGGAGATCACCCTCGCTCCGCCCGTCGTTGCCTCGAATCGCGCTCCGCCCCCGTCGGCGGGCGGCGGAGGATGGACACCCGGCTGGCTGTTTTTTGCCGGGGTTGCGGTGTTGGTTGTCGGGAGTGCGGGCATTGTCGGCTTTGGTATTCGGACCCGCGATCTCGAAGAGCAGTTCGTCGAAGAGCCCACGACCGACCTCGCCGATGAGGGCGAGCTCAGCGAAACCCTCACCAATGTGGCCATCGGGGTCGCGATCGCTGGGGGAGTGCTCGCCCTCTGCGATCTGATTTTTCAAACCGGCGTCGAGCGGTCCGAGCCCCGGGTCGACGTAAGCCTCGCGCCGACCGGCATGTCACTCCGGGGGACGTTCTGACGTCGCCACAGCCTTTGGCGTTGGTGTGGACGCTCGTGTTTCTTCAAGCGGGCTGCGACGCGGAGTTCGACCGCTGTCTCATTCCCAGCGTGCGGTGCGAAACGCCGGTGACGGACTGCACCGGCCAGGACGACGACACGCCGTGTCCGGCTGGGGTGTGCCGAAGCGAGACCTGCATGCCGATCACCGAAGACTGTTCGGCGGCCGCAGACGGTACGGCCTGCCCTGGGGGCTCGTGCGCCGCCGGGCAGTGCTGCCGCGGCTGCGTCGAAGCTTCCGGATGTCGTCCGCCGGGGGCGACCGAGGATCTGGCATGCGGCGCACGCGGGGCGATGTGCGAAGTCTGCCGTCCTCCGGCCTCACGGTGCGCCGATGGCGGGTGTGTGGCACCCGACCCGGCGATGCAGGTGGCAGCGGGACACCGTGCAACCTGCGCGCTGACGATGAGCGGCGCTCTCTATTGTTTCGGCGGGCAGCGAGTGAGCGGCGGAGCTGGTGGGGTCAGCTGCGTGGACTGCCCCGAAGAAGCGACCTGCAACCAGTGTGAGTGCGGGGGGAGCTACACCACCCCGCAGCGGATTCGACCCGAGCGACGCTGGAGCTTTGTCGCGGCCAGTTCGATCTTCAGCGGCTTCACCTGCGCGATCGAAGAAGGAGGGCAGATGTGGTGTTGGGGCAGGAACTCCGAAGGACAGCTGGGCGTCGGGGACAGCGCCTCGCGCTGTGCGCCGTCGGCGGTTGCCGGCTCCTTTGGTCAGGTAGCGTTGGGGGGTTCGGCGAGCTGTGCTCTTTCGACCGATGGGGCCCTGTTCTGCTGGGGGAACAAAGACAACGATCGCCTCGCCGCGGATCTGAGAGGCATGGAACGGCCGACCTCTCCTCTCGCGGTCCAGGTGGGTCGAACCTGGGAGTCGATCAGTTACGGAAACTCCCACGGTTGCGTGATCGATGCCCAGCGTCGTCTTCACTGCTGGGGCGCCAACGGGTCGGGCCAGCTGGGTGTGGCGAGTGTCCTGGATTCGACTCCGGATCCGGTGGTGCTGGGCTCTGAGTTTCGCCAGGTGTCCGCGGGCTCATCGCACACCTGCGCGCTTCAGGACACCGTCGAAGGGACGGTTGTCCTCTGCTGGGGGCGAAACGACTTTGGACAGGTGGGGATGGATTCCGGCGGCGCAGCGGTTCAATCGCCGGTCCGGGTTGGGGACCGAGCGGACTGGGAGTTCATCGCCGCCGGCGCCGAGCATAGCTGTGGCCTCCGCGACGGCGGTCGCCTCTTCTGCTGGGGAAGCAACGAGTCGGGCCGCCTCGGGGTCCCAGTGGGTCCGGAGCAAGTGCTCGGCATCACCGAGGTCATGACCGGCACTCGGTTTCGCGATGTGGACATTGGGACCGACCACGCATGCGCCATCGCCGAAAACGGCGTTCTCTGGTGCTGGGGTGAAGGCTCCCCTCGCCTAGGCTTCTCGAGCCCCACGCCGGTGAGCCCCCCCAAAGCGGTTGTGCTCGAGTAGAAGCTGGCGACTTCGTCCTCCCCCATTCCGGCGTGAAACGCTTCCACGGGTCCCTCTCCGGTTGCGCGAGCTCGGCTCACGCGTCGCGTCTTCGACGCGCCGTCTGCCCAGTGCACACTCCGAAATCCTTCGGCTCTCGTCGTAGTTTCAGTCAGCCGAGAAAGTAGTGGGGGAGGGGGTCCCGCTCGGTACCCGCGTACTTGTCCCATGCCCCCCGGGCGTAGCGGTGGGGCATCAGCTGGTAGTCGCCAAAACCGGGGCGGCCGGCGAGCTCCCAGTCGCTCGGCGACAGGCCAAGGGCCTGCATGATGGTCGTGAGGAGCTGATTGTACGGGCGGCCAAGACGGACGCCCCGGGCCCATTGCTCGTCAGGTCGGGAGTGGTAGTCGATGACCACCCCGGTTCGAAGGCGGCCGCAGGCGCTACCGGCCATGAGCACTGGAATATCGAACTGGTTGTGCTGTGAGCCCTTGGCGATCTCGTTGCTCCAGATCACCGCGGAGTTGTCGAGGAGCGTTGAGCCGTCCGCTTCGGTAAAGCTGTCCATTCGGGTGAGCAGCTCGGCGACCCGATCCGCGACCCAGGTGTTAAACCGGAGTGACTTGGCCTCGGCTTCCGGCCCCGACTGGTGGGAGTTTCCGTGGTAGCCCCCCTCTTCGCCGTTGGACTGGCAGTGACGGATCGCAAAGCAACCCACCCGAGTGACTCCGCAGGCCAGCGCCGCGACCAGGATATCGATGTGGTCCCGATACACATCGTCCATATCCCGAGTGTACGCACCGATCGCAGGCCCTTCGCAGCTGATCACTGCCGCAGCAGACAGGCGGGTCTGAATGTCTCGAAGATGGTCGACATAGTTCTCCAGGCGCTGCTTGTCGTCGGTGGCGAGGCGGCGGCTTTGCTGCAGCCGATCAAAGTCCTCTTTGACCCGGTCGATCACCAGCCGACGCCGCTCCCGAGGGTCGACCGCGTCGGGCGGAGTGTCACCGCCCGCAAACACCGAGTTGAACACTGTCTCGGCGTCCCATTGAAACGGGAGCCTCGTCGTCGCTCCGCCCTCGGTCCACCACGAAAAGCTCATCGGGCTCACCGACCGAGAGCGGGATCGCGGGCGGAAGAACGGCGAAAGGCGCATGGCGCCCATCAGTGGAACCTCCGGGTAAAACGCCTCCGAGTGCTCCAGGACCGCATCCAGCGAGTAGGGAAAGAAGGGTGCTGAACTGCGGTTCATCCCGCCTTCAGAGTGAGACGACGCCGTAAGCGGAAAGCACCGGTTGTGCCCCGACGGCGTCAGCCCGTCGAGCCCCCGAAGGACGCTGAGCTTGCTCCGGACGCTGTCGAACTGACTTCCCACCACCGGACTTATCGGCCCGCGGATCGCCGAAACCGGCTTGACGAACACCTCCGGTGCGACCTGGGTCTCGCCGCTCATGTCCGGGTTCCAGTTGGCGGTGAACTGCCCGTTGATGCTCATGATTCCGACAAAGCGGGGGAGCGGCCCGCTCGCCGCCTCTGCCCGAGGCAAGAGCGAGGGAAGAAAGGGAAGCGCAAGGGTAAAGCCGCCGGCGCCTCGGAGCCATGCACGTCGATTGATCTTCACTGGTCGGCTCCCTCGATCTTTCGGGTGAAAATGGACTGGTGGACCACGTTGGCGACAAAGGTATCGAGGAGCGATCCGTTGCCTCGATAAAGCTGCTCGAAGCTCTCGCCCATCTGGCATTGGTCGGCCACGGTGGCTCGCCGGGTTCGAGTGGTCTCAAACACCCGCCGGACAAAACAGGCATGTGCCTTTTCGGTTTCGGCGATGGCCATAGCCAGCTCCGCTCCCGACGACACAGAGACGACGGCGTTCTCGTCGATCTCGATCGCAATGTCCGCCGGCAGGGGATGCTCGGCAACCACCTCCGCACCTTCGAACACCCGCTCGACCGAGCGGTGTCGCCCCAGCCGATCAAAGTCCTCGAGGGCAAAAGCCAGCGGATTGATGTGAGCGTGGCAGCTGATGCAGCCGTCGACCTCGGTCAACGCCGCGATTTGCTCGTGGGACGCGATCGAAGCCGGGTCGAGCTGCTCGAGTTCTTCGAGGCGACTGTTGACGATCTCCGAGTCCGGGCTCGGAAGATCGTCGCAAAGAACCGCCCGCCGAACGAACACTCCACGGTGGATCGGAGCGGTGGAGTGGACGTCACTCAACAAAAGCGCGGGCCGGAGCAACAGGCCGGCCCGCTCGGCTCCGGTCGCCGGTGGCTCGCCGGTGCCGTCCCAAGTCGAGACACCAAGGATGGACGCCACCCGGTCGTCGGTGGCATATGCCCTTTGAGCGGTAAGCAGGGTGCGAAGGTCGGCCTGCTGGCCCCAGAGCTGGGCGTCCACAAACGCCCAAAGCTCGTCGAGCATTGCCTCGCGGAGCCCGCCTCGATCAAGCCCCTGAAGAAGGCCCTCCTCGTCCGCCACCCCAGGGATCTCTCCCACGGAAAGCCACGCTTCGAAGAAACGACCGATGTGCTCTTTGGCGCGAGGATCTTCCAAGAGGGCGCGCACCTGCGTTTCGATTCCGGAGAGCGTATCGAGCTCGCCGCTTTCGGCCGCCGCGAAAAGCGTCTCCGGAGGCATCGTTCCTAGGATCAGGTACGAAATCCGGTTCGCGACCGCATAGGCGTCGAGGCGAAGTACGTTGGCCGAAAGCTCGCCGGCAACCTCGACATGAAAGAGAAGCTCGGGGGCGCTCAGAAACCGCATCATCAGTCGGATAAAGCCCTCGCGTGCATGGGGTGCCGCGGCAAACGACTCCCCATAGGCATCGCGCTCCTCGGCGGTGAGAGGCCGACGAAAAACCCGTTGTCCAAAGCCCTCGATAAAGCCATCGATGCAGTCCTGGTTGACGTCCGGGTCGGTGATGCATCCAAACCCCATCGCGCTGAGCTCATCCGGATTGTCCAAATACGCCTGGGCCGCCGCTTCTCCGGTATTGAGCATGGCCTCGGCGTGATCGACGGCATGGAGCGCCGCAAAGCGCTCTACGTGGGTGCCCACGTCGTCTTGGGGAAAGGTGCCAAACGCGATGGCCACTTCCTCGAAAACGGTTTCTCCCAATAGGTCCGACAAAGTGCGTAGAAGCTCTC
>JBCCZL010000558.1:0-6692 GCA_039187775.1 Myxococcota bacterium
CGCCGACGTCCCTCGATGAGCTCTTCGGTCTCCAGGCGCGCCTCATACCCCTCCCACCGGTCGAAGTCGGCAAGGCGGGTGAGCGGCCGGTCGATGCCGGGAGACGACACTTCGAGGCTGTACTCATCCGCAATGGGGTCCTCCACGTCGTGCACCGCCGAAAGTGCCCGCGCCAGGTTGGCGCAGTCGTCGATCCGAAGAAGGCCGACTTCCCCTTCGGGCACCGGCTCCAGCGTCTCTGGTGACACCGCCGTCACGCGGACCCAGCCGGGCGCCCAGTAGCGTCGGAGCTTCGAGGTGCGGGTGGCCTCGTACATCTGACTGCTGAGCTCTGTCATGCCGTATTCCGAAACAATGTTCGCTTCGGGCACCTCGAACGTGTGGCTCAGTCGTTCTCGCATCTCGTCGGCGGAGAGTTCTCGGCTCCGCCCCTTGAAACCGCCGGTCTGCATGATCACGCTGCCTTGGGGAAGCGGGAGCGTCTTCGAGAGGCGGTCGAGCGCGTGAACGAGAGCGAAGGAGGTGCCGAGGAGAGCTATCGGACCGTCGTGCCGGCATGCCTCGGTGAGCGTGGACAGGTTGGGTCCATCGTCCCACGCGTTTCGAACGTCGGTGGCAAACCAGTCGCCGAAGCGCGCGATCATATACGCCAACGAGGAGTCGGGGGTGGTGGTCTCGTCGGGCACGAGGGTGACGAGGCGTGGACGAAGCCCGCAAAAGAGGGCGTGGTCGGCCGCGCTTCGGGCGGCGCGATCGTACAGTGACAGGTCTCGGAACGAATGCTCACCGCGTTGGCCCTGGGTCGTTCCCGACGTACGAAACACTCGACGATCTTCCGCTTCAGGAAAGCTTGCCACGCGAGCGAAGCGGAATACGTCGGTCGGCAGCGCGGGCCAGCTTGCGGGGTCGTTGCCGACACGTCGGGCGTCGAGGAGCCTTCGGTAGGGCGCGACCTCGTTTCGTTGAAACCGAGCGAGGTCCGCGAGCAGGCGGTCGCGTCGCGCGTCGTCCCGGGATCCATCGGCGAGTGCGTCGATCAGGGCGGCGATCTGGTCGTAGAGCTCCGGCCGCGTGCTCATTGTGCCTCCGATCGGAGGAGCTCGTCGAGCGTGCGCACGAACCCTCGCGCCAGCGTCTCGGGAAGGATCAGCGGCGGCGCGAGTTGAAGGACCTCGGCGTGCGCGCCGGCCGGAAGGGTGAGATAGCCGGCTTGGAGGAGCCGCTGCACGAGGCGGAGGACCCGCGCACCGTTGTCGAATTCCATTCCGATCATCAGGCCGGCACCGCGGACGTTGCGAATCGCAGGGTGCTCAAGCCGTCGGAGGCCGTCGAGAAGAACGGCTCCGATGGTTTCGGCACACGCTCCGAGGGCCTCCTCTTGAAGCACCTCGAGCGAGGCGAGGGCTGCCGCCGCTCCGAGCGGATGCCCAAAAAATGTGCCGGTATGGATCGCCGCGCCGTCGGGGTCGCCCCAGCTGGCCATCACCGCGCCCCGGCCAATGCACGCGCTCACCGGAAGTCCTCCTCCGAGGGATTTGCCGAGACAAAGGAGGTCGGGAACGAGCTCTTCGTGCACCGAGCGAAAAAGCGCGCCCGTGCGGCCAAGGCCGGTGAGGATTTCATCGGCGATCACGACCGCGCCCTGGTTTCGTGCGTAGTCACCGAGCGCTCGAAGAAACCCGTCGGGGGGAACTCTTACGCCGCCGCGGCCCTGAATTGGCTCGACGATGACCGCACCGATGTTCTCCGACCACGCGCCGTCGATCGCGGCGATGGCATCCGCGGTGGTCGTCTCTCCGTCGGGGAACGGGGCGAAGGTGACGTGCGGATTGAGCTGCGCGGAGAACGGCGCACGAAAGTCATCGCGGTAGCCGGAGACCGCGAGTGGGCCGTGGGAGAGGCCGTGGTATCCCCCGGTGAATGCGAGGACCGCGGGCCGGCCGGTATGGAGGACGGCGGACATGAGGGCGGTCTCCACGGCATCGGCGCCGCTCAGGCATAGTGCGACCCGGGCTTCTTCGAACGGGGCGAGGTCGGCGAGGCGCTCGAGGAGTGCCACCTTGACGTCTGAAGGATGAAGATCGCCCAACGCATGGAGGAGCCGCTGGCTCTGTCGGCCGATCGCGTCCACGATCTTGGGGTGGGCGTGGCCCATCGTGGCCACTCCAAAACCCGCGGTGAGGTCGACGAAGACATTGCCGTCCGCGTCGACGACGTTGCAGCCCTTGGCTTCCGCCCACACGATCGGATCGTGGGGTGCCCCCGCTCGCTCGCTTCGTCGCGCCCGACGAGTGGTGAACGCAGGAGACTCGGTGCGGGCCAGGATCTCGACCCATTCGGCGCTCTTCGGGCCGGGTAGGGGCGCGGCAAGGGATGGGGGCAGGGCTCCGAGACTCACGGCGGGGTTGTAGCGCCGGAGAGTAGCCTTCGCATCCTGTCTCTTAACTCCGGTCCGGGTCTCCGCATTCGGTCCGGGTCTCCGCTTTCGGTCCGGGTCTCCGCTTTCGGTTCGGTCTTGGCTTCGGTCCGGGTCTTGGCTTCGCGCGGGTCTTGGCTTGGCGCCGCCGACGTCCCTCGCCGATGAATGGCTTACCGGCAGTCGGTGAGGCCGTCGAAGCACCCGTCGATTTGATCGCACGGCATGGTCACACACGCTTGCGCCGCGGCGATGGTCTGCGTCGAGCCGATGTCGAAGGAACAGAAGTCATCACTGAACGTGCCTCCGCACTCCTGGCGGCGCATCGTGCACGCGGTTTCGAACGCGTCGGCGCCCGGCGTGGGCGCAATGCCGAGGCCGGGGGCCCGGAAGCAATCGTCGTCCGAGGTGTTGCAGGCGAGGTTTTGAATGCACGCGGCGACCGCGGTGACCGCGTCCGGGCGGATCAGCTGGTCGAAGGTGCAGGCGTTTTCGGCGACGCACTCGGCCATCTCTTCGGGCATTTCCCCACAGCGCGTGTCTCGCGCGATGTCCGCCGAGCAGAAAGCTTGAGCCCCGGGGCCGCCGCCTACCGTGGCGTCTCCCATGGCATCGCCGGTTGCATCGCCGATGGCGTCGACCGCGGCGTCACGTCGGGTGCTTCGGTCGTCGTCGCCGCAACCGAGTGCTCCGACCACGAAAAAAACGCCGACCCACTCGATATTGCGTGGTTTGTTGAGCCCAATAATCATGGGATTCCCTCCTCTCGCTCGCGGTTTGAACACCGTTCGAGGCGCGCTTGATCGGAAGAGTGTGTCGTAATGCTGCCGCGCTCAAGCGAAACGCGCGGTTTCTGGTACGCTCGATCCGGGAGAAGGACCATGGGGAAGACTCTTGGGATTGTGCTGGTTAGTCTTGTTTGGGGATGTGGAGGAGACGATTCACCGGTCGGTGTCGACGCAACGATCGGGGATGCGTCGAGCGATCGGGCGGTGAACGACGCTCCCGCTGACTCGGCAGAGGACGGGTCGGTCGACGGGGCCGCCGATGGGATGGTCGACGCGACCGTGGATGGTGCCGCCGATGCCGGCCGGGATGGCTCCGTGGATGCCCAGGTCGACGCTTCGAGAGACGGCCGCGCCGACGGGAATGTGGATGCGATGACCGGATGTCGGAGCACGATGGACTGTAGTCGTCGGTTCGAGATCTGCTATGCGCCGGGTGATCGGATGTGCGGCATCGTGATGATGCCGCTCCGGATGTGTGAGACCTCCGCGACCTGTCCCGGCTCAACGGTGTGCCAAGAGTTCAGCGCCGGTCCCTGTGCGATCGGGTTGAGCAGCCGGTGCTCGATGCCCTGTCCCGGGCGGGCGTGCATGGCCGAAGAAGTCTGCACTGCCGAGGGCATCTGCATTCCTGCGCCCTGCAGTGACGGAAGCTTTGCCTGTCCCGCGGGAACCGCATGCGTACCCGCAGGCGGCGATGAGCACGGATGCGCTCGGATGATCTGCCGTAGCGACGCGACCTGCCCCGCGGGCCTCTTCTGCGTCAACAATCAATGCCACGAAACGCTTGGCATCTGCTCGCCGCCGGTGGCCTAGCGTTTGCGCCACGGATAGAACGCGACCCCGAGGCGCCGCGCGTCTCGCATCACCTGGGGGTCGTCGAGGAGCATGACGTCGACCGTCGCGGAAGCGACATCGGCGGCTTTTCGGAGCTCGGTGATGATCTCCTGGACGCGCTCCCGGTAGCTCGTGTTGACCCGGAGTCCAACCGTGGGAATGGGCTGCGTTGGTCCACGGGCGACCGATGCCAAGGCTGCCCACTCCACTTCCGGGTAACCGCGAAGCACCGTGCTGAGCGCATCGAGAAGATCGTCACTCGGCTCCGATGCAAGCGAGCTCAGGGACACTGCGGAGCCGGCTCCGAAGTTCCCTTCGGCGCCGACCGCGGGACGAGGGGGCGGGGTACTGATCCGAGCCGGCGGCCGGTTCTGTTCGAACCCCGGCAGTCCAGAGAGGCTCCCCGGAGTCGGAGTGGGCTTCACGGCTTTCATCATCGTTGACGAGAGACGACCGACCGCCGCGAAGGGGCCCTGAGACTCGCGCCGAGCTTCGGGAGAGACGATCGGCTCGACCTCCTCGCGGTCGAGTTCGAGGCTGTGCATCGAGACGATGTCGATCACGACATACTCGACGTTGTGGGCGACCGCATGGCGGAGTGCTTCGCGCGCACCGACCTCACGTCCCGATGCTTGACCGTCGGCCGCGAGCCAGCCGAAGCGTTGGGCCGCTTCATCCAGCTGGCCGCGATCGGTAAAGATCGGGAGGGCAGACTTTCCGTGGCTGTTGGTCAGAGTGCGGAACCCGTCGCTGTCGGGGGTCCAGGTCGCGACCCATACGGTGCGCTGGGAGAGCGCCACCAGCGCATCCACTTTGGCCTGGCCCCCGGCGGACGCGTCCGCGAGGAGGCGGCGAAAAGCGCCAAGGGCCTGATCTACTCCATTCCCCATCTTCCCAGCCCGTAGTTTAGCCTGGGACGGTCCGGGATCCGCAATTTTACTGCGATCTTCGGCCCTCTAAGCGGGCTTCCGGGCGGTGCCGGGCTACTCGCAGGGACTGCCTGCGCCATAGAAGGTGCAGAGGGCGTCCAAGTCTTCGTCGGTCAGGAAACCCGTGGGGTCGACCTGGCTTACGGCGGACGTTGCTCCCGAAACGGCCACGAACCCAAGGGCCCGGCCCACGTCTCGGACCATTTCCTGCTCGGTCAGCTCGTCGGCCCGGCCGGGGACGACCGAGATCACGCTCTGCGAAATTTCCCCGGTGCAGAGGTTCGAAAAGAACTCGACCTGCGACACCACTTCTGGGCCGAGGTCGGTGCGGCCGTCGAGATGAAGGGCTCGGTTCGGCGCTGGGTCGCCGGGCTCCGGCGACAGAATACAAAGCTCGAGGCAGGCCTCGGCGTTCCAGATATCCACCGCGGACTCAAAGCTTCGAATGACCGCCGGCGGAAGATTGCCGTCGAAGCTGGTGCGCACACAGTCGTCGTCGACGCGGAAGTGCGCGGGCACGCCATCAAACTCGGCGAACTGCACGGGGCTTCGCGGCAACGGACCGCAGGTGGGTGTGCACTCCCCTGCGTCGCGACCGGCCTCTGGTCTTGCGCCGGCTTCCGGTACGTCGCGTTCCTCGAATGGAGCGAAATCCGTGCGAGCTCCACAACCCCCGACGAGCAATCCCGCGAGTGGAATGAGCGTCGTTCCCCAAAGCCAGACGCGAAAAGTCATGCGTTGGCCTAGCACCAAAACGGAGGCGCTCAAATGCTTGACACCGAAGCCCCCATGGCTAGGCTTCGGAGCCTTCTTGCCCAGATAGCTCAGTCGGTAGAGCAGGGGATTGAAAATCCCCGTGTCGGCAGTTCGATTCTGTCTCTGGGCACCATCAAGCCGCGACTTGTCGCGGCCCTCGGCTCATCGCCGGTCCCGTTCCAGGCTTTGGAGCTCTCCCGCAATCGTCCGAGTGTGGATGAGAAAGCTGAGCGAGGTGCCGGTTACGCCGACCGCGTTCGGTCGGAGCGTCCCCGACCCGGTG
This sequence comes from Myxococcota bacterium, assembly GCA_039187775.1. Classification (GTDB taxonomy): domain Bacteria; phylum Myxococcota_A; class Polyangia; order Polyangiales; family JBCCZL01; genus JBCCZL01. The sequence goes on from JBCCZL010000558.1 coordinate 6,007, forward strand.
CGGATCTCTCCGAGTTCTCCGCCCCAAACCATCCCCACGAGCTGCCCCGCGCGATTGAAGACGGGCCCACCCGAACAACCCGCGAGGGAGGCGGCGTCGATCACGACGCAGTTTCGGTTGGCGCCGCATACGTCGTTCCCCCTCGTAGTCCGACCGGTCACGACACCCTCGGTTGTCTGAAACGGGAGGTTGCCGCCAGGGTTGCCGCCGAGGACCACCCGTTCGCCCCTCGCGACGTCGGTATCCACCCGCATGCGGAGGGGCCGCGCACTGGTCGGCGGATCTGCCTGCAATCGCAAGATGGCCAAGTCGATGGAGCGTGAGCAGTAGGCCACGCGAGCCGAAATCGTAGCGGGAGGCGCGCTGCTTCCTGCGTAGAATCTGATTTCGAACTCCCCAAGACCGCGAAGACGGTCTGGACATGGGGCGTCTTCCGCGAGGACGACATGGCGATTCGTGATGACGAGAGGTCGACCGCTCTGGGCGAGCAGCCAGCCGCTCCCCTGCCGTTCCTCTCCGCGCACATCGACCATCCCGTACACCACCCGCGCGTGAATCGCTCGGAGGTCGGCGGAACCGGGGGCGGCGTCCCGGAGCTGCGCCGAAGACGGAAGAACGCTGCCCGCGACGACCGCGATCGTGAGTGCGTGCACCGCCCATCCCCTCATCGGCAAACCCTACCACGC
>JBCCZL010000559.1:0-6690 GCA_039187775.1 Myxococcota bacterium
GACCGCTGGAGGCCGTCTCGGGTTGCACGATTCGGGAAAGAGGCTACTCGCCGTTCTCGCCCCACTCTTTGAGTCGATACTGAATCTTGCGGCGGCTGATTCCGAGAAGCTCCGCCGCTTTGGCGGTGTTGCCGTCCACCGCGGCGAGGGTCTGGGTGATCGCGACCCGCTCGAGTTCGGCCATGGTCAGGCCCGGCACTAGGGTGGAGAGCTCCTGGCCGGTGTTCTTTTGATGGGACGAGGGAAAGTCCGCTGCGTCGATGTGGGTCTCGCTCGACATCACTACCGCTCGCTCCACCGCGTTTTCAAGCTCCCGGACATTGCCTGGCCACGGATACGCGATGAGGTGCCGGAGCGCCTCATCGGTGAATCCCTCGATATCATCGCGTTCGTTTTCGCGCGCATAGGTGCGAAGAAAGTGCTGGGCGAGGAGCGGAATATCGCTTCGTCGGGCCCGAAGGGGCGGTACATCGAGCCGAACCACATTGAGTCGATAGAACAGATCTTCCCGAAAGGATCCGTCGGCCACCTTCGCTTCGAGGTCCTTGTTGGTGGCCGCCACCACGCGTACGTCCACCTCGATCGTCTCGTTGCCGCCCACGCGCTCGAACTCCCGTTCCTGAAGGAACCGAAGAAGCTTCACCTGGATCGGAAGCGCAATCTCGCTGACTTCGTCGAGAAACAGCGTCCCGCCGTGCGCCTGCTCAAAGCGGCCCTGACGCCGGCCCGCGGCGCCGGTGAACGCGCCCTTTTCGTGTCCGAATAGCTCCGACTCGAGCAGCGATTCGGCGAGGGCCGCGCAGTTGAGGCGAACGAAGGGCCCTTCCTTTCGTTTCGAGTTCTGGTGGATCGCGGCGGCGATGAGTTCTTTTCCCGTGCCGCTCTCGCCGTGAATGACGACCGTGGCTCGGCTTCGCGCGACCTGCGCGACCTGCTTCATGAGCCGCTGCATCGACGGGTGGTCGCCGAGAATGCTGCCGAAGGAGTAGCGTGCCTCGGCCTCGGTCCGGAGCCGGTGCGCTTCTTTCCGAAGCGTCGCCTTTTCTCGTGCTCGCTCGATGACCAGTCCAAGAGCGTCCAGGTCGAGGGGTTTGGTGACGTAGTTTTCGGCGCCTTTGTGCATCGCCGCGACTGCGGTTTCGACGCTTCCGAACGCTGTCATCACCACAAAGACAGCGAAGGGGGCCTTCTTTTGGCCTTTTTCGAGGAGCCCGAGGCCATCGAGGCGCGGCATCTGAAGGTCGGTCAGCACCACGTCGGCGTCGAACCGCTCGAGCACCCCGAGCGCCTGTTCACCGTCCGACGCGGTCCGAGTCTCATAGCCTTCGGCGCTGAGGAGCTCGTCGAGCGCGCTTCGCGCGTTGGCCTCGTCATCGACGATGAGAATTCGGCCGGACGCGGGCTTGGGGCGATTGTCGGTTTCCTCATCGGCCATCGGCGATGAGGTGGTAGCGGTCGTTGAAGTCGGTGGCAACATGCGGTTCCTGAACTCAGCCTGTAAATGAAACGTTGAGCACGTCATCCCGAAAGAGATCTTCCTTCATCGCTTGTTCTTCGTGCGCGATCTCGCTGCGGAGTGCTTCGATGAGCGGCCCTAGCGCCTCGGCCAGCGTCCGGACCGGTCCCGTGCCCTCCTCGGCGACCACGGCAAGGATCTTTCGAAGCTCGTTTTTTTGCCGTGCGTGCTCTTCTTCGAGTGCTTTTCGGCGCTGGGGCCCAAATGCATCCGCGCTCTCGAGCACGGGAACCACGAGGGCCTCTACCATCAGAATGTGTTGGTTGAGAGTGCGGTAGAGGTCGGTTGCGGCGAGACGAAGCTCTCCCTCGAGGTCTTCATTCCCCCCGAGAATTCGCCCGGAGAGCTCCTCGATGAGGTCGATTTGTCGCCGCATCGTGCGATGTTCGTTGAGGGCGCGTTTTCGGATGGCGCTCGGAAGAAACTCCCGCTCGCCCGCAAGATGCCGGCTTAGAAGAAGATCGGCGAACGCTGCGGCGACGTCGGTACTGGTGAGAAGGCCGACCACTGTGCCGTCGTCGACCACGACCGCACTGCCGAGGCGTTGGTCCGCCATCGTGCGAAGCACCGTACCGAGAGGCATGGCCGGTCCCACCACAAACGGTTCAGGCGTCATCGCGAGTTCTACCGTGAGCTTCTCCGGGTCGCCGGAGTGGGCGTTCGCAAACGCGAGGTCTCGCTCCGACACCAATCCAGCGAGACGGCCGTCGTCCATGACCGGAAGGTGCCGGACGCCGAGGCGTCGCATTCTCCGCGTGGCCGCCGCCAGGCTGAGCTCGACCCCGACGGTATGCGGAAACGGGGTCATGAAGTCGGCGACCGTAGGACGAACAGCGGGCATAACCCTTGACCAAAGCACGAGGTGTTCCAATCACTGGACCTGGGACCTCGGAAGTTGGGGGGAGGAAGTCCCGCGAAGAATTTGCGCGGCACTCCTCGAGCGGCGCAGTTCCTTCGTGAGCCGGAGGACTCCACTGGTATCAGAAGCCCGGACTGGCATTTGCATCGTCAGTGGGCATGAGCTGCATCGAAGACGTCCGTCGCCTCGTTCTCGAAGAGCATCGGGAGCTCCGGCGCATCATTTGCGAAATGGATACGCTAGCGATTCGTGCGCTGAGCGGTGATGTTGGCGCACTTGAGCAAGCGCGGAAGACGGCGACCGAGCTCTGCGACGCGCTTCGGAACCACATCGACCGCGAAGACGCGATGGTCGTTCCGCTGCTCCGGTCGCGAGGCCTCCATGGAACGAGCGCTGCTCAGCAGGTCACCTCACACCACGCTTATCAGCGCGTCGCGGTCGCGAAGCTCCAGTTCGAGCTCGGTCAAGCAGACCCGGATGAGGGTCGGCTCGTGGAGCTTCTGCAGCTCGCCGAAGGACTGCTCGCCGACATGGCTTTTGAAGAACGCCACCTACTCACGGACGGCCCGCTCGAGATCGAAGCGATTCAGCGCCACCTCCTCGCCGTCTAAGCGTTCGGGGGGAAGCGTCGAGTGAGATGGAGCGCATTCGTTAAACGCGCTCCCACGGTTTGAACCTCGCCGTCAGATATCCCACTCGCGGGCCCGATGGTGCAAGCCTTAGAACGACGAATTGCCCAATGGGCCCCACGTCCTTGAACCCGTGGGGCGAGGGCCAGGTATCATCCCGGAGCAATCGCCACCGGTCAGGCAACCGATACCGAAAAAGTCGTCCTGAATCATTGCCCGAACCCCGCTCCAAACGATGTTGCCGGGAACCTCAGGCGGTGGCGCATCGGGGTGAGCCGCAACGTACGCGCTTCGGTGACTCTCCAGCAGTGGCCGGACTAGCAGCTGGTTCTCCAGGTGAACGACCGCGTGCACGACAGCAGACCATCCTCCCAGTCCCAGCGTCGACGGGCGGCCGCGAATCGATCCGACACCAACCGGTGACCAACCCCGCCCGGTGGCACCAAGCGTGGCTGCGCGCCCCAGTACGCCACCTTGCATTCCTTCTCCGATGGTACCCATCCCGACTTCTACGGCCCACGCCTGGGTATCGCTGCTCAATCGCATATCCAATTGCGCGGTCTGACCATATTTTTTTATCTGTGCTCGGAAGTTGTCACCGCCGATGGAATCCAGGCTGTACGGCCGGTCTGCCGAGGCTTCCATCGCCCAGACAAACTCTCCGTCGACTCCCTGGACCCCATCCGCACCAACCTCCAAACCGCCTGTCCACTGGCCAGAAATCCCAGTCTGGTCATTCTTGAGCTTGAAGTTCGTTACCTGAAGGGAAAGCGGGGACTCCTCGTTGCCGGTGATTGACTGGGTTGAGTCAACGTCCTGGTGGCCGGTTGGATCGACGAATCGGAGAGGGTTGTTTCGTACGAACGCGTAGCGGTTCCATGCTTGGCTGCTAAACACACCTGGCACGACACTGTCGGGGGACATGAATCGGCCCAGATCAGCGCGGTAGACCCGGGCGCCGAAATCGTAGGCCCCCGTCGTGCGATCGATTTCTCGACCTTGGAACCTTCGAGTGATCGCGGAGCTCGTATCCGCCGGCGCGCGGTAGTCGGCGCCCAAGCCGGCGTCATCGAGACCCAGCCGGTTCTCTTCGCCGTAGGGATGCGAGTCCCAGCGCTCGACCACTGCTCCGGCCGTGTCGAGAACGATCATGGGGGAGCTCAAGTGGTCAACCGCGATGAATGTGAGGCGGTCGTCGACGGTGGTGGCATCGAACGTATCTTCGATGCGGCCAACGGGAATGCCGGCCACCGTGATGTGCTTGTGAAGACCGGTGCTTGCTCCTTCGACCCGGTACTCCGCGCCAACGTCGTTGAGAAAGTAAATCTCGTCACCGCTCGCGAGCTGTCGCGCGACCGCACGGCGCTGACGATGGTCATAGGTGTACTCGACTACCGCGACGCCGGAGAGCGCGTCTTCGACGCTGCCGAGCATCGAAAACGGGGTCCATCCGTAACGATACTGCGCATCGGACGCGAGGTTGCCGGCGGCGTCGTAGGTAAAGGTCTCTCCTCCGGCATCGGTCACCGCATGGACCCGAAGCGGATCGTCGTAGCGCAACACGCCGACGTCGAGCCCAGAAGCCGAGTCGCTAAATCGCTTTTCGGTCATGTTGCCGAGCCGATCGTATCGATAGGTCGCAGTCTCACCGCCGTACCGCAGTCCCGTGGCCTCGGTCAGCCGATAGAGATCATCATAGGTGTAGCTGGCCGAGCGTACGCCGAGGCCGTCGACCACCGACGTCACATTGCCAACCCCATCGAGTTCAAGGGTGAGGTCCTGCACGACGCCGGCGGGCGACCGGGCAGAGAGGGTGAGGGGGCGAAGGCGCGAGTCGTAGGTCCGCTCGATCGTCGCGCCGTTTCCGAGCGAAATTGTCGCCGGCGCGCCAAACGGCTCGTAGATCACGTCGCGAACGATCGTGACACCGTGGCCGAGGCTGCTCGCCGTGATCTCGTCGAGGCGGCCGGCGTCGTCGTACGCATACTCGAGCTCCACGCCATCGGCGTGGACCACCGCAGTGGGCCGGTCGAGCGCGTCGAACTCAAAGCTGGTCTCGAAGGGGGTTGGCAGGCCCACGAATTCTCGGTGGACATCGGTTTGCCGTCCTCGATCGTCATAACAATAGCTGGTGTTGCCGGCGAGGTCGGTCACCCGGGCAAGGCGACCGGTGGAGTGACACGGCGCGGTTTGGCTCGGATCGGGGTGTGCGTCGTACTCGTAGCTCACCACGCCGTCCGAGGCGGCGACCGAAAGCACGCGCCCGGCGGCGTCCCACGTGTAGTCCACGATTTCGCCGCGGGCGTCGACCTGCTGGATCAACGCTCCTCGCGCATCGTAGCTCGACTGCACGCTCCCTCGATCGGCATCGACCGACTGGACCCGGCGACGCCGGGAGTCGTAGGTCGCATCGAACACCACGTTTGCCATGGAGTCCGTGACCGTCATGAGATCGCCGAGCGCGGTATACGCGTACTCGAACGAATGAGTCCCGGGATCACTGTCGTCGAAGATGTGGGTCTCATCCACGCGAATCGTGCGCCCGAGCCCGTCGGTGGCAAGCACCTTGGGCGTGTTCTCGTGAGGGGAGCCGGCACGCGTGTCTTCTTCATCCAAGACCGTGGTCTCGAGCGGACGGTGAGTCGTTTCGACGCGCGTCCCACCGGGATGAATCGTGAGAATATTCCGACCCGCGCTGTCGAAGCGCCATCGCTCGTCGCCGTCGACGCGAACGACGGCGCTGCCGAGACGACGAATCGACACCGGGAGGCACCCCGCTGCGGTTCGGGGTAGGCCCGCGTGAGGCGCTGCGGGGTAGGGGTGATGCTTGATCACCGCGCGCCCCGCGGCGCTGAACTCCTGGTGGGCAACCACCTCGAGCCCCGCTTCGCCTTCCTGCGTTCGGCAGATCGCATTCCCGCGTGCATCGAAGGCGGTCGTCGAGATTAATCCGTCGGCCGTTCCATCCTTGGCCACGTCCACCCAGTAGGAAAAGGGAGCGCCATCGCTGTAGCTACGGGCGGAGGTGGGCGAACTCAAGGTATCTCCGGGTCTTGCGACCGCCACCTGACGGCCCAGACCGTCGAAGGCGATAAGGGTCGTTGCGCCATCCGGCGTGGTCATCGAGGTGACCCCGCCGTGGCGCGGGTCGACGACCTGGCGAGTTATCAGCTGGAGCCCGGTGGGATCGAGGGTCTCGCTTTCCAGGAACAGGCCGAAGTCGGTGTCGTAGGTGTGGTGGGTCTCGTAGAGGAGCGCGTCCGTAATCACCTCGGGCAAGCCTCGCGGGGTGTAGCTCACCTGCTCGATGGTCTCCATCTCATCGACCGCGGTGATCGGGTTGTGGTGCCAACTGCGGGTAGCGGTCCGGAGACCCTCGGTGAGAGTGACGGTGTCGCAGTCGGGCGACGCGTCGTACACGAAACATGATTCCTCGAGCGCGATGACGGCAGGTGAGGGTCCGCTCAGGTCCAGCCCGCCACGAACCACCCGTTTGGGCAAGCGCAGTCGCCACGAGTCCACATCGATGATGAACTCGCTTTCCGTGACCTGTTCGTCGTCGAGGTAGTGGGGATCGCTGGGCGACCACGCTCCATGCAGCACGGTGAGAACTTGGTTGCCGTAGTCATCCCACGCGTAATCGCTCCGGATGATCTCGCCGGTGGCCTCGCCTTCAAGGAGATGCC
>JBCCZL010000560.1:0-6673 GCA_039187775.1 Myxococcota bacterium
CTTCAGGCAAAGAAGCATGAGGAGTCCTGCCACCATGACGTGGGGAAGGAACCCGACGCTGAAGCTTCGAATCTTGTCGCTCTTCTTCGACAGCGAATAGGCGAGCCAGAAGATGAAGATGACCTTTGCGATCTCCGCGGGCTGAATGTTGATAAAGCCGAGGGAGATCCATCGCGTCGCGCCGCCGGCGGAGCGACCAAATCCGAGGATCACCGCAAAGAGGAGCGCGATCGCAAAGATCAGCCCGAGGTAGGTCAGCTTTCGGTAGCGGTGGTAGTCGACCTTCGCGACGGCGACCATCACGAAGAGACCGACGGCAGCGAAGATCCCCTGACGAATCAGGAAGTGCTGGCCGTTGCCGTACTGCTGGCTCGCAAAGACCGCGCTCGCGCTATATACCATCACCACGCCGAACGCGACGAGTGCCACGATCGCGGCCGCGAGCATGGCGTCCGCAGGACCGGTCACCTTCGGTGCGTCGAGTCGCACCACCCGAAAACGATCGCGGAGGCGAAGGCCCGCCTGGCCAACGTCGTTCGGCGACGCTCCGGTGGGCTTCGTACCCGTCTTCTTGGCCGCCGGTTTCCTCCCGCTCTCGGCGACCGGAGCGGCCACATTTTGACCCTTTCGCGAGGGTTTCGCGTCGACCTTCTTGGCCGCGAGGACGGAACGAAGGATGCTCATGGACGCTCCTCTCTCGACGAGTCACGCAGCGCGACCACCGCCTCTCGAAACGCATCGCCGCGCTCGGCGTACGACCGAAACATGTCGTAGCTTGAACAGGCCGGCGCGAGAAGCGCCGCGTCTCCGGCGAGAGCGAGCGAGCGAGCCACCGCGACCGCCTCCTCCATCGAGCCGGCATGTCGGATCGGCGCGACGCCGTCGAGGGCTTCTTCGATGAGCTCCGCCGCCTCTCCGAGAAGCACGACGCCTCGTCCGCGCCGCTCGAGCTCCTCACGGAGCGGAGCGTAGGAGCCGCCTTTGTCGACACCGCCGGCGATCCATACGACTCCCTCTCCCGGAACGCCCCGTAGCGCGGCCAGTGCGGCCCCGACATTGGTCGCTTTGGAGTCGTTGTAGTAGCGAACGCCTTCGACCTCCCCGACTCGTTCCATTCGGTGAGGGAGACCAGTGAAACTTCGAAGGGCGGAATCGATCGCGGTGGTCTCGATGCCGCCGAGCTGACCGGCGAGTGCGGCCGCGCACGCATTTTCGATGTTGTGGGCCCCCGAGAGTCCAAGTTCCGACACGGGAAACGAAAAGCCGGAGGCGCCGTTCCGGATCGCTCCGTCCATGACCCGCACGCGCCCGGATGTGCCTCCGAACCGGTAGACCTTGGCGGCGCCGGCCCGCGCGAGGGACCGGCAGAGCTCGTCATCGGCGGGCACTACCGCGTGGTCGGCCCGCTCCTGGCGATGAAAGATGCGGCCCTTGGCGGCCGCGTAGGCGGCAAAGTTCGGGTAGCGGTCGAGATGGTCCGCCGAGATATTGAGGAGAACGGCAACGGTGGGTCGAAACCGATCCACGCGTTCGAGTTGAAAGCTCGAAAGCTCCACCACGACGAAGCCATCGGGTCCAGATGCGTCGGAGCGGACCACCTCGATGAACGGCGTGCCGAGATTGCCTCCAACGAAGGTCGGCCGACCGCTCTCTTTGGCCATCGCGCCGATGAGGCTCGTGACCGTGCTCTTTCCGTTGGTCCCGGTGATCCCGACGATCGTTCCCGAGACGAATCGGGAGGCGAGCTCGACTTCGCTGACCACCGGCGTGCCCTCCGCCTCGATTTCGTCGAGCACCGCAAGCGGCGGAACGCCGGGAGAGACCACCACAAAGTCAACGCCTTCGAATGCGGTTCGAGGATGACCCCCGAGCACCGGCTCGGCCCCGAAGGCTTCAAGCTGGGCTCTGAGAGCCGGCTCCGTCCGATGGTCGTTCGCAACCACTTCGGCACCTTCCTCGCGGAGAAAGCGCACTACGCCGAGGCCCGACCTTCCGAGGCCGACGACGGCCACCCGCTGGCCCCTGAGCTCGAGTGAAAACGTCATCGAAGCTTCAACTGGGCAAGGGCGATCGCCGCCAACATGAACGAGATGATCCAAAAGCGGACGATGACTCGGGGCTCGGGCCACCCCTTCTTCTCGAAGTGGTGGTGGATCGGCGCCATGAGAAAAATGCGCTTCTTTGTCGTTTTGTAGACGCCGACCTGAATCATCACGCTCACGCTTTCGAGCACGAAGATCCCGCCGAGGATGAGCGACAGGAGCTCGTTCTTGGTCATCACCGCGAGCGCTCCGAGCCCGCCCCCGAGCGCAAGGGAGCCCACGTCGCCCATGAACACCTGGGCGGGATAGGTGTTGAACCAGAGAAAACCGACACCCGCGCCGATCACTGCGCCGCAGTAGATCGCAAGCTCGCTCGCCGAGGGAAGCGATGCGATGTCGAGGTAGGTGGCGATGTCTTTGCCAAAGAAGGTGACGCCGGCGAGGTAGGCGAGGAACCCGTAGGTTCCGGCGTTGATCATCACGGGACCGATGGCGAGCCCATCGAGGCCATCGGTGAGATTGGTCCCGTTCGACATGCCGACGATGCAGGTCGACGCAAAGATCACGTAAAGCCACGACGGGAGGGAAACCGGGTATTTCTCGAACGCGACGAACGGCACCGCGAGTCGATTCCGAATCGTGAGCCACTCGTCCGGGAGTCCGGTTTCGCCGTACCAAAGCCAGGAGCAGACCGCGATCGCGATGCCGAACTGCAGGAGAAGCTTGTAGCGACCGGAGAGGCCGCCAGTGTTCTTCTTTCGAATCTTGGCGGCATCGTCGATGTACCCGATCGCCCCGTAGCCAGCGGTGATCGCCATGACGACCCACACCATAATGTTCGTCGGATCGGCCCAAAGCGCCGTCGACACTCCGAGGGACAGAAGAATGAGCGCGCCACCCATCGTGGGGGTACCGGCCTTCGAGAGGTGAGTCTCCGGTCCTTCTTTACGGACAACCTGACCCACCTGCTTGCGCTGAAGTCGCCGAATGAACCACGGATAAAGCCCGAAGGTGAGAAACAGGGCAGTCAGCGTGGCGAGGACGACGCGAAAGGGAACGTACCGAAGGACATTGAGAAACCCGAGCGACTCTTCGGTATGGAGCGGGTAAAGGAGGTAGTAGATCACTGCGCTCCCCCTTCCCGAGGGGCCGTGTTCTCCGCAGCCGTGTTCTCCGACGCCAGCGCCTGGCTCACGGCTTCGAGTCCGAGGGAGCGAGACCCTTTCACGAGGACCACCGTGTTCGGGCCGAGATGCGCTCGGGCATCGAGCAGCGCGGCTCCGGCGTCCGCGACTTCGGTGACCGAGCCGCCCTTGTCGCGGACCCGCTGGGCCGCCTCCGCCATCGCCGGGCCGCACGCCACGAAGTGATCCACTCTCGCAGCCACCACCTGTTCGCCGACCTCGACGTGCGCATCGGCGCTCTCGTCGCCGAGCTCGAGCATGTCGCCGAGCACCGCGATGGTGGGGCGGCCCCCGGCGAGTTCCCGGAGCACCTCGAGGCTCAACGCCATCGACACGGGGTTCGCGTTGTAACTGTCGTCGATGAGGAGTCCGCCCGACAACAGGCGTCGCGGAGCGAGCCGGCCAGCGAACGGCGGCACCGCCTCGAGCTTTTGAATCGCCACCTCGGGGTCGACGCCCACCGCCATCGCAATCCCGATCGCCGCGGCGGCGTTTTCGCCCGCCCCTCGTCCGAGCATCTGGAGCGCTCCGGCCACCTCCCGGCCGTTGATTTGGAACCGCACCTGAGTCTTCCCGTCGGAGTGAATCGTCGACTCGACCAGCCGAATGTCTGCCTCAGGATCTACTCCGAACCCGAGCAGACGCTCGAGCTGCGCTTGTTCGGCTCGCTGAAACAGTGCCGGCTGATCGCGACGACACACGCCGACCGTCGTCTCGGGCGCAGCAAAGAACAGGCTCGACTTTTCATGCACGACCGCGGCGAGATCTCCGATCCCTTCGGTGTGCGCGGCCGAAGCCATGATCACGCAGGCCACCGTCGGCCGCGCGATCGCCCCAAGGGTTGCAATCTCGCCCTTTTCGCTAGTGCCAAGCTCGAGGAGCGCGCCGCGATGGGACGAGTCGAGGCCGAGGATGGTCAGCGGAACCCCGATCCGGTTATTGAGATTCCCCGCGGTCTTAAGAAGCGCACCGGGGCCCGTAAGGTGCTCGAGGGCCCCCGCCGCGAGTTCCTTCGTCGAGGTCTTGCCCGCCGAACCGGTCACCGCCACGACAAATGGATCCTTTTGACTCGCCGCCCAACGAAGGCGATGAAAGCGAGCGATCGCGCCGAGCGCCAGGAGAGGGTCCGCGACCACGAGGGCCCACCGGTCGGCGGGCACTTCGATATCCGCGCTCTCGGCCACGACCGCCGCCGCCGCGCCCGCATCCCACGCCGTGGGGAGAAACTCGTGGGCGTCAAAACGGTCACCGGAGAGCGCAACGAAGAGCTCGCCGGGCACCACCGCGCGCGAATCGGTGGTCACCCCCACCACTCCCTCGACGGGGCGACCGACGATCGCTCCCCCGGCCGCGCGCTGAAGCTCCTGAGCAGTGAACGCGGCGCGATTCTTGGGGATCGGCGTCGCCATCAGCGCGCCTCCTTCCGACCGGCCAGGGCCTGGGTCGCTTCGATCCGATCGTCGAAGGGGAAGCGCTCGGTGCCGACGATTTGATAGTCCTCGTGACCCTTTCCGGCGATGAGGAGCGTGTCCCCCGGTCGAAGTCCACCGATCGCGGCCGCGATCGCGCGTCGGCGATCGACCTCGACCGCAACGCCCTGAGACGCGTCGAGAACCTGCCCGCTGACGCCCTGTCCGCTGACGCCCTGCCCGCTGAAACCTTGCCCATCGAGACCTTCCCCGCCGAGATCGAGGATGGGGAGGCCGCGGAACGCGGGGAGCACATCATCGATGATCGCGCGCGGGTCTTCGGTCCGTGGATTGTCCGAGGTCACGACCGCAATGTCCGCTCCCTCTCGGACCGCCGCACCCATACGGGGGCGCTTATCGCGGTCCCGATCGCCCCCGCAGCCAAACACGCACAGGAGCCGGCCAGGAGTGATCGGACGAAGCGCTTCGAGCACCCGACGAAGCGCATCCGGGGTGTGCGCATAGTCGACAAACACGGCGAGGTCAGCGCCCGCAGGCACCCGCTCGAGACGGCCCGGCGCCGCGGCCGCGGTCGAAAGCGCCACGCGTCCGTCCTCGATGGGAATGTCGAGGGCAACCAACACCCCCAGCGCCACAAGGAGATTTTCCAGATTGTGATCGCCGACGAGGCCACTTTTGAGCTCGTAGCGTTGGTCCCGATAGCGGAGCGACGCTTCGATGCCGTCGCGGCCGCTCGAACGCCGAACCACCTGGAGGTCGACCGGCTCGTCGCGCGGCGAAGCCGATGCATTCACCGAACAGGTCAGAAGCTTCGCGCCGGTCGTCGCCAAGGTGTTTGCGAGAGACTTCCCGTGCGCGCCGTCGACACAGATCACCGAGACCGTCGGCTGAAGCTCGGTGAAGAGCCGAGTCTTCGCCGCCGCGTAAGCCTCGAACGTCCCGTGGTAATCGAGATGGTCCTGACTGAGATTCGTGAACGCAGCCACCCGAAAAGTCACCGCGTCCGCGCGAAACATGGCGAGGCCATGACTCGACACTTCCATCACCAGGTGAGTGGCCCGCTGGGTTCGCGCCCGATCGGCGAAGCGGGCGATTTCATCGGCCTCCGGCGTGGTGAACGCGGACGGGCCGCCGCCCGATCCATCGGGCAGCGAGGTTTCGACAGTGCCCATCAGCGCGGGCCGACAGCCGAGGGACCGAAGCGCATGCCGAAGCAGAAACGCAGTTGTGGTTTTGCCATTGGTGCCGGTAATGCCCACCACGTCCATCGCGCGTGTAGGATGGCCGTAGATCGCGTGGGCGATCGGGCCAAGGGCGCGACGAGCGTCCGCCACGATGAGCTGCGGAATGTCCTGCGAGAGCTCCACCTCGGCCATCACCGCGGCGGCTCCGCTCTTCACCGCGTGCGGAACGAAGCTCGCCCCATCCACCCGGGCTCCGGGAAGCGCCGCAAAGAGATCGCCGGCCCCGACACGACGCGAATCGTGGTGCACACCGCGCAGCGGTTGGTCTCCCGTCCCTACCAGCGTGCCGATCCCCTTCGCCGCAAGTTCTCGAAGGGTCACCGTCATGGCGCCTCCGTCGGCGGACCGGCTTCGGCCACGTTCTCGGGAATCGCCGCAAGCTGCTCCGGCTCAGTCGTCGGAGGCACATCGTAGGTTTCCGGCTCGAGGGTCACCGTGATCCGACTCCCCACCGCCACGAGCTCTCCCGGCGGCGGATTCTGGGCCGCCACGAATCCTGTGCCTTCGAGAATCGGTCGAAAGGACGCCGCGACGAGGGTGCGGAGCGCTACTCGCGCAGTGCTCCCGGTGAGATCCGGAACGAGCGCTTCGCCCTCCGCGGCGATTCGCTCGGTGACCGCGGGCACCGGCACTTCCTCCGGCGGCTCTCCCGCTCGCCGCCGGCGGCGCGCTTCCTGCCGTGCTTCGCGGCGGGCCTGTCGCTCGGCTCGCTCGAACTCCCGGTCGCGGGTCTGCCGCTCTCGGGCATGGCGCGCGCGCGCTTCGCCGCCCTC
>JBCCZL010000561.1:0-6665 GCA_039187775.1 Myxococcota bacterium
CAAAATCACCGCGGCACTTCGCGCCGGCACGCCCACGAAGTGCACCGGGGCCCCCGGACTCGCGCGGGCAAGGGCTGAAAGCGCGAGCTCGACGAGAAGCACCGCGGCGAGCGCGGGCAGAAGAAGGGCGACTGAAAACGCGAGCGCTTGACTCACGAGCAAGCCGGCCGACAGCGCGGTTTCGAGGCCGAAGGTCTGAGGCACCCCGAGCGGAGTGGTGCGAAGTGTCTCCGCGACCGCCCCGATTGCGACGCGGTGGGCACCGCTGACGAAGAAGATCGCGAGCGCGGCCCAAAGGTAGAGACTCGCCAGCGGCGAAGACTGCACTGAGCCGTCGACAAACACTCCCCGAAGCCGATCGGAAAGCCGCCCGGTCCAGTCGACCGCAACAAACGGAAGAGCACCCGCCACGGCAAACACCAGCCCCAAGGTGAGCTCGGTGGCAACCGCCCCGATCCAACCGGTGGCGTCGGTCGGGACGACTCCCGAGACCGCGGCGGTGGGAAGAAAGGCCGCGGTCAGCCCGACCGCCACGGCGAACCGAAGCAGCAGCGGCGCATCACGCACGCCGAGAAGCGGCGCAAAGAACACAAACGGCCCAAGACGAATCAACAAAAGAAGCGCCAGCGGGAGATCGGTCGAGGAAGCTCCAAGCGCCTCCGCAAATCGAAGCACCGCTTCCTCGCCGCCAAGGTTCTCGACCAACCCCTCCACGGTCGGGCTACGGAAGCGTCGCCCAGAGGGTTTCGGTGAACGACAACAGCTCGCTTCCCATCCACGCGCCCCCAAGAAGGAGTGCCGCACCGACCGCCGCCACTTTGGGGACGAACGTGAGTGAGTGGTCCTGCACTTGGGTCGCGGTCTGCAGCATGCCCATGATCAGTCCGGCCCCGAGGCTCGCCCCCAGCACCGGTGCCGAGAGAAGCAAGGCCAGTGAAAGCGCTTCCGTGGCAAGCAACCCAAGCTGGTCGAGGTCCATCGCCCCAGCCTACTCGACCTTTGGCCGGCGCGCGCGGATCCTTGGACCCTTTCATCGGGATCTGAGACAATCGTGGAGCGTGTCAGCGATCGAAAGTTCCCCTGCGATGGCTCCTCAAAGCCACTCCTATGGGGCAGACCGCGAGATTCTTGCAGCACTTTTTCGACCGCTCGCTTCGGAGGCCCGAGATGGCTGACGACCCGCAAGACAAGTCGGACACCCCGGACCCCAAGCCGAACGAGTCGGGAAGCTCGGAAGCCAAAGCGTCCACGGAATCCATCCCGCCGGCCGCGGGACCCGACGACTACGAAGACCAAGAAGAAGAGTCGTTTAAGTCGCAAGCCGACGATCCGACCGATGTGTGGGACGAGGCCGCATTGCGCGCCGCGGGAATCGAACTCCCAGGGATGGCGAAGCAACCGGCCACCTCACCTCGGAACCCGGAAGCGTCGGATTCGGTTCAGGTCTCCGACTCGATCGCGCCGCCGCCGGAGTCCAAGCGCCCGGGTCTGAGCTGGCCGCTAACCCTCGGCCTCGCCACGATCCTTGGCGTCGCCGTCTACTTTCTCGTACGCATGCTGCGCTGAGCGCGATCTTCCCGAAACGCCAAATCCGTACCGGCGCCGTCTCCAGCGGAGCCAAGAAAACCAGCAGGTTGCTGCAAAAGGCCCGTGGGTGGATCCAGCTTCGCGGCGGTGCCGGTCGCGCGCGCGAGCCGACGAGGAATCACCGAAGTATTTTGAGGCGGCAGGGCCGCAGGCCGGTCGGGGGTGCGACCGATACCCGCGCTGGAGGCGCGTGCGGAGTTTTGCAGCAACCTGCTTCTAGTACGGCCGGGTGTTTCAGCTGGCTCCGGTAAAGACCACCGGGAACGTGGTTCGCGACGACGCCCCCGAGGCAGGGAACCGCCAGCGCCGGACCGCTCCCTCCACGCAGGTGGTCAGCCCGGCGAGGCTCTCGGTGGCGGTTGCACTGGCCCGCTGGACCACACCCGACGCGCCCACCGTGATGTTTACATTCACCCGAACGGTGACCGCCTGCCCCCGACCACGAATCGCGTTCTCGTAGCAGCGTCGAAGCGACGGCCGATTGCTCGACACCACACCGGCAAGCTGCTCCGGTGTGAGCGCGCGACCGGACCCATTGCCCCCGGACGAGCCGTTGCCTCCGACGTTGATGTTCATGATCGTCGGCTCCTGACCACTTCCCCGCATTCGCTCGAGCTGGGCTCGTTGTTCGGCCGTCAGATTGCTCATCGAGCTCGACTGCTTGGTGTTCGTGGTCGGGGACCGAGGGGTCCGTGCGGTCATCGCGGTAGCGTTTGACGGGGCCATCGACGGAGCCTCCGCCGTCTCTTCGGTGGGTTCCGTTGTTTCGGCTTCCTCGTCGGGAATCACGAGGTCGGGCTCGACGCTCGGCCGAGGAGACTCGGTCGTATCCTCGACCGGCGACTCAAGGCTCGCGACAGGCTCCGGGCCTCCGATGAACTTGATCGCGACGACCACGCCCATCGCGCAGCCGAACGCGATGGCGCCAGCGATCGCGATCCAGGCTCCGACCGGGAGTCCTCTTCGCTCCCGCGGCTCGGTGGCGGGCACGAACGCGGCGGCGCCGGCCGACCCCACATCGGAGGACGACGCGTCCGCGCTGGCAGCGGCGAGCCCAGCCCCCGACGGGGCGGCCGCTCCGGCAAAGAACGCGGCCTCGTCGTCGTCCTGGTCCACGGTGGCCTCCGCGGAACCGCCAAGGGGCGCGGCTGCCGGAGGCGGTGGAGCAACCACCGCGGGCTTCGGCGCTTCGGCGGGCTCGGGGAAAATCGGGTCGCTGACGGTGGTGGGTTCCTCCGTCGGATCCACAGCGGGAGCCGCGGCGGCGCCAAGACGCCCTCCGATCGGCACCACGTTCGAACGGGCCGCCGGTCGAGCGGGGGCCGCCGGCTTCGGGCCAGGCTTGGGCGAAGCCTTCGCCGCGGTCGGCGCCTGCGGACGCGAACTGAGCGGTCGAATTCGAGGACGACTCCCGTGGCGACTGATGCCGCGGCCGACCGCGGCGGGGCGCGGCGGGGCGGGAGGCGGCGCCCGCAGCAGCGCGCTGAGCTCGGGCACCTCTTGGACGGGACGCCAGTCGTCGAACCCTTCGCGCCAGCAGAGGGAGGCTCCGGTTACCGCGCCGGCGCTGATCTTTCGCTGGATCTCCGCCTTGCGAATGGGGCCTACGGGAACGTCGTTGATCGCGACATGCCACTGGTCGAGCGTGGGTGCGGCGGGCGCAGTGGCGGGGGCATTGCTCGCGATCGAACGCCGAAAGTCGGCGCCGAGACTGGACCCCGCCTGAGCCGGCTTCGAGCCGGCCTTTGCCGCGGGCTTCTTACCGACCTCGGACGCTTTGCTTCCTGGTCCTTTGATGATGATGTCGTGGCTGCAGCGTCGACACTTCATCCGAAGCGTGCGACCGGCAATCTTCTCGTCGGCGATCTGATACTTCGCCTTGCAGTTACCGCAGAGAAACTTCATCCGATGAAAGGCTCAGAGCTCAGAGGAAAACGGGACAAGGACTGGTCGGAGGAACCATCGGGGGCCCATCCGCACAACCCGGTAGCACACGACGAATATGCGACTCGCTTCGGCAAACGGCAGAACTCGTTGGCATTCAAGGGTCTCAAGGATTCGACGGGCATTCGCGAGGGGTGGGGGCTCTCTCGGTCAGCCAATCGGTGAAAGCATCGTTCCAGAGAGGCTTCAACCATCGTTGCCATCAATCAACCACCCATCGACGGATCAGACAAGCCAACCATAGTTCGAATCCGCCCCACCTGATGGGCATCGACGGATCCGGTAAGCGAGGCAAAGAATCTCACAAAACTTCGCGTTCAGCCATACACCTTCGAGTACTTCCGTCCCCGAAATCTTGGCTTTGCTCGTGTCGTTCGCCATTTCGCGGGGACCAATGTCGGAGAACCTGCGCCCGACGACAAGAACCGTCGGAAAATGCAGATGCCATCGAAATTTCCCGCCCGATACGGTCCGAGTCTAGAGGAGGCTCATCAAGTGATCCTTGATTCCGCGCTTGGTTTCTTCGTCCGGTGCGTTGCCGAGCGCCCGCTCCCACATCTCAATCGCTTTGTGCTTAAACCCCGCGCGCTGATAGAGGACCGCCAGGTTCTTGAGTGCGGAGAAGTGTCGTGGCTGAAGATCCACCGCGGTCTCGAGCTCGTGAATCGCCTCGAAGACGTCGTCGCGACGGCCGTAGAGAAGCCCGAGGTGGTAGTGCAGCTTGAATGACAGCGGGTCGATCCCGATGCCTTTCTTGAGTTCTTCGATCGCTTCGTCGAGCTTGCCCGCTTGATACGCTTCGATGCCGCGGTTGAGTGTCGCCCCTGCCTCGCGCGAAAGATCGTCGTCCTCGAGACTCGGTTCGCTGTTCCGTCCCTGGATCGCTCGCTCGACCGCACCCAACACGTCGCCGATCTTAAACGGCTTCTCGAGGAACGCTTCGACGCCGTAACTCGACTTGAGGTCCTCGGCGAACCGCCAGCCCCGATAGATCGCACTGACCATGATGATCGGGATGTGTCCGTAACGTTTGCTGCCCTTGATCCGTCGACAGATGTCGAAGCCATGGACTTCGGGAAGCATCGCGTCGAGCAGGATCAGGTCGGGCACTTCGGCGCGCACCTGTTGGAGGGCATCCACTCCTTTGGCCGCCTCGAGCACTTCGTAGCCTTTGTCGGCGAGGACCCGACGAAGAAGGCGGCGAATGTCATCTTCGTCATCGACCACAAGGATCTTTGGCGTCCCGCGCTGCTCGGGTCGGGGGGTCCGTTCCACCCGAGACTGGTCGGGCGCGTCGCGCTGGAGCCGGTTCGACAAAGCTTTTATACCAAGCTCGTCTTCCATGTCCGCACTCGGGAGCTGCCGGTCGATCACCACGCCCCCCGCATCTCCCGGGGTCGGCTCGGGGGGATCCTGCGGGTCCAAACCTAGGGACTTGAGATAGTCGGCGGGGACGTCGGGGCCCACGTAGTAGGCATCGCCATGCTCCGCGCGTTCATACGCCGCGGAGATGACCTGAGACAGGGACTCGTGAAGCGCCACATACGGGAACACTCGGCGGCCCGTCACGAACTCGATCTCGTCCACCACCCGCTTGTCGCCCGGGTCCGCCATGGCGAGGAAGATGCGATCCTCTTTGACCAGGATGGGTAGGATCAGATGCTGTTTTGCAATCTCCGCCGGGATGAGCTTGAGATTGGATAGCGGGACAACAACCTGCGCCAGGTCGATTCCCGGCAACCCGTGCTGTTCGCTCAACGCCTTCAGAAGATCGACCTCGGCGACTTTGCCAGTGCGGACCGCAGCCGACGCAAGACGTTCGCCAGGGTCAGTCTTTTGGCGGTCGAGAAGCTCCTGAAGCTCATCGGGCGTGACGAGACGCTGCTTGAGGAGAATCTTGCCGAGTTGCTTTTTCTTGCCTGCGGTGCCGCCCATGATTTGTTGCGCCCCCGCGGTCGCGGTCGTGCCTGAATGTTACCGTCTCACCGCATTCTAGCAAAGCGGAATTCGTCTTTAACGGTATAGGGACGAGCAGCGGACAGGAGAACCGGTGGGGGGACTTACATCCCGGAGAGAATCCGGAACCCGTCTTCGCGCCGGGCAAGGATCAGCCGGTTGTCGGCGAGCCGCCTCGACCAGCGCTCCCCTTCCGCGGTCACCACCTTGAAGTTGCCACTGTAGGTGTAGTCCACGTAAACGCGGTCGGCCTCGGTAAATGTCACACGTCGGTAGCGGATGTCGTACCGCACATCCAAGATGCGCTCGCTGAAGGTCAGGAGCCGCTCCTGCAGGATCTCATAGTCGATGTCGTCATTGGCCGATGGGGTCCCGTTGTCATCAAGGTACTCCGGATCGGCAAGGCGAATCAGCGCGCCGGAGTCCCGCTCCATCAGGGCCTCTCGGTATTGTTCGACAAACTCGAGAACTTCCCGGTTCTCACTCGTGTCCGCGACGTCGGTGTTCGGAATGGTCTCGCGTGCACATCCGGTCAGTAGCACTAGCACCGCGAAACCCGCGAAGAGGAAGTCTGCTCTCATTGTCTGCACTCGAATCCAGAGCCCTTTTGGAGTCCACCGGCGGGCGAACGCCTCGGGCGCCCACGTCTATTCCCCCGCGCTCGTTTTATCAAGAGAAGCCCGACAAACCAAAATTCATAGCCCAGCCCCGAGCCAAGCTGACAGCTTCCTTCCGTACACCCGGACACCCGCTGGGTTTCGATCGGGATTTCGGTCGTCACGTGGCTCGCCACGCCGTCGTCGGAGATCACCAGCGCTCGCACCTGATGGGTTCCGAGGGCCCCCCAAGTGTGCGCGGCTTCGGGTCCGAGGGCGGTCGCATCCTCCGCGAGCTCCCACGCCACAAACGACGCAGGCGGATCGACCCAAAGGCGCACCCGCTGCGCGGTGTGGGCCGGCTGGGGGGACGCCTCGATTCGAAAGGTCGGCGCTTGTCCCGCCGCCGGCCGAAGCGTGAGGTCGGCCCCTGGCGCGAGCTGCAGCTCGGCGACCACCGACGGCACGGTTCGAGGCCCCACGGGTGTTCCCGGCCAGAACCGGACGCTCTCGGACGGAGCTCCCTGTAGCCCTTCGCGGTTCGGGACCCGGAGCAACACCGTCGCCGACGACTCGGCATTC
>JBCCZL010000562.1:0-6662 GCA_039187775.1 Myxococcota bacterium
CGATGAGGCCGAAGCGGCGTTTAATGATGCGTACGATGCCATCCCTAATACGATCGTTCTTCTCGGCATCGCCGAGGTGCAGGAGCGGGCGGGCCGGGGTGCGGCTTCGGTGGCGACGCTCGAGCGTTATCTCCGCGAGCGCAGCGACGCTCCCGACCGAAATGAAGTCACCGCGCGGATCGAGCGCATTCGAGCGATGCCAGCGACGGTCTCGGTGTCGAGTGCCCCCGACGGCGCGACGATCTCGGTGAACGGCGAGCCCCGGAGCGAGGTCACGCCCGCCGAGCTTTCCCTTGACCCGGGCGAATACGAGATCGGTATTGCCCTCGAAGGGTACGAACCGGCCGTCGAAACCGTGACCGGGGAGTTCGGAACGCGCAGCGACGTGAGCGTCGAACTCACGGAAGCGACAAGCGACGATCCTCTTGGCGAAAACGGCGAAGGTGACGAGTACGAAGAGGAAGAAGACTACGGCGACGACTCGGAGTCCGAAGGGGGCGTTCCCGCCGGGGTGTGGGTCGCATCCGGGGTCGCGGCGGCGGCCCTCGTTGCGGGGACGGTGCTCGGATTTATGGCCCTCAGCGAGCAGGCGGACTTCGATGACGACCCATCCGAAGACACCGCGGACAACGGTGAGACTCTGGCGCTGTTTGCCGACGTCGGGTTCGGCATCGCCGGGGCCGCCGCCCTAACCGCGATCGTTCTTTACCTCACGACCGGCGACGACGAAGACGAGAGCGATGAAGCCGGTCTTCAGCTCGCACCGGTGGTCGGTCCGCGCGCCGCTGGCGTCGCTGCCCAGCTCGAGTTTTGACATGAGGTCGCAGATGAAATGGCTTACGACTCTTGGCCTGGCCGTCGCCTTCGGCGGCTGTCAGCTGATCGTTGACTTCGACCGCGATAAGATCGAGGACGCCTCGATGGATGCGACGGTCGATACCACAACGGATCCAGTGGTGTCCGACGATAGTGTCCCCGACGCCGACGCGACGACCGACGCGATGGACGACGCGACGGCCGATGCGGACGCGATGGCCGACGCGGATGCAACGGCGGATGCGATGATGGACGCGATGGCCGACGCGATGGCCGACGCGGACGCGATGGCTGATGCGGACGCGATGACCGACGCCGACGCCATGGTCGACGCGGACGCCGGCGACTGATCCTTCTTCGCCGAACGGGCCTTCTTGTCGAAGCGGCTTTCCGGTCTTCGACCTGCCAGGCGATGGCTACTCGGGGGCGCGGGCCCGCGAGCGAATGGCGCGCATCAACATGAGCTGGGCTCCGGTGGTGAGCCCGTTTCCGAAGGCTGCGTCGCCGGCGATCACCGACCGAACGAACCAACCCGCGGTGGCGAGGTCGAAGCGAGCCCAACCGATGAGCATCGGCTCGCCCCAGGGAAGCCGCTCGACCACGAAGCGCCACTGGCCGCCGTCGAGGCCCCCATCGGTCGCATCGATCGAGACCTGGTGTGGCTGTCGTGCGAGGGTCATTTCACCCGATGTGCCGATGAGGGGAATGTTGATCCCCCACTCGAAGTCCACCTCCCCGGGCCGCTCCTCGGTGGGGCGAGCGTAGCTGCCGGGAATGAGCGCCCGTCCGAACTCCTCTGGGGTGCTCATGACTTCGTACACCCGATCCACGGTGGCTCCAGGTCGTCCGACGACTGCGATCCGATCCAGTCGTTCGCCCTGCATCTGCATTAGCAGGAGGTCCCCCCGCATCAACATGGGGGCAAGTGCGACAAAGTCGACGTCGGGGCGGGTAAGCCCGGGTACTTCTCCCGCCTCGATGGGTGGCGCTCCGGCGATTCGCTCGGCCTCTTTCTTGGTGCCGAGAGTCATCACGCTCGCGAGCGCGATGTTGATCGTACGATTGATGCTTCTCCGCCCGCCCCCGATCTCGCGGGTCACGTAGTTGGCGTCGCGAAGGTCAATCCGCGACGAAAGCACGATCAACGATCGGTTGGGGCCCTGCGGGTACACGCGCCACATGAACCGACCGGTCCCGAGGTCGCCGCCGGTGGCCCGCGACTCCACTCGGAACGGCCGGTCTCGACGCCGCTCGGACGAGGGATACACGGTCATCACGTTGGTTCCGTGCAGCGTGAAGATCGCGGTCTGCCAGGTCCATTCGTAGGCGATGTTCCGGTCGCGACGCGATTGGATATTGACCGAGTCGAGCGCAGGCATGAACCGCGGATACCCCTCCGGGTTGGAGATCACTCGAACCACCGTCGACGCGGGCGCGCGAATCGTAGTTGCGAAGATCACCGCCGGGAGTTCGGCTTCGCCAGAGAACTCGACGAAGGCCAGGGGGCCGTGTTCGAGATGCGGAGCGAGGAGCGCGCGTTCCTGCGCGCTAAAGAGGCCGAGGCGAGCTTCCTCTGCGGCAAGACCCTGCGCGGAAGCGGTCGTCGCGAAGGAAAGGCCTGCGACGAGAAGGAAGCCGACCAGAGCGGAACGAACGGCGCCGGGCGGGGGAGTGATCGAAGAAGGAAACCGAGAGCGGTTTGAAAGACGGAAAGCGAAAGCTAGGTGGAACATCGACTCGTTGGACGCCGAGGCCCAGAAAAAGTTCAACCCGTGCCATTTCGTCTGGATTTCCGCGGTGGGTCGGGGCATCCGGCCCACACCCCTTCCCGTGACGGCTATCGAGCGTGACCGCGAGGGCGAAGCCCGGTCGCGGCTGAGAACGGCAGCGTCTTGCCCCGTAGGCGTCCGCGGATGTTTGCCGGATGGTGCTGGGGAGTTGTCGACGTGGTCCTTGGCGCTAAGGTCTCCGCATGCGGGTACCCGTTCAGTGGACCGGTTCGGCCTGGCTCCTTTGGCTGGTGGCCCTGGGGCTCGCAGGGTTGTTCGCATGGCTCGACTACCGTTCTCAGGGTAGCGCGAATTCCGCAGGAACCGAGGCGCCCCCCGAGACGAGCGAGCCGGCGTCGGAAACCGTAGAGTTCGAGATCCTTACGGACGAACCGGAGTAGGGCCGGCTGCGCTAGCGTTCGGGGTTCGGTCGGACCCAGAGATAATCGGCGAGGGGTTCGTCCTGTTCTTCGAGCTCGCGGGGATCGACGGGGAGGATGGTCACAAACGGCTCGGCGCCGCGCCGAGCGGCGCGCATCGGAATCCCTAGCCCTCGACGAACGTGCATGCCTCCGGCGAGGACCACCATCCGCTCCGGCGCGTCTTCCCGGTTCATCACTCGAGCGACGCTCTCGGCCATGGTCTCGTCCCAGATGACCTGCGCGACATAGAAGCGCTCGAGTCGAGGGTTTTCGACTTCGCCGTCCATGCCCGGGTGGCCGCCGAGCGCTTCCATGATCATCGCGCGATGCGGCGCGACCTCGAGGTCGAGTTCGGGAAGGGCCGTCCGCTGTTCATCGCTAAGGCCGTCCAGTCCTTCGCGACCCACGGTCCGAGTGATCTCCTTCGGCGCGTTGAGGGCCACGAGCGGCAACCCCTGGTCTCGGCAGAGCACCACCGGTCGGCGATAAGACGCGAAGTCACCACCCCAGCGTTCTTCCCACTCGGTTTGTTGCAGGAACTCTTCTTCGCTCAGTTCGCCCCGAACCCACGCGTCGGCGACCGGCTGGAACGGGGTCTGAATCATCTCGAGCCCAACCCCGAGCGACGGGCTCCGCTCATAGAGTGCCGCGGCGATTCGACCCTGGAGGTCGTGGTCCGGTGGATGACCGTGGCTTTCGCCCACGTAAATGACTCGGACGTCAAGGAGAGCGTCCACCAGCTCGCGGAAACTCACCTCCTCGCCTGTCTCCCCCGAGATGATGCGAGGGGAAAACGCTTCCGGTGTCTCCACGGTCGGCGAGGCACCGCCGCAGCCCGACAGAGCGCCCAAGACCGTGCCGAT
Organism: Myxococcota bacterium; assembly: GCA_039187775.1. GTDB lineage: Bacteria > Myxococcota_A > Polyangia > Polyangiales > JBCCZL01 > JBCCZL01. The sequence continues at coordinate 3,871 of JBCCZL010000562.1, forward strand.
CAAGGCCAACTGCGCGCCGCGTGTTTGCGCGAATCTCATCCGCGGGGGCCTCGCGTGCTTGCGAGAGTGGCTTCGCGGTTCTCCGGCAGGGCACGCCTGGCTGCGGGCGCCGACAGGCTCAGGGTGGATCGCATCGGAGGACAGGGTAGCGCTTGACCCCTTCTCCGCCATTGCCTATTTCCATCGGAGGCGCGGGCGCAGGCTCCCCCGGGGCGCGGCGCGAGCGAGAATCGGAGGAGCCCAATGAAGATTTTTATCGATAGCGCGGACGTCGCAGAGATTCGGGACGCGGCCGAGATGGGGGTCATCGACGGCGTGACCACGAACCCGAGCCTCGTCGCGAAAGTCGGGCGCCGCCTCGAGGACGTGATCGTCGACATCTGCGAAATCGTGGACGGGCCGATAAGTGCCGAAGTCATCGCGACCGACACCGATGGAATCCTCAAGGAAGGTCGGGAGCTCGCCAAACTTCACCCCAACATTGTGGTGAAGGTGCCGCTCATTGCAGATGGACTTCGGGCGGTTCGCGTGTTTACCGACGAAGGAATCAAGACCAACGTGACGCTCTGCTTCAGCCCCACCCAGGCGATGCTCGCGGCCAAGGCAGGCGCCACCTACATCAGTCCATTCATCGGCCGCGTCGACGACGTGAGCGGCGAAGGAATGGAAGTGGTCGAGCAGATCGTGCAGATCTACGCGAACTACGAATTCGAAACACAGGTGCTCGCGGCGTCGATTCGCCACCCGATGCACGTGGTGAACGCCGCGCTCATCGGCGCCCACGTTGCGACGATTCCTCTCAAAGTGATCCATCAGCTTTTGAAGCATCCCCTTACCGACATCGGTCTTGCGAAGTTCCTCGCCGACGCGGAGAAGATCCCCAGCTGACGAAACGCTTGGGCCGAGGCAGCCGTGCCTCACTCGAACTCTCGTGACCGGATTCATGCTCGATAGAGGTTGCCCATGGCTGGCGCTTGCGGTGGTCGCGCTTGCGGTGCCGTCGGGAGCGGCCGCGCAGGTGGAGCCCGCCGGCGCCTTCACCGCGCACTTCGCGGTGTCTGGCCCCGAGCTTTCCGAGCTTTCGGACCTGGGGGGCGCACTGATGGCCGACGCCACGGGGGAGCTTGGCTTCTTTCGAATCGGAGGCAGCATCGGCGTGATCGGGCTGACGAGCGATGTCGAGACCCGGTCCCGTGTGTCGATGCCGGTGACCGCCACGTTGGGCGCGGTCTTCCGGAGCGGCGGGGCGTGGTTCGAAGGTCGGTTCCGTGGTGGTTTCTGGGCTGGCGCCACGAACCAGGGCCTTCGCCTCGGGGCGTTCTTCTCCACCGGCGTGTTTGCGGGCTATGCCATCGGCCAAAACGTCGCGCTGGGAGTCGGCGTAGACCTATGGTTTGCCCTCGGGCATGGCGATACCATTGCCGTGGCCCCCGGGATCACCCTCGCGTGGGTGCCCTGGTCGGAGGACTTTTGAAGACCCACGTCCCACGCCCCTCCCAGATCGAAGTTCAGGTCCATCAGGACCGGACCCAAGAGGGCCGCTGCGATGAGGGTTTCGTTCGGGTCCGTCGCTTCGTACTCAAGAATCGCTACCCCGACGGCTCGTGGAGCGAGCCCTATCCCTATGACGTCGTGGAGCGTAGCGCGACCGACGCAGTGGCGATCGTCCTCTACGACGTGGTCGACGATGTCCCGGTGGTGTGCCTTCGCTCGGCGCTCCGACCGCCGCTTTCCTTTCGACCGGGGTACGAGCTTCCCGTCGTGGCCGACGGCGACACGGTGATCTGGGAGATCCCCGCAGGCCTGATCGAGGCGGACGAAAAAGGCGAAGCCGGCATTCTTGGCTGCGCGGCTCGAGAGACCCTCGAGGAGACGGGCCTCGATGAGCCGGTGGGTGCGTTCCGTCTTCTGGGACCGCCGGCGGCGCTCAGTCCGGGCGTGCTCGCGGAGACGGTGTATTTCGTGGTCGGCAAGGTCGATACCGTCCGTCGCGGAGAGCCGACCTCCGATGGATCTCCGGTCGAGGCGTTTGCCGAGGTGCTCTTCGTGCCCCTTTCGGTTGCGCTACGCGCGGTCGAAGACGGAACCGTTCGGGACGTCAAGACGGAGGTAGGCCTTCGACGCTTTGCCGCGTTTTGGGCGGAGCGAAAAGAGGCGTCCGCCAAGAGCTAGCAGGATGAAGCAGCCCTCCTGGAGAGTCTTCGTCATCTGCAAGAAGTCGGCTTACCAGCAGCTCGTCATCGACGGCGACGAGCGTCGCCGGATCAAGCGGCTTCTCGAGGAAGAGAACCCGTCGGTTCGTCATCTGGAGCGGAGCCACGCCGCCCATGTGGCTACCATTGAAGATGCGCGTCGCGTGCTTAAAGAGCTTGGCGCCGAGGCGACGTTTCACGACCTCGCCGACCTGGGCTCGGCGGTCGAGGCTGACCTGGTGGTGACCCTTGGGGGAGACGGAACCCTGCTTTGGGCGTCGCACGCAGTGGGCCCCGATACGCCGATGCTCGCGATCAACACAGCTCCCAACACGTCCGTGGGCTACTTTTGCGGAGGCGACCGAAGCGACCTCTCGGAAATCTTAGCTGCCGCGCGCGACCGGAAGCTCCGGCGGACCTATCTCACTCGCATGCTGGTTGTCGTCGACTCTCAGGTCGTGTCGGATCGGGTGCTGAACGATGCGCTTTTCTCTGCGTCCTGTCCGGCCGCGACAACCAAGTACGTGGCCTATCACCGAGGCCTCGAGGAAGAGCAGCGCTCGAGCGGGGTCTGGATCGGCCCTGCGGCCGGGTCGACCG
>JBCCZL010000563.1:0-6661 GCA_039187775.1 Myxococcota bacterium
CCTGCATCGAGGTCATTCCGGGCTTGTCGAAGCACCGCGAGGGCGCTCTGGGTCTGGCCTCGCTCGGCGAGGAGCCGGCCGAGCGCGAGCCTCGAACGTCCGGCTGACGCGCGCCCGTCCTGTCCATAGGGTGTGGCGATCGCGATCGCCCTCTCGAGGAGTCGAATCGCCCGGCGCGGTCGCCCCTGCCGGGTGTCGAGGCTCGCGAGGCTTCGCAGGGGACCGATGAGACTCCGGTGAGCCGGCCCGTAGGCGTCGGCGAGTTCGCGGAGTGCCTGTTCGATCGCCTCCCGCGATGCTTCGGGCCGGTCGGCAAGACCGAGGACCTGGCCGAGGAGCACGCGATCGCTCGCGACGATGGGGTGCCCCTCTCCGTAGCGCGCACGATTGGCTTCGAGCGTCGTCGAGAACACATTGTCGCTTTGCGGCGAGAAGAGGCTCTGCTCGCCGGTCGAGAGTCGCGACGCGCCAGCGGAGTTCGCGATCGAATACGACCGCACTGCGCGCTCATCGTTGCGAACCCACACCGCCTGGCGGACCTCCAGCGAAACTGCGAGAGCGCGACGCCGGTGGTCCGCGGCCTGCTCGTGTTGACGCCGCTGGCTGGCGACGACCGATAGACCGGCTTCTCCCCGCCGAACCAACCACGGGAGTCCCTGCGATTGTTCGAGGGCTTCTCGGTAGCGCGCTTCTGCGATATCGAGACGACGAAGCCGGAGCGCGGCATCGCCAAGGGCGGCAAGTCGATCGGCCCGGTAGACAGGGTCGCTCCCCCGGAGGCTTTCGAGGTGGTGAGCGTGTGCGTCGACTAGCGCGGGCAGACGACGGCGCGCGTCGAGGAGGAGCGCGGCATCCAGCTCGGCGGCACCATCGGGTTCGGTCGCCCGCGGATAGGCGACCCACCAACCGCGGCCACACTCATCGAGCTGTTCCTCGAGGGCATAGTAGGCGGCGGGAACTTCGAGGCGAAGGAGGACGCGGGCCTCGCCGGCGAGGGCATGCATTGCGTTCCGTCGAGCTTCGACCGCTTCGATGCAGCGCAGTTTGGCGGCGTGGTTTGCGGCGCAGGCCTCCTCGTGAGCGGCTCGGTGGGCGAGCTCAAACGCACGGGACCGTTCTGCGATCCGTTGAGCGAGTTCGGGATCCGCGGGATGGGAGAGTTCCGGGGGATGAGACGCCGGCGGAAGCGGGCAGCGCGCGCTGCACGCCATGAGGACAAGCATCGCGATCGGCCCGAGAAGTCGCCACATTGCTCGGAGAACCTATCGGGGCGAGTGCGGAGAGGCACTCGAAAAATCCCATTCGCTGGCGAGGCACTACCCGCTCGCATATCCTCCTCTCATGCCACGCCGGTCTCGACGCTTGCGTCGTGCGCTCATTCTGGGCAGCCTCGCGGTGCTTCTGCTCCTGTTGTCGCCGCCGCCTTCGTTTCTGCTTCCTGCGCCGGCCAAAGCGACGATCTCAGAGCAGCGGGCGCGTCTTCCGCCTCCCGCGGAGTGCGAGGATCCCGTCGCTGGGGTGTGGAAATCGCACGCGTACTATCCGAGTCACGGTCAGTGGTACATCTTCACGCTCAGCATCTACCGCGCGGAGACCGACGGTGAGCTTACCGGTACGGTTCACTCGCACTACTGGTCCGGCACGCCCGAGCACGAGGAGCCGCCGCCCTGTTCTGGGGGTGGCTATCACCAGACCGTCCTCATGCCGGCGGATGGAACCGTGAACGATCTCCGGATCGAGTTCGGCGGAACCTCCTGGCAGCTCGAGCAGACCTTCTGTGGACCGCCGGTCGTCTCCTACTATCCCGATCGGTTTTCCGGAGTCATCGACCCTGAGATTCAGGAGTTTCAGTCGGTCAACAACGACGGCGGCCCGATGGTGGACTATCCCACGGTGTTTCGACGGATCAGCTGTCATCAGGGAGGGCCTACGCCCCCGCCAGTCGTCGTGGCACCCCCCGAGTTCTATCCCTCACGCGGCTGCGACTGCAGCTTCTTCTGAGCCCACCGCGGCAGGGCACGGTTTGCCTCGTGTTGCGGTGTGAGCCGCGATTCCAATCGAGGACGAGCTCGTTTGGTGACCCGACGCGTGGTCGGCGGTCTTGATTTCGGTGGGTTACGAGTCGTGGTGGGGCAACAAATAACCTCGTCCCCAAGTTGCGAGTTGTGATTTCGGTGGGTTACGAGTCGTGGTGGGACAACAGGTGACCTCGCCCCCGGTGGTTTAGGCTCGGTCTAGGGCGAGGCCGACGTGCGCGAGGAGGTCGCGCGCTTTTCGATCGTCGATGTTGCTTGCCACGTATGAGGCGAGGGCGGGCTGGCGTTTGGCGAAGGTCCCCGAGAGGTCGTCGGTGGTGGCTTCGTCGAGGTCTACGAAGTCGATCACCGATGCGCTCTGTCCCCGGTGGCGCCGAAAGCACTCCGCGAGAACTTCTGCGTGAAACACCACATGGATGACCGCTTCGCCGCCTCCGAGGTCTTCTGCGTGCGCCGTGAGAAAACGGCTCACGTCCGGCTGCTTCTGCACGAACGAGCCGACCGCCACCTGCGCATAGTTCGGGTCGGCCATTCGCTTGGACACATCGGATACGACGCTTTCGACCACCTCTTCGGGGATGCGAGCCATGCGGAGAGCCTACTGGCCGCGAAGCTCGCGTTCTACTTGATAGAGGAAACGCTCGACGAGTGCGTTTCCCGGCTCGAGCTCGTTGGCCATCCGAAACGCTCGCCATGCCGCTTTCCGATCGCCCATTTCAAGCGCCACTCGGCCTTCCTCGTAGGCGGTCTTGGCCTGCATGGATGCGAACGTCGGGTTCGAGGGCCGGGACTTTCGCCGCTCGTGCTCCTGGAATGCTCGGGCCGCGCCGTCGCGTTGTTCCGCGGTGAGCCGCAAAATGCCCTGACGGAGCGCGCGGTCGTAGAGCTTGCGTGCATCGGGATCCGTCAACACCTGGAGGCCCTCGCTGCCACGCCGATAGATCACTGTCGCCTGCGCGCGTCGGTCAGCGCTGTCCCGCGCAAAACGGTCCGGATGGTACTTTCGCGCGAACTGACGAAACGCGATGCGAATCGTTTTCAGGTCGGCGTTCGGTTTCACCCCGAGAAGGGTGTAGTAGTCGAGCTGGTCGAGTGGGTTCTCCGCCACCGCGTCAACCCACGCCTTCGGTGAGGATCAAAGCGTCGCCTCCTGCCTCCCCCGAAGTCGATCGAGGTCGGCGGGACTGAAGCCCCCGACCAAATTAACCCGAATGCGTTGGGCGGTGCCCGTGTCGGCATCCGTCGCCCGCACGTCTAGGGTGCCATCGGCGTCCAGCATGAACGCCACCACGATCTTCACCTCTCCGCGGCGCGCCTTTCGAAGACCGTGGAGTTCGATCACTCCGAGGGCCTGGTTGCTTGGAAATGTTCGCGACTCGCCCTGGCACACCGTCACGCGCACCGTCTCCTGGCCATCCCTCGCAGTCGTAAAGATGCGGGTTTGTTCGACAGGCACCGGCGCGTTCCGCCGGATGACACGCTCGCAGTACCCACCGACGGTTTCGATACCAAGCGAGTGCGGGGTCACATCCATCAGGAGCAGCGGCTTCCGATCCGCCATCTTCACCTGGCTTCGGAGCGGCGGCGCAGGCGGTGGGGGCGGTGCCGGGGGCGCCTTGGCGGTCGGAACGGGCGGCGGTCGTCCGGCCGGGGGATCCTCTCTGGGAATCGCCGGCGGCAATGGCCGGGGGTTGGAGGGTCCCGCGAGCGGTTCGTCCATGCCAAGCAGCGGCTCATCCAGCCCATCGAGCGCCGGCGCGGGAAGCCCATCGAAATCGGGGACCGGCTCGGTAAGCGCGTCTGTTCCGCGCATGTCCGACCAGGTGTCCTTGCCCGCGACTTCCCGGTCCCGCGCGACCTGCGGGTCGACATGAGAATGCTCGGGCGTCGGAGGATCGGCGTTTCGCCAATCCGAAGTCTGCACCGGCGCAGGCACATCGACAATCTCCTCGACCGCACCGAACCGTCGCGTGGGTCGCCGAACCTGCTCGAGATTCACCGAGCCCAGGACCGGCGCGAAGGCCGGCTGGTCGGGACGCTCGGCCCGGGCTTCCGCGCGCTCCCGAAACGCGGCTTCGCGCTCTTCCACGGTCGGCTCGGTGAGGTTCGAGATCGAGGCCTCCGCCGCGTCCTCGGCCAGATGGTAGGCCTGGATCGCCGCGCCGAGGGCGACCACGAGATCCGGGTCGAAGTCCATCCGCGGATCCTGCTCAAAGAAGTGGCGGACCCGCTCCTGAATCATCGGAATGCGCGTGGACCCTCCGACCAGCACCACCCGGTCGATCTCTTGGACCTCAAGGCCCGCGATCCGCATCGCGATCTCGCAGGTCTTCATCGACTTTTCCACCAGTGGACGGATCTGTTCCTCGAAGTCCGTCCGGCTCAGTTCCGCCACAAAGTCGATAGGCATCCCGCCTGGGCCGTAGGCCAACTCGGGAATCTTTACGCGGACGGAGGACTGGGTGCTCAGCATGCACTTCGCCCATTCGGACGCGGCGCGCAGTCGCTCGAAGGCCTGCCGATCCTGCCGCGGGTCCCATCGGTTCTCCCGAAGGAACGCGTCGGCCATGTTCTCCGCGAGGAGGAGGTCGATGTCGTCGCCTCCAAGGAAAGTGTCGCCGGCGGTTGCCACGACTTCGAACACGTCTTCGTCCATCTCGAGGATCGTGATGTCGAAGGTGCCACCACCGAGGTCGTAGACCGCGACCTTGCGAATGTCCTCTTCGGTGTAGCCGTAGGCGAGGGCCGCTGCGGTCGGCTCGTTGATGATCCGAAGCACCTCGAGACCGGCGATCGTTCCTGCCGCTTTGGTGGCGCTCCTCTGCAGCTCGTTGAAGTTTGCCGGGACCGTGATCACCGCCTTGTCGCAGGTCTGACCGAGGGCGGCTTCGGCGCGCGCCCGACACTCGCGGAGGACGTAGGCGCTGATCTCAGGAAGCGACCATGTGTCGTTCCGGACCTGGACGGCCACGCCATCGTTCGCGCCCTCCACCAGTTGAAACGCGAACCGCTCCTGGGCTTGGCGAACCTCGGGGCTGTCATAGGGGCGGCCGATGAGTCGTTTGGTGGCGTAGACGGTGTTTCGCGCGTCGAGAAGCCGGCGTTCACGAGCGACATCACCCACGAGGACGTTTTTGTTCGGATGGAACGAAACCACGGACGGGATGAGACGGGCCCCGGTGTGGTCACTCAGGACTTTTGCCTGGGACGCATCCGCCACTGCGACCACCGAGTTGGTGGTTCCGAGGTCAATTCCCAGAACGACGTCGCCCATGGCGAACCAGTATACGTGAAACTTTCACGCGACGGTGGCTGGGAAACATTCCGATTTCCTCAGCAAATTCAAGTGACTAGCAGGTCGCTGCAAAACTCCGCGCGCGCCTCCAGCGCGGGACAGCACCGCTCGCACCGCGACCGGCCTGCGCCCTGCCTCCTCAACATAACTCGGTTGTTCCTCGTCGGCTCGCGGGCGCGACCGGCACCGTCGCGAAGCTGGATCCACGCACGGGCCTGTGGCGGCAGCCTGTTGGCGCTCGAATCCATCGCTGAGCTATCGTCCGCCCATGGAATCGGTACGCACCCCCGACCAGCGCTTCGCCAACCTTCCTGACTACCCCTTCGAGCCTCACTATCTCGAGCTCATCGATGGCCTCCGGCTCCACTACCTCGATGAAGGGCCCAAAGATGGCCCGGTGTTCCTTTGCCTCCATGGTGAGCCGACCTGGTCGTACCTCTATCGAAAGATGATTCCTGTGTTTGTCGCGGCGGGCGGCCGAGTCCTCGCGCCCGATTGGTATGGCTTCGGTCGTTCCGACAAACCCACCCAAGACGCGGACTACACCTTTGCCTTTCATCGGCAGACCATGCTTCGGTTCGTCGAAGAGCTCGGCCTCGAGCGCGATGTCACCCTCGTGTGCCAAGACTGGGGCGGACTTTTGGGCCTGACCCTGCCGGTCGACAAGCCAGAGCTGTTGTCCCGGCTCATTGTCATGAACACCGCGATCGCTACCGGGATGTCGCCGGGCAAGGGGTTCCTCGAGTGGCGGGATTACGTTGCCAAGACCCCCGACTTTGACGTGGCGGGGCTCATGCGCCGGGCGGCTCCCGAGCTAAGCGATGCCGAGCTCAAGGCCTACAACGCGCCCTTTCCTGGCCCCGAGTTCAAGGCGGGGGTGCGCCGCTTTCCCGCGATTGTGGCGATCCGTGACGACATGGAGGGCGCGGATATTGGGAAGCAGGCGGCGATGTTCTGGTCGACCCAGTGGAGCGGGAAGAGCTTCATGGCGATCGGCATGAAGGATCCCGTCCTCGGGCCCAAAGTGATGGGCCTTCTCCGCGGCCTTATTCGAGGGTGCCCGGAGCCCCTCGAGCTCGAGGCGGCGGGACATTTCGTGCAGGAGCAAGGCGAGGTCGTCGCCAAAGCCGCACTCGAATCCTTCGCTTGAAGGATTCGTGGTGCAGCCTCAGGGTGCTCCGGATATCCGCCTAGAGCGGCAATCGGTTTGAATCCGTAGGGGAAACCAAGCATTTCGCCGTATGCGCGAGTGCCCCCACAGCCTCGGAGCGAGGAGTGCTTGAGGCACTTCGAGCGAGAAGTGAGGAGGTAAGCCGCGCAAACGGTGAAA
>JBCCZL010000564.1:0-6656 GCA_039187775.1 Myxococcota bacterium
GCCAGAAGCAATACCTCCAGTAATACAGGCATCCTCTAAATGCCCATCAGAAACATTATCGCCTCAAAATGAGGGGCTAGAATTTCTAACAGAACAAGATGCCCCCCTCGCCGCGGGGTTCTTTGTGCTCGTGATTTTTCTCGGCGGTGCCCTCGTGCCGATCGCGGGAGATGCGTGGGCGGTGCCGGTGGGCCTCGGCGTGCTTGGGCTCTTGCTCCTGATGTTCCTTTCGATGGTGCCCGATGCGGGGTCCCCTCCGGTGGAGCGCCGCGCTCGCCGACGGAGATCGATCGCGCCGCCAGGGGAATCGCACGGTGTGCACGATCTGACACTGCCGCCGTCGATCGGCTTCGCGGACGCCCCGGTGGGCCTCGTCCTCTTCGGCGACCTCACTGACCCGACGACTCGGCGCCTGTTCAAGGTCGCCCTTCAGCTTCAGGATCGTTACGGCACGTCGGTCCGATTGGTGATGCGGCTCTTGCCGATCCGAGGTCGGCAGCGAGGACAGCTTGCTGCCCAGGCGGCGTTCGAGGCGTATCGGCAGGGCGGGCACGAAGGGTTCTTTTCTTTTGCGAGGCGGCTTGTCTACATCCATCACGTCGACCGACCGCGTCTCGAAGGACTCTTCGAAGACCTCTCGCTCGACCCGCACAAGCTACGCATCGCGGAGCGACACGACGCGCGGATCGGGGCCGACCGTGAGCTTGCAGAAGCGTTGGGTGTCGGTCGCGGCCCCGCGTTGGTCGTCGATGGTCGGCTCTTCGAGCCCTCGACCCCGGCGTCCGTGCTCTCCGACGCGATCGACGGAGCCCTTCGGCTTCGGAGCCGCGCTCGGCGTCGGCCGAAAGAGAGCGCTCGGCCGAGCGATGGCCGTGTTTACCTACAGCAGATCGTGGTGAAGTGGAGCGCGCTCGATGGCGTGAAGCTCAAGGTCGCCCGGTCGCGGGCGGAGGCGCGGGAGCGCGCGGAGCGACTTCATCGTCGAGCTCGACAACTCGAAACCGATTTCGCCGCGCTCGCAAAACAGTTCTCGGATGATCCCTATGAACTTGGCCCGGTCCAGCGAAGCGAACTCGCCAAGGAGCTGCGAAAGGCCGTGGCGCACCTTGGGGTCGACCAGGTCAGTCCGGTCGTCGCGAGCGATCAGGGCTACCACATCGTCAAACGTCTGCCGCTCATCCCGCGTCGTCGGTCCTTGATTCCGTTGGACACGGAGTATTCCTGAGCAGCGGGTGAGGAGCCGCCCCGCGTTTCCCGTCTCGATTTGTGCGATGCTTATCGTGGTGGGCAAGCGATCAAACGGCAATCCGTCGCGCCGAGGGCGGCGGGGATTTCTTCGGGATGCGGGGGTCGCCGCGGGCGCGTCGGTGCTCGGTGTCGGTTGCGCGGGCGACGACGATTCCAGCGCGCCCGACGGGGCGATCGGGACGCCGGACGCGATGCCGGAAGACGCGATGCCGGACGACGCCAACGTCGACGCGATGCGTCCCGATGCCGAGGCCGTTCCGCCGGGCATGGCGGCGGTGGCGCTGAGTGGTGCGGACATCGAAGCGGCGGTCCGTTCGGTGATCGGGGCGGCGGGAGGTCTCGATGCGATCCGGCCCGGCGACACGGTGTTCATCAAACCCAACGCCGTGCACCCGTTCGTGGTGGGACCGGGGATTGTGACGAGCAATCCCGTGCTCGAGGCGGTGATTAGGGCGGTGCGCGACTATTCGCCAGGCCGGGTGATCGTGGGCGATCGGTCCGCTCGGCCGTTCGAGTCTGCGGCGGCCCTCACCCAAAGCGGTCAGCAGGCGGCGGCGATGGCCGCAGGAGCGGACGAGATCTACGCGGCGCCGCGTCCCGCGGACGACCCCGACGCCTGGGTAATGCTTCAGCCCGAGGGCTACGAGTCCACCTGGGGCCCGGTCGGAGGCCTCCTTGCCATGCGAAAGATCGTGGAGGCCAATCACTTTATCAATGTGCCGGTCCTCAAAGACCACCGCGGGGCGGTCTTTTCCCTCTCGCTGAAGAACCTCATCGGGGCGGTGGGCGACGACACGCGAGATCGGATGCACTACGTGTCGCAAATGCCGGAGCAGCTATCCCAGGACATCGTGATCCTCAACAAGATGTTTCAGCCCACCCTCAATATTCTCGATGCGCGAGGGGCGTTGATCAACGGAGGGCCCGAAGGCACCGATGCGGACGCAGTGCGGGCCTCGCCGGAGCTCGTCCTCGCGAGTCGGGACCGGGTCGCATTGGACGCGGTGGGGGTTGCGCTCTTGAAGCTCCACATCTCTCGCACGACGATCGACAGTCCCGACGAAGCCCAGTCCTTTCTCGCGGGGCCGATCTTCGAGCTGCCTCAGCTCCGACACGGAATCACCGAAGGTCTCGGCGTCATGTCAGCGGAGCAGATCCTTCTTCGGTTCGATCAAGTTGCGGACTCCGACGCGATCGAAGCCACGCTTCGCGCATAACGAGGCCTGCACCGGCAGAGCTCCATGAAGCACGCTTCAAACCGCGATGCTTACCTTGCGTGGTCGACGCGTGCGAGGCTCCGCCGTACTTCGGCCTCGACGTCGTAACCCCGGTCGGGATCGACCACGAACGCGGTGACCTCGACCGTATCTTCGTCGACCAGCTTGACCACCGGCTCGCGGACCACCGAGCCCCAGTGGGAGAGAAGCGCGCTCCGCCTGATGAGGTCGCGGGCGGCGCCGATCGGCCGCCCACCGAGGACGAGCTGAAACACGTGCGGAGTCGGTGAATCGTCGGTGGGCCGTCGAACGACCGAGCTCCGGCCGATCCGACTGTAGGGCACCACCGCTTCTTCGCCTCCACTGGTCACGAGGACGAGCGAGCGATAGCCAAGTCGTTCGATCCGGCCTTCGATCTCGAAGTCGCCCTCTCCGATTCGCACCACGTCCCCGAGGGCGCACACTCGGTCTGCGCGGAGGACCGCGCCCACCACCACGTCGCGAATCGTGGACCAGCCGATGCCGACCGCGATCACCAACCCGATCAGGATGCCGATGCTCTCGGTGGGGGTTCGGTCCGCAAGCAGCGAATAGATGGCGGCGGCGACAAAGATCGCCGAAACGAGGAGGGAGAGGGTGGGCCAGCCGCGGTCGACGAGCTCCCGTTCTTGGCGCCGAAGCGGCAGAAGGTCGAGACCGCGCCGACCGAGCTCGAGGGAAAAGAGGAGAACTAGGAGTCCCGCGAACACCGTGAGGAGCTGCGCAAAGGTGGCGGCAAGGCTCCAAATCATGAAAGCAGACCCCGCCGGCTAAACCGCTCGGTCACGAGGTGGTGAACGAACGGATCGATCTCGACGACGCCGTCCCGGTCCACCGAAAGCAGACCCAGCCGGGCGAGCGACTCCGTGTCGCGGTCGATCGTTGCCCGGTCGATGCCGCTCACTCGGCTCAGCGCGTCCCGGTCTCGCTGTTTGTGGAGCGCGACCTGAACGAGGAGTGCGGTCCAGTCGAGCCGGAGTTCGTCGAGCGCGCCAAGGTCACCGCGGTCGGGCACGTCGATGACCAGAGACTTGTCGTGGACCGCTTGAATATTCGCGATCCATCCACGAAGGGCGGCGCCGACATAACCCCCGGCGTAGTCGAAGTGCTTGGAAAAGAGCCGCGCCAGCATCCAAGGGCTAAGGTCTTGCTCGTCCCGATCGTCGAGCTCGAACTTCATCCCCGCGGATCCGTGACGAAGGGTCACGACCTCACTTATCGATTCCGCCGACATGGGCCCACAGTCGACGATCGAAAGCGCATTGTCGCTCAGCGGTCGCAGGCGATCGATCAGCGGAAAGGCATGGTTTCCGATACCGATGAGAAACAGAAGTCGGCTTCCGTGCGCCCCTACCGCCTCGAAGATGGCATCGAGCACGTCGAAGCCTTCACTCGAGCGCTCCCACCAGAGCTCGAGGTCGTCGATGACCACCACGCTTCCATCTTTCAGGTCCGAAAAGATCTCATCTCGCGACCCGTCGCCCCGGCTCGCGCTTCGGAGCGCTTCGTCAAAGTCGGCCACCCGGGCGGAGCCGCCTGGAGGAGGATGGAGCCAGACCACACTTCGCTTCGACAGAAACGCTCCGATGATCCGGTGGAGCAGCGCGGTCTTCCCGCTCAGGCGCTCGCCGGTGATGAACAGCGCCCCGTGACCGCCTCCGGAGTGGCGAAGGACCGCCGCCTTGGCGAGGCGAAGCTCTTCCGCCCGCTCGACCCAGAAGCTCTTATTGATCGCGGACTGACCGAGGAAGAGCTGCCGATAGAAGAACGGAAGAGCCTCCACCACCGCCGGCTCGGGGCGGGCGCGCTCGACGAGCGACAGGAGCGCGTCGGTCGAAGTGGAACGCTGGGATCGAGCCCGAAGCTTCTTTGCGTAGAGCACCCCCGCGGAGCGTTGGTAGAGGAGGTAGACCATCGCCCGGCGAAGCGCGGCGGCCCCCTGGTCCACGTACCCTCGCAGTCCGGAGATCGCTTTCTGGCTCTCGACCTTCCGGAACTGGCGCGTGAGGTTATCGCTCATCCGGGTGATCTCATATGCGTCGGTGCCTTCGATGACCACCTGGAGCCGGTCGTCGATGAGCTCTTCAAGCTTGGGCCCGAGCTCCCGAAGCTCCTGGAGTTCGTTGTCCATGCGCTCGATCGCGCTCTCGACGACCGGCGTGAGGTGGGCCCGGGCTTCCTCCGGAGAAAGCTCCTCCGCCTCGGTCACGTTGAACGACAGGAGCCGAACAATGTCCTGAGCGACGCCGACGGCGTGGTCTTCGATCGGGACCACCCGCTCAAGATCACGCTGAAGGTTCGAGATGAACTCGGTCTCGAGGAGGAACTCCGCGACTCCGCGCACCGACACTTTGCGCGTTTCGATCTCGCTCCCCTGGCCGAGGGCGAGGGCCCGAATGCTCTCATCCGCCAACGTGGCGAGCGCTTCGGGAAGGCCAGCGGTGAGGGTTCCCGTCTCTCGGATGATCCGTTCGGTGAGCGGTTTGGGGTCGAAGCGCTTTTTCACCTCGAGGTGGCTCTTGATCTTCTTGGGGGACGCACTTTCGTCGGCGAGCCACGCGTGGAGCGAGTCTTTGAGCGCAATAAGTTCCGAGGTGATGCCTCCTTGAAGCTCAGAGCCGATGAGATCCCGAAGACGTTGCGAAACGGTGGCCAAGCGATGCTGAAACGTGGACACGGTAAGGCCGAGTTCGGCTCGGCCGAGAAGCAGCTGTTGGCTCTCGAACCAGTGCTGCGGCATTTCCTTGAGCTCGATGAAGGTGCCCCGAGCTTCCTCGGGGATGCGTCGCTCTCGTCGAACAAACGGGTGGAGGTCGATGCGGTCGAGGTCGAGGGCGTAGCGCTGCGAGACCCGGCGCGCCGTCTGTCGGATGATTCGACGCTGACGCTTCGCGCGAATGCCCTGCTGGGCCATGAGGCCATCGATCTCCTCCGACGAGCGGCGGCGCTGTTCGTCGAGAAACTCGCGCCGCTCCTCGTCCCCGGTGTACTGGTCGCCGAGCAGTGCGAGGCTGGTCTTCGACGCGTTGACCAGCTTGCCTACGGTCAGCATCAGCTGGTGGCTGTCGGTAGCGAAGGCCCGGAGCGGAGCGTGGAGTACTTCGATGGCAAAGGTCGCGCGGTAGTAGCGGCGAAGGTCGTCGAGGCGAAGCGAGTAGTGGATCTCTTTGCCCCGATGGAGAAGTGCGCTGCGTCGACGCTGTTTCTTTACGCGGGCGACGTCTCGCTCGTCGTGTTCCTTGACCGCGAAGTCTTCCCGCGGGCGGACCACGCGAAGGGTGGTCTTGTCACGCCAGTCGGCTTCGAAAAATGCCTCGATCCGGCCTTCGAGAATGCCCCGCTGTTCGGCGAGGGCGGTGTCGCGGAACTCGCGGAGGAGCTTCTCGGCATCGAGCAGAAAGGCGCTTTGCACCCGGTTGGTGATGTTGATCTGTTTCTGCGGGTTGGCGTCGCCGAGCCGCTTCTGAAGGGACAGAAGATGTTTGTCGAGGAGGTTGCGGATGTCCTCGAGGAGACGCTGGTTTCTTTCGTAGAGCGGGCCGATCCCCTGATCGGCAAGCTTTTCTCCGAACTCGTCGTGTCGACCACTCAGGGTGCGCGCCGCTTCGGCGATCGCCACGGTTTCCGAGACGTGAATCGGCGGTAGCTCGTCGCCTTCGGCGTCCCCGTCTTCCGCGAGGGAGAGTTCGGTGGTCTGTTGCGTCCGGACGGCTTTGAGCACCGGCTCGAAGACCGATGCGGCCCGGCAGAAGAGGGCTTCGTGGAGGTGGGTCGAGAGCTTGCCGAGCTCGGCGACCGAGCGATCGTCAAAGGCGGCATCGTCGTCGAGGCTGAGCACCACGAGGGCGGCGGTTTCGGACTCGGCGCGCAATCGTTCGCCGAAGTCCGAGCCGTCTTGGGCTCCGCGAACGACCTTGACCTGTGCGTTGACGCGCGACTCGTCGAGGACCCGGTGGGTTTCGGAGCGAAGATAGTCGCCGCTGACGCCTTCCTCGGCGTACAGGACGAAGCGCATCTGGGCATCGGCGTACGCGACACTCTGGGAGAGGAAGCGTACGAGGGATACCGCAAAGCTGAGGTTGCCCGCTCCGCTTCGCCACCAGAAGTCGATGCGGCGTTGCGTTTCGGCGGTGCTCTGACCCTCGGCGTGCA
>JBCCZL010000565.1:0-6653 GCA_039187775.1 Myxococcota bacterium
CTCGAATTCTAGCCCGCATCGGTCACCAGAGGGGATGGATCGCGTTCGAAAGATCGGGATTCCCGCGGACCTCGGACGGGAAGACGCCGCAGCGGTACTCGACGTACCGCGAGGACGGCTGGAGGGAGAAGGCCGGGGAGAAGGCCCGGGGAAGGTGGCGCTTTCGAACGCGAGACACGCCGACGGGTGACCGATGCGGGTTAGGCGAGCAGTTCGGCGATCGGGTCGGACGTTTGAAACTGCTCCTGTCCGAAACTGTCCGTCGAGCCGAGGGCGCGAAGGCACGTGAGGGGGCCGCGGCACGCGTTGTCTCCCGAGAGGCGTACGTGCCGGCCCGGACCGGCGATCGCGCCGTTGGCTCGTCCCGCGATCAGGAGCGGAAAGTCGTCGAAGCGGTGGCGCCAGCCATTCGAAAGCTCCGAGGTCCCCAGCACGAGACTGTGGTCGAGAAGGTGGCCCTCGGCCTCCGGCGTCCGCTGCAGGGTTGCGAGGAAGTCGCCGAACACATCGACGAAGTATTGGAGCCCCGCTCGAACCGAACCGTCGAAGCCCACATTGTGTTCGTACTCGTGAAAGCTCGTGGGTTCGTTGTTGTAGAGAAGTCGCGCCGGAAAAATGTCGGGGTAGTGGGCGTGGGATGCCGGGCTCGAAAACTCCATCGACACGACGCGAGTGAGGTCGCAGGCGAACGCCATCGCGACAAGGTCGCTCATTGCCTGGGCCCGCTGCCGATAAGAGTCGGCGGCCGACGGCATGGGCGGGAGCTCGCAGGTGGCTCCGGTGTTTCCGCTCGACATGTCCCGAAGGCGCGTTTCGAGCTCCCGCACCGCGTCGAGGTGATGCTCGAGTCGCTCCCGGTCCGCTGACCCCAGTCGCGCATCGAGCGACCGGGCGTCTTCCAAGACCGCGTCGAGCACGCTGGCCCGAGCGAGATCTTCCTCCGACGGTCCGGTGTCGGCGGGAACACCGCCCGCGAACAGCAGGTCGAACACCTGCTGCGGCTCGAACACCGGTGGATTGAAGAGGTACGGCCCTCGGTGCGACGTGTAGCGCACCGCGGTGCCGGGGCCATTGACACCGTGGAGCGGGGTGACCGCCAGGGTCAGCGAACGAAAGTCTGCCGGACCGACGAGGTCCGCGGCGAGTTCGTCGACCGAGGGCCCGGAGAACGTCATGTAGTCCCAGTCGTTGTTCTGTGACGCATACGACGGGTCGACCACGGGGTTTCCGCCGGCGAGGATCCCCACCACTCCTTCGACGTGCGGATTGTTGTTCTTCCGCGTCGGAAGCTCGGTTCCGCTGACCAGATGTACGTAGTCTTTGACGGCATCGATGCCGCGAATGAGCTCCGTCGTCGCGTACCCTTCGCCGGTCGCTTCCGGCGCCCACGCGTTCGGCTCGGTGCCATTGCCCCAGAACCAGAGCACAAACCGGTCCGGACAACGGTCCCCATTGGCGAGCGCGTTTCCTTCGAGGTTGAGCATTGCGTCGAGCATCGGCAGACCCACGGTGGCCGCTCCCCCGGTGGCCAGCGCACCGCGGAGAAAGGTGCGTCGGGGCAGATACTTTCTCATTGTCCCGCTCCTTCCTGTGCTCCTTCGGTCGCGGCGAAGCGAAAGTTCTCGCTCAGCGCGATCGCCCGCAACGCCACGTCCATTCGGTGGCCTTGTCCGACGACCATTTCGCCAATGGCCGCGAGGGCGGGGGCTTCACCCTTGGTCACGGTGTGGCCGGAGGCGTACGCGTAGAGGTTTTCGAGGACGCAATCGGTGAGCCGCGGGTGGGCGGCGATCGCTTCGCCAAGCCCCGCCGCATCGGCGAACGCTGTGCCGTCGAGCTCGCCGCTGGGGTCGATAGGAAGGTCGTTCTGCGTCGCGCGGAAATAGCCGAGAGCATCGAAGTTCTCGAGGCCAAGGCCGATCGGATCCATGAACTGGTGGCAGCCGTTGCAGCTCGGCTCGGTCTGGTGCACCGCGACAAGTTCGCGGGTGGTCACGAACTCGCCGGGCGTCGGCTCGGGCAGCGTGGTCTCGACCCCCGCCGGAGGAGGGGGAATGTCCTGGCACAGTAAGATTTTGCGCACGAAGAGGCCGCGAAGCGCGGGCGACGTCTTTCCGGGATACGCATGGTGCGCGAGGATGCCGGGAGTGGTGAGGATGCCGGCCCGAGGACTGTCGGGCTCGAGGGTGACCGGTTGGAGTTCCGGACCGAAGGTCGGCGGCAGACCGTATATCTCAGCGAGCGCGTCGTTTAGGTAGACGGTCCGAGAAGTAAACAGAGATCGAAGGTCGCCGCCGGCTACGGCTGCCTCGGCGGTGAACACGAGCTGCCTCCGAAGGGTGCGGAAGAGCTCCGGCGTCGCGTTCGGAAACAGCCCCTCGTCCTTTTCGAGGGTCTCGATGGCTCCCGCGTGCAAAAGGTCGCCAAAGTACCCGCGAAGGCCCTCTTGAAACCGCGGGTCTTGAAGCATGCGGTCGACCTCTCTCCGAAGTTCCGAAGGTTGGGTGAGGTCGCCTCGCTCTGCCGCATCCAGGAGCGCGTCGTCCGGCGCGCTGTTCCAGAGAAGGTAGGCGACGCGAGTGGCCATTTCGTAGTCGTCGAAGGCGAGCACCGACGCACCGCTCGCGGTACCAATCTCCACGCGGTAGAGAAAGTGCGGCGACTGGAGCAGGCCGGCGAGCGCGTACTCGGCGCCGGCATCGGTTCCCCCGAGTCGCACTTGAACATCGCCGGCCACCCGTTCCCAACGGTCGAGCTCTTCGGTAGAGAGCGGTCGGCGAAACGCTCGCCGGCCGACGCGGCCTAGATACTCACGCAGGCAACCATCGGTCTCGAGGCCGCAGCCGACCACGTTGTCTCGTCGGTCGGCGTCTTCGAACACCCAGCGTGCCGTCGCCCGCGCCTCGGCCTCGTAGGCTCGCACGGTACCGGGTGCGAACCCGCCACGGGCCGCGGCGATGGCGGAAGGCCACTGACCGACTTCGCCGACGGGTACCGGCATGCCGATGATCTCTTGAACGCTCGTCCGATATTGCGTGGGCGTGAGGGTTCGGAGCCCGGGAGCGGCGGCGAGGGCGGCGGAGCCCGTTGGCGGGTCGGGCGTGCGCGAGGGGCCAGGGTCGGCTGGGTTCACTTTTCCAGTGCAGGCGCCGACCACGCCCAGGGCTGCAAGCACGAAGGAACACCCAGGATTACGCATGCTCGGTCTCATTGACGAACAACCTCCCTCGGTGCGGCGCCGCACACCAACCAGCTCCCGCCGGTAGTCTAGGAGCTTGATTCGCTACGGGCCAGCGCAGCTGGCCCGGGCTCTCACCAAGCACCAAGCGCCGTTCGGCTTGTTTTCCACCGGTCTCAGTCGGCGGCGTTCGCGAGTCGCGCCGCACCGGCGATCGCGCGGTCACGGCAGGGCCCTTCAACATCGAGTTCCGCGCCGCGGCGAAAGAAGTCGAGGCCGAGGCGCGTCGAGGTGGCTCGATTCGCTTCGTCTTGGGTGCGGCCGATCAGTTCCTCGAGTTCCCCCTCCCCCGCGAAGGCGCATTGAATGATGTCAAGGTGACCGCTATTTGTTGCCTGGGCATAGTGATCGAGAGCCTTCGACTGAAGCTCGACCCGAGCGAGAATGGTCTCCGGAGTGGGAGACTCCTGCTCCACGAGTGGTTCGAGCTGAGTGATCTGAATGGTCGCGAGACCGAGCTGGGCCATCCCGCATCCTCGAGCCTCGACCGAAAGCCGCTCGCCGCACCCATCGGCGAGGATGGCTTCGTAGCGCTCGCTCGCCGCGTCGTACGATCCCATCGCAACCAATGAACTAGCCTCATCAAGCGTGGACTGGTCGGCTTCGCTCGGCGCGGTTGCCGAGCCCGCGGCTTCCTCCGACACCCAGGCTCCCCCGGGACCAAAGAACATGAACGCCGCGACCCCGAGGGCCGCGAGGACAAACATCGCTCCCACGCCGAGGCCGAGGATCGCTGCCTTCGACCGTCCTTTGCGCTTCGAAGGAAGGTTGACCTGCATCTCGAGATGCATGTCGCTTCCGCTCGTAGAGAGCGGGGGGTGCGATCCGGGGGGAATCGAGGTGCCTACCGCAGCTGGATTTGAGCTCGGGGCCCCAGGGACGGAGAGCTGCGCGCCCCCTGGACCCGCGACGGGAGGGGCCGGCTGAGACGCAGGGGCGAACCCCGGGCTGGTCGAGCTGGGGCTCGGGGCCGCCGAGGGGCTTGGCGACGAGGCGGCGTCTCCCAAAAACGGAAGGTCCACCCCGGACTGGAGCAGCGAGGTCTTGGCGATCGGCTTCGAGGCTCTCGGCTGAGCGGTTGGGGGGCGTTGCGGGCTGTTGGCCACCTTTGCGCCGGGCGACGACCGACGCGTCGGGGGAAGCGGTTCGCCGCTCGTGGGGTCCCAGCGGGACGTTGGCTCTTCTTCGTCCCAGTCCGCCACGTCGGGGTGATGAACCTCGTAGAGATTTCCGAGGGCGGCGGCCATCGCGGAGGCGGATTGCCAGCGGTCGGTGCTGGATCGGGCCATCGCCGTCGACACGACTTCGTAGAGCGCACGGGGAAGCCCGGGTTTGATCTTCTCGAGTGGAGAAGGCGCCCCCTTCGCCACCGCACGGATGAGTTCGGGGCCGCGCAGGTACGCAAAAGGCGGCCGGCCGGCGAGGCAGGTGTACATGATGGCCCCAGCCCCGTAGATGTCCGCGCGGGCATCTACACTCGTGGGGTCGGCGAGCTGTTCGGGGGCGGTGTAGCGCGGAGTGCCGAGGACCGTCCCGGGAAGGGTGAGGAGGGTGTCCTTTCCGACTTCGCGCATCCGGGAGACGCCGAAGTCGAGGACCTTGACCTCATCGGTATCTCCCACGAGGAACACATTGCCGGGCTTGAGGTCGCGGTGAATGATGCGCTGGTCGTGCACCGCTTGAAGGGTTTCAAGAAGAGACTGGAGGATTCTTACGCACTTCGACGCCGGGATTGCGCCGACGGTCTTGATCCGTTCCGAGAGCGACTCGCCGTCCAGGAGCTCCATCACCAGGTACGGGCCGAGCGCGGGATCGGTATCGAAAGCGCGCGCTTCCGCCACACCACGAACGCCCACGGCGGACGCGGCCAGCGCTTCTCGCTCGAAGCGCTTTAGGAACTCAGGCTGCATTGCGAGCTTGGGAGCGATGAGCTTCACCGCGCACCGTTCCGACGTATCGAGAGTCAGCGCCGAGAACACGGCCCCCATACCCCCCTCGCCGACGAGCTTTTCCAGGCGGTAGCGCCCGTGGAGCTCATGGCCCACCAGGTCCTTCGCCCAGTTGTCGTTCGTCCGCATCGGGTCTGCCAGTCCAGCGGATTTTATACAGTTTGTTCTCCGAACGACACGATTCCAGCCTGCGAAAAAACGGGTCAGCCGTTGCGTTTGTCGCGCACGGAGGGGAATTCCGAGCCCCACCGTTCCAGGTGGCGGGTCCATCCTTCTCCCACGACACTCCGTGGGCTCCTGCCACGAATCCGACCGAGCGAATCACTCCGCGTCCGAGATTCGGCGAAATCCACAGTTGAGCCCCGATCCAACGCGACTCGGACATTCCCGAGCCCTCCTTGGCCGGATCACGTGCTAAACCGGCGGAATGCGCGGGTTGTTGGCCGTCATGGTTTTCGTCGCAGCGTGCTCGGACGGCGACCGAGGAATGCCGGGCGATGCGTCGGTTGGTGAAGACGCCGATGCAAGCGTGTCCAACAACCTGCAGCCCCCAGGCCCTCCCATGATCGTGTGCCCGAGCGGATGGCCGGAAACGGTCCTCGCCGATGGGCATCGGTTCTGCGAACCCTGGGCACCCGATGAGGACACCGCCTGTCCCGCAGGGCAAGCGCGCTTTGTCGGTTCTTCGTCCTGCACGGTGGTTGGGTCGGCGTGCCCGGAAGGAGACCTGCCAGAAGGGCTGCCTGCCGATCGTGACGTCATCTTTGTGTCGACGTCTGCGCCGGCGGTCGGCCGCGACGGAACCCGCGAGCGTCCGTTTGCCGGGCTGGGTGAGGCCTTCTCCGCGGCTTCGGGCGGGGAGATTTTCGCGCTCGGCAAGGGGCGTCACTCCGTGGCGGCTACGTTCCCGGAAGACACCACCCTCTGGGGGGCGTGCACGGCGGAGACCGAATTGGTGGCGGCATTTGTGGACGACGCCACCGGCACCATCAGCGCCCACAGCGGTGCCACGGTGGTCGTCCAGAATCTATCGATCTTCGGGGCCCAGCCCGGTTTTCGGGTCGAAGAGCGGGCCACGCTGAACGTCCAAGACGTCATCGTGAGCGGCTCCGGACTGGCCGGTGCGTTTGTTCTCGACGGGACGTTCGTGGCGGATGGGTTTGTCGTGCGCGACAGCGCGCCCAGGGACGGGCAGTTTGGCCGCGGTCTCCAGGTGCAAGGGGGCGGCCAGGCCGAGGTCAGTCGTGCGGTCTTCGAACGGGTCCGCGATATTGCAGTGCAGGTTGTCGACTCCGAATCGAGTGCCGAGCTGAGCGATGTCGCGATCCGAGGGGTGCGTCCCGACGGCGCGGCCGACTTAGGGCGAGGTGTCGAGACCGGCACAGGCGCAGCCCTGGTGCTTTCCCGCGCGGTGATCGAGGACGTGCGGGATACCGGAGTGTTCGTCGGCGGCGGAAGGGCCGCGC
>JBCCZL010000566.1:0-6644 GCA_039187775.1 Myxococcota bacterium
ACCGAGGTCAAGCCGTACCTCCGAACGACCCCTCAACCCAACAAGTAACTCCCCGACTTCAGTCGACCGAATGGGTCCCACGCATCGCGTTGGGGCCCATTTTCATGCCCTCCACCAAGCAAGGGCAGGAAGCGTGTCTCCGCGCTGGGCGCTCGGACGGTGCGTCCTGGAGCGCGGCTACGTTCCGGCCCCGAACCGCCCGATGCCACCTCCGAGAGCCAAGTCCGGCCGCGCGGAAGGACGTGCCGTCCGAGCGCCCAGCGCGCTTCCTCGCGCCGACCAACGGAGCCGACCAACGGAGCCGACCAACGGAGCCGACCAACGGAGCCGTCCGAGCGCCCAGCGCGCTTCCTCGCGCCGACCAACGGAGCCGACCAACGGAGCCGACCAACCGAGCCGTCCGAGCGCCCAGCGCGTCTTATCGGCCATTCAAACGCCGACCAAGAAACCTCCTTGATATTTTGCACCGTTCTATCTACCGATGCTCATGACCTCCAAGGCACCGAACACCCACCTATCGATCGATCGCACCCTGTGCGGAGAACCGGAGACGCTCTCTCCTGGAGCCGCCACAGTGCGTTTCGTCCCGACCCCGGCCATGGTCGCGGACGCACAGGGCCTCGTGCACGGAGGCTTTGTCTTTGGAGCGGTCGACTATGCCGCCATGCTCGCGGTGAACGACCCCAATGTCGTACTCGGGTCGGCCGACGTCCGCTTTGTCGCCCCCGTGAAGCTCGGCGACGAGGTTCGTGCGGTCGCCGAGCTTCAGGAGGAAAAGGGAAAGAAGCGAGTTCTCTCCGTGCGTGCGAGCGTCGGCGACCGCGAGGTTCTCACCGGGACGATGGTTGCCTTCGTCTTGGATCAGCACGTCCTGTCGTAGACACCTCTGCGCGTCCCCGCATCGATCTCGCCTGCTAGTGAAAGCTCCGGGATCGCCGGAGGCAGCTGAGCGTGAACCGATAGCGAGGCTCGCCGTCGTAACCATACCAGCGAAGGAACACGAGCTCGAACGAGCGCGTACGGGGGATGGTGAGGGTGCTTTCACCGACCGCGGCGTAACCGCTTCCCGAACTTTGGCCGAGGCTCCACCAGTCGTAGGCGATCGACTCTTCGTTCTCGTTCCGAATCTCGAACGCGTGTCCCCCTTGTCCGCCGCAATCGGCCCGAAACCGAAGCCGCTCCTGACTTTGCCCTTTCCAGGGATGCTCGGGAAACGGTGCGATCCCATCCCAACCTTCAGCGAGCGGCTCGAGGTAACCCAAGGGGCCGAGCGTTCCGTGCCGGAACGGTGAGCTTCCCGCGAAGCCCGCCGCGCGAGCCCCCTCCACCTGAGCGAAGAGGTCCACGCCTGGCTGAAAGCCATTGAGGGTGACGCCGAGCATCCGGTCGCCGTCGTACGCGTTCCGGTGGATCAGAAGGCGGTCTTCGAAACTTCCTTGGTCGGTGCTGTAGACCTGCGGAAGAACCCCATCGATGCGATGACGTCGAAGCCATTCGGGCCAATCCTGGTAGTTGAACTCGATCGCGTCATTAAACCGCCCGATGGGGTAGGCGTAGAGCAAGAGCTCTGGGTCGATTGCCGCCAAACGATCGTGGATCGCCCCGACGTTCGCGGTGACCGCCTCCTGTCGAAATGCGATCCACCGTTCATCGCGCGGGTCCGGCGTGCCCCACCGAAAGTAGCGCCGATTGAAGCGCCGAATCGCCTCCGGATGGTAGCCAAAGTCCCGGTTTTCTCGGGTAAATGACGTCTGTGGGTAGCGGATCCGGTCGAGGATCACGCCGTCGATATCGTAGTTCGTCGCGATGTCTCCCGCGATGTCGGCGAGATACGACCGAACCTCGGGCAGCGCCGGGTCGAGCCAGAGTCCTTCCGGATCGTGGCTCGTGTTCTGTACGACCGGCGCCCCTCCGTTGTACGCATAGGTTCGCCATTCCGGATGCACGTTGACCACGTGATTCGGCGAAGCGACCGAATCGGCGCCGTCGGTGACGAGGTGCGTGTTGACGTAGGCAAAGACCTTGAGTCCTGCCCGGTGCCCCCGTTCCACCATCTCGGCAAGCACATCGACCTCCCCCACCAGCGGGCTCCGAGGTTCGTTGTTCGGGTATGTCGCGTCGTTGCGATTCGGAAGGTAGGTCGCGTCTCCTCGATAGCGTGCATGCACCGCGACGGCGTTGTAGTGCAGCGCTTCCAGATCGTCGACGATCGCCTGGACCGCCCCGGGATCTGAAAGGGGGTCGAAGACGGTGATCGCGGCGAGCCGAATCTCCGGTGGGTCTTCGGGAGGCGGGCCGTCGACCGGCATAAAGCGCACCGCGTCCGCAATCAAGACTTCGCCCGGCGCCCCGGCGGGAGCGTCGACCTCGATGGTCGCTTCGGAGGGAGCCTCCACGTGAATGAGGCCGAGGCCTACCCAGCTAAGATTGCGGTAGCGCTGGTCGACCACCCGTTCGACCTGCATGGTCCCCCCGATGTTCACCGAGTAGTGAGCGTTGCCCGTCCGATTGGTCCCCGCTCGATAGATCGTTTCGGCCTCGTAGAAACCCGGCGCAAGCGAGGTGCGAAAGCGGGCGGTCGCGCCATTGCCGGTGGAGGTGAAGTGGTAGGTTCCGCCGTTGAATCCAGGGCTTCCGCTGAGTGACCAGCTGCCGTCCACGGTGAATCCGGGCGGGCCATCGTCGTTGTCGACCACAATCGAGGGGTCGACGATCACTTCGACCAATCGAGGGGAACCCACCAGGATGTAGGTGCCGTTCCAGAATCCGGAGCCGGCGTTCCACGCTCCCGTTGTCACGTCGGTCCCGAAGGCGAGGAGCAGATCATCGCCGGCCTGCGCCACGAACTCGCCGGTGCTCACCGTGGTGGTGCCGAGTCCGGTGTCGTCTCCGTCGGTCAACGCAGGATAGTTCCCCACGGTGGTCAGCCCCGCGAGGGCGCTCGGGTTCGGACCGCGATGCACGGCGGCCGCTCCGGTCGCTACGCCCACCTGATACTGGTCCACGCCATCGGTCGTCGTCGCGCTGGTTTCTACGACCAGCATGGGGACTTCGAGCCGGTACGTGCCGTCGGCGGGAATCGATCGCTCAAAGATGGCGTACACACCGTTGGTAAACCCCCCGTCCTCGATCCGCATCGCGGGGACCCCGTCCAGTGTCGCGGCGCTCGGCGTACCGAAAGTGTTATGGGTCGCGTCGTAGAACACGCCGTAGCGCCCCGCTCCCTCCGGATGATTTTCCGCGACGACGCCCCCACTGAAATCGCCCAGATGGGCGTTGTGGGTTCCGATATCGGATCCTGGCTGGCTACAGCCAGAGACGAGAATCAAGACTCCAAGACGAAACTGCATGCCCCACGCTCACTTCTGTCCCCCGGAAGGCTCGGTCGAGCCCCGTATGAAATGCGCTTCGCCGACCGCTCCTAGGGAACAACGCCGATCGTCGAAGCAAGGTCCCAGGGCGATGCCCCAGGAACGCCACCACCGTGCCGTAGCCTTGAAGAGCGCCCCCCTCCAAGGTCCAGTTGGAAGCGGTCGGTACACCGGCCGCGGACCCAAGATGAAGGAACACGCCGCCAGCCCCGCCGCTTCGCGCCGGCAAGCCAACTACGAGATCGCCAAAACCGTCTCCGTTGACATCCCCCGCGTAGTGGGCGGCCTGGGTCCGATTCTCCGCGAACATCATGCTCGCACCGAGCGCCCGCTGGTGATTCGTCGAGTCGCCCGGCCCGGTGAGGCCGAGCCCGCTCGGACGTCCGTGAAAGAGGAACGCGTAACCGACAAAGTCCGAGGGCCGAAGACCGGTGGCTTCGTCCGGTGCCACCACCACGAGGTCGCTGATGTCGTCGCCGTTCACGTCTCCGGCGCTCGCCACCCAGCGGCCAAAGGAAGCCCCGTGCTTCGTCATCGCGCCGACATCGCCGGGAACCTTTCGGACCGCGGCGGCGGGGTTGGTCGACGGGCCGCTTTCGCTTCCCGAGTAGACGAACACCGCTCCGTCGATCGGCGCGCCCACGAGCGCATCGACAAAACCGTCGCCATCGAGGTCGCCGCCGCAGGCAAGGGATTGGCCAAAGCCCCGAGCGCCCGCGCCCGCCAGGAGCTCGACCACTTCGCCAAGGCCGATGTCGCTCCCCATCACCGCGAAGGCCTTGTCGCTCGCGCTGACCAGGACGTCGGCGTAGCCATCGCGGTTGAGGTCGCAGCCGCCGGCCACCGCGGTGCCGAAGCTCGCGTCCGCGGTACGAACGAACGGAACACCCGTGGTCGATAAACCGCCCGGGCCGCCCGAGTAGATCAGCACGCGGTTGGCCGTCGGCTCCCCCACCACGAGATCCGCGTATCCATCGCCGTCGATATCCCCCGCTCCGTCGACGCTCTGCCGCTCGAGCGAGGTTCCAACGAGGGTCGTGGCCGCATCGGTGGTGCCGGCGGCTGCCGGAATTGCGCCGGCCCCGCCGTGGTAGACAAAGATCGAGCCTCGACTGCCGATGGCGAGGTCCAAGAACCCATCGCCGTTCACGTCGCCGGCGCTGGTGACCGTCGTGCCGAAGCCGAGTTCGGCCGGTGCCTCAAAGATGTAGTCGGCGCCGGGGGAACTTCCCGCAGGGTTGCGGCCTCGATAACCCTGAACCGTGGCGGACATCGGGGCGGCGGCAAAGACCTCCGCGAGACCATCGCCGTCGAAGTCGTAGATCGAACCCCAGCTGGTCCCCGCGGCAACACTCGGCCGGCCGTGCACGCTGAATGACCACATCGCGCTCGCGTCTTCGCCAAGCTCGGCGCCTCGACGGCCCACCAGGCGAAAGTAGTAGACCCGGCTCGCCGGGGTCGGTTCAGGCGCGAGGGTGACGTCGGCTTCCGTCCCATCAACCTCCATGCTTTCGACCACCGTATCGCAGGTGCGTTCGCGGCAGATGTCGATTCGGGCGCCGTTCGTGTCGGGGGCAAGGGCCCACTGAAAGCTCACCGTCCGAGACGTGGTCATCGTGCCCGACGCAGGTCGAATCGGTCGCGGCGGAGGAATCGGTGGCGCGCCGCTGTCGCCGTCGCGGGTGGCATCCACCGATCCATCGCTCGGAGCGTCCACCGATCCGTCCGGCGGAGCGACCTGCGCGTCGGGCGTGGGTTTGCCCTCCCAGGGTGGGAGATTGCGTCGAAGATTCTCTTCGCAGCCTGCGAGGCCGCAGCTCGTTCCTTCCGGGCAGGCGTTCGCTGTCGCGTCGACGCACCGACCTGCCAAGAACAGGTCGAGGCGGAGCGTTCGCTCCGGCTGATAGTCAGCCTCGACGCGCTTGGTGAAGAGGATGCGACGGTTCGCGCCGAGGGCATCGACCTCGACCGCCACTCGCCCTTCGGTCTCCGAATCGGGAACGATCGCCAAGGTCGTGGGCAGGCGGACCGCCGGACCGAGATCGTAGCCCTGAGAAAACGAGGGCTCGGTGCTCGCTCCGCTAAATACCCGAATCGTGATGCCCTCGAGCGCGGCTCCGCCTCCTTGGGTCATGTCCGTATCCACCAGAAGCATGAGCTGGGTGCGATCTTCGGAGCATGCGAAAAGAAGAACACTTCCGAGCAGCGCGAAGCACACCCCTTTGCTCAGCTTTCGCCAATCATGTTGCCCGAGCATCAAAAATTTACTCCCAAAGCGGTCGTCGCCACTCCAAGATCCCCCGGCAGGGGCTCTTCGTCGTCCTGGCCGAGGAGCAGGATCGCCGCGGTGATTCCACCGGCGACCGCGAGAACTCCAAGAGATACAAAAAGCCAGGTGAGGCTGCCCCCTGAGGACAATGCGAGTGAGAGCTCGAGTCGCTCACCGGGTCCCACTTCGAAGTCGGTGCTCTCGGTCTCCCCGTCGACTTCGATCTGAAGGATGTGCGCACCCGGGTCCACGGTGAGCTCTCGGTCTCCGCTGCCTCGGAGCCGGCCGTCCACGCGGACGAGGGCTTCGTCCGGCTCGATGTCGAGGACCAGCGTGGCCTGCTCCCGGGCTGGCGTGAGCGCGAGCTGTACCACGCGGCGGCTCCCCGGTTCGAGGTTGAGTTCCTCTCGGGCCTCGCGGTGTCCCGGTGCCTGGGCCACTACCACGTGGCGCCCTGGATCGAGTTCCACGGCGCTGCCTCGAAGCACCGGGTCACCGTCGATCGTGACCGTCGCGTCGGCGGGACTGATATCGAGCCGCACCTCGGCGAGCGCCGCCCGGAGGCTTCGGAGGCTTCGGCGCACTTCCTGAAGCCGGCCGGGTTGAATCCCGTCGCCGGATGCTTGAAGAAACCGTTCAAAGGCGGCGATCGCGTCGGTCACTCGGTCCGCTCCGCGATAGGCGAGGCCGAGGTTGAAGTGGATTGGCGCCGTCGGATAGAGGACTCGCGCCGCCTCCAGGGCCTCGACCGCCTCGGCGTAGCGACTCTCCGACAGGTGTTGCACCCCGCGTTCGAACTGCTGTCGGGATCGTTCCCGGGGCGACGACTCCTGGGCGGCCGCGGTGCCGACGCCCGGCACAAACGCCGGGATCGCGAGCGAGTCGATCCCACCAACGCCGGTCTCCCCGACGTCGATTCCTGAAAGGCTCGCCCAAAAGACTCCTCCGACGAAGATCACGATGGCTTGTCCAGTTCTCCTCATGGCACCTCGATGACCGCGCCG